>CAZQVA010000012.1:0-60678 GCA_964596685.1 uncultured bacterium | reverse complement strand
ATAGTGATGTGCTCATTCATTTGCTCACTCTTGAGCAGATCAGCCACGTTGTCGGCGGCGGCTGGGGGGGGATCAGTGTCGTATGGGCTCATCCAAATCAAGCAACCATAGGCATTCCAGGTGGGTGTGTAGAGGCTGGAGGGGATGACGACGGATACCGTTTTATCTAGAGATTGACTTTGTTATCTGAGGCAACAGTTAAGAGCATTTCACGTTCCTTAGAAGAAATTTCGCGCCAGGCCCCCACGGCAAGGGTCCCTAAAAGCAAGTTGCCAATCCGGATGCGGCAGAGAGAGAGGACTTCTAACCCCGCATCTGCCATCATGAGGCGGACCTGGCGTTTTTTTCCCTCCTGAATTGTGATACGCAGTGTACCTCGACGGACTTTGACCACTTTTACAGGCGCCACATGAACACCTTCTATAAAAGTGCCTTGCGAAAGTGTTTTAAGGTGGTGTTCTGTGATCTCTTGGCGTGTTTTTACAAGATACTCTTTTTCAATGGCGTAGGAGGGATGGATCACGGCTTGCGCAAATTGACCATCATTCGTGACGATAATCAGCCCTGTCGTATCTTTGTCAAGACGCCCAACTGTAAAAAGACGCTCTTTAGGGTCAAAAAAATCAAGGACGCGCTTCGAGGCATTTTCTGCTTGAGTGCATAAATAGCCTGCAGGCTTATTGAAAGCAAAATACCGATAGGTTGGCAATTTGCTCACCGTTTTGCCGTCCACAGAGATCACATCTTTTCCCAATGTGACAAAGTGCTGAGGCAGGCGGACTACCTCGCGATTGACTGTCACACGCCCCGCTTGAATGAGTTCTTCACAAGCACGTCGCGATGCCACTCCTGCAGCTGCTAAAACTTTACTTAAACGATTATGCATCAGTGCTCCAGGATTGTAATCTGATCATTGTTGATTGTAGCCACTCCACCAATAGGAAAGGTCATAAGAGGAGTTGTGTGCCCAAAGTCAATGTTACAGACAATGGGGATGTTGTTTAAAGCGTCAATGGAGTCAATGCTTTCTCTTATGGCCTCATCAGTTATTTTTGATGAGGGAGTAAAACGACCAATCACAAGAGCTGCAATTTGAGCAAATCCCGGCTGTTGTGATAAGGCGTGCAGCTGCCTGTTAAATAAATGTAGTGGTACGCCTTCTTCTGCTTCAATAAAGAGAATCGCACCATTTAATCGGGGCATAAAAGGTGTCCCATGCAAAAGCGCCAGTGTCCCTAAATTCCCCCCGACTATATCTCCAGTCGCTTGACCCTCCCTAAGCACCTTAATCCCTGCATTGGGATGAAAAGTGCGTTGCTCTTGATCAAGAAACCACAGATCATTGCTCCACTCTCTACTCGCCTCGACTTGATAGGGGGCATTTGAAAAAAGCGCTGCTTGCAATGCATGTAAGGTATATTCGATCCCCTGCTGCATCCCAAGTGAACTATAATGGGGCCCACTGTAAGTAACAAGTCCAGTTCTTGCAAAGATCGCATTGCTCAAAGCCGTAATATCAGAAAACCCGCAGAAAATTTTAGGATTAGCCTGTATCAGGTCATAATTGAGAAAAGGGAGCAATTCATTGGAATTATACCCGCCAATCACAGTAAAAATAGCATCGACACTTGTATCTTGAAATGCCTCATGCAAATCCTGCACTCTTAAATCGATAGAAGAAGACAAAGCGCCATCACAAACCTCTACAGAGCGACCGAAAGAAAGTTTGAGTCCCAAGTGTGCAAAACGCTCTGAGGCAATTGCACGGACAGCGGGTGAAATCAACGCCAGGCTTCTAGCGGGAGCTATCACGCGCACATGTGCGCCAGCATACAATTTCTTCGGATATAATTTAGAGCGAGTCAAAGGATGTAGCATTTAATTCTTTTAATCAATCGGGGCTTTAGAGGTGCTTTAATTATCACATAATAGAGGTTTAAACAAAAGAAGCAGGCAAGCGAATCGTAAATGTGGTGCCTTCACCGAGTACGGACTGCAGTGAGATTTTTCCACGGTGCTTCTCAATAATAGTTCGTGTAATTGCAAGCCCTAAACCTGATCCGCCTAATTTTCGCGAATGCGCTTTATTCACTGTGTAGAAGCGTTCAAAAATACGCGATTGGTCCTCTTTAGGGATTCCTATCCCACAATCTGAAATAACAATCACGACTTCCTTGTTTTCTAAAAAGGCATTTACGGCAATCTGGGCTACCCCTTTGCTGTATTTTGCAGCATTATTGAGTAAATTCATGATGGCAAGTTCCAGCAAATCTTGATCCCCTATCACGTAGAGTTCTTGCGGATAGGTTAGGGCAATTTTGGCCAAAGGGTATAACGTTTGCAACATCTGAACACAATTATCAATGGCAATCGCTATATTGCATTCCTGAAGCCGCTCTAAAGGCAAATTCTCCACATCAGCAAGAGTTAATAGGTTTCTTACAAGCGTTTCCATGCGTTGACAATTCACAACAATCTTGTGTGTTACCTCTTGGACCTTTTCAGGTGGCAACTCGGGATGATCATGTAGTGTTTCAGCAAAACCGCGAATAATCGTAATGGGCGTTTTTAATTCATGAGAGGCATTGGCAATAAAATCTTTTCCAACAGATATTTGACGTCGAATGCGCTCTGAAAGTTGATTTAATGCGTTTGCCAAAAGAGCCACATCATCTTCCGGACTCATGTCCCCTACATTAATTGGCGCCATACTCTTAGCGTTAAGATCGATTGCGCGAATGAGGCGACGGATGGGACGTGTGGCTTGATAAAAAATCAACCAGGCAAAACAGGCAAAAACGACAAGAAGGGAAATAATGAGTAGCAGTAGATCCTTGTGCAGTAGCGAGAGAATGCTTGAAACAGCCATGTCGCTAGGAGTTAGCTGGACAATTTCTCGAGCTATCCACCACTCAACTAAAGGATAAATTGCTCCGAGAAAAACCCCGAGAAGAATCACATAGCCAGAAAACACCTTGCGGCGCAGTGTCATGCCTTCCACCCCTTAATCAGGTACGTTGCAATAGGATGTGAAAATCCCTTATAATGCATTTCAGCAAGCGTTTCTACTTCTAGCTGATCTTTAAGGCCACTTGCTTCTAGAGTAGCTTCAGTAATAAAAATTTGACCTGGCCCTGCCGCCCCACACAAACGTGAAGCCAAATTAACATTCGCCCCTAACACTGTATAACTCAGACGTGTTTCAGAGCCCATATTTCCCGCCACAACTTTGCCGGTATTAATCCCAATACCTATTTGGAAGGGAAAAAGACCCTCCTGCTTTCTTTCGACATTCCACAGTTCTAAAGCGCGCATCATCAAGAGTGCACTGATAATAGCACGTTTAGCGGAGTCTTGCATTTCAATCGGTGTGCCATAAAGCCCCATGATCTCATCGCCCACATACTTATCGATAACACCGCCCTGCCCCTCAATCAATCGACTCATACGCGTCATATAATCATTGAGTTGCATAATCAAATTCTGCGGCTCAAGATTCTCCGTGAGATGTGTAAATTGACGAATATCAGCAAAGAGGACTGTCACAATTTTATTCTCACCACCGAGCTGCAATTTTCCTTTCAAAATTTCCGTTGCAATTTCACGTGAAACCATGCGGTCGAGCACATTGCGCAGTCTTTCTTTATCGCGCAAACCGACTAACATATGACTAAAATTATCATATAGCATAGCGATCTCATCGAGGCGATCAGAGAGAGAAGGTAGTTCAGCGCCGTTATAATCACCCTGAGCAATTTTTTCCGTTGCCTGGGCCAACAACACAATAGGCTTAGTGATACGATTTGATAAGATGGCCAGAATCACCATAGCAAGGACAAGTACGAAAATAGAAACGATGAGCAATTGATAGGAAAAGGCGTAATAGGAACTTTTGAGTCTCTCACTGACAACCTGTTTCAAAGTATAGATTGCTTCTGTGGCATCTGCTTTAAAAATAAAGAGATGGAGCTGAGGCACAAGCGGTGTATTAAGCTGCAGGAAATAATAGGGTTGATTTTGGATAAACATTTGCCCATAACCACTATCCAAAATTTGCGTAAAATCGATCCCTTCAAATAAAAAGGGGTTTTGAACACTCCCTTCAGCGTCAATGACAGAGTGAACATGTCCCTTGGGGTCCACAAAAACCACTAATTCACTGCCAATCGCTATCTCCGTCAAAAGAGGCAATAAACTCGAACCAATTGTTAATTGATAGGGTTCAATCGCATCGAGCATCCCGCTATCGATTAAGAGAAAATCATTCAAAAGAGGATTAACCACTAACTTCTTATCACTGCTTGTTGGCTCTAAAACAGCTCTATTGAAAAATAGTTCCTCATTAAGAAGAGCAAATCCCTGAAACCATTTTTGTTGGCTATCCACATCTCTGCCCACTCCCGCAATGCGATCGAAAAGAGAGGTCATTCCAAGCGGTACAGCAGGGTCAAATGGCGTGTCAGGCATGCTCGTTAAAACAAGCTGCGTGTATAATTTAACACTATTGAAAAAGATATTTCGAAGATCTCTTGGTGGTTTTTCAAGGGCATACTTCGCCAAGGGACGGCGCGAGTGAAAGAGCGCTTTTTTATCAATGGGTTGTTTTTTTTCCACCTGGCGTCGACTCTTCCAAGCAACCAGAGCATTAAGCGAATCTATTTTATTATCTGTTAACTCATGTTCAATCGATTCGATTTGGGAATGCAATAGGACTTGAAATTGCGCCCACTGATTTGTTTCAAAAAGCTTAATGACTTCACTATCTGATAATTCAAAGAAATCTTCCACAGGATAAAGAAAATAGATGAAAGCGGTCGGTGAACTATCATCTTTAAGACGAATGCCTAAATAAGGACCCATCAAGGGGGAATTTTGTGCCTCACTTGGAATAAAGCGCACCAGGGCTAAGTGATCAGACAGCGCAAAGGAATCTGTTGGATAGAGGCGCGGGTTATTGATCGCAATGACAAAATCTTTATCTGATTTTACAGGCGCAGACAATTGCACGGCTTGCAGATGAGGTGCATAGAGCAATTGCTGCATTAATGCAGTCCAAACAGCCTTTTGTGGGTGATCTTTAGAATCAAAAGACTGCTGTAGCAAAGGCACGTTTTGTACATACAGCAGCGTCGTATGGATAGCGTCCAGAATATTTTCTACTTTTTCTTGAAAATTCTGCGAGCGCTCCCGATAGGCTGCTAAGCGATCTTTTTCAATTTGTGAGCCGAACGCACGCTGTAAACCCTGTACTTCCTGACGAACGATGAGGCGAGGAAAAAAATAAGAAACAAGGGTAAGAAGCAGAAATAATGCACCAATCCATAAGAAGAGCCGTTTACGCAAACTCATGAGAGCACCACTAAGGCTTTACTTCTTTGCGTCAATGAACGAGCGGTTGCCTTTTCAATGACTACAGTATCTTCAATCCTCACGCCCCCCACCCTTGGCAGATAGATTCCAGGTTCAATCGTAATGACCATGCCTTCTTTTAAAAGACAATTTTCACTGGCAGAAAGACGAGGAAATTCATGCACTTGCAGCCCAATACCATGGCCCAGCGAGTGGCAAAACTCTTTTCCCCATCCACCTGCTTCAATAATTGTACGCGCCACTGCATCCAGATCACATGCACGCATCCCAACTGTCGCAGCAGAACAGGCCGCCTCATGAGCTGCCAGCACAAGTTCATATACTTGTTGCATTTTTTCAGGCACACTTTTAAAAAAGTGCGTGCGCGTCATATCGGAGTGATATCGATTAAGTGTTACTCCAATATCAATCAATACAACATCCTGAGGACGCAACTGGCGCTGTGAAGCGCGGTGATGAGGGTGACTGGAATTGGCACCAAAGGCAATAATGCTCTCAAAAGCAACTCCAGAAGCACCTTGGCGCCTCCAGAAAATTTCTAGTTCCGTGGCAACTTGCTGTTCAGAAATCCCTTCTTTTAGCAAACCCAGTACAAAGTCATAACCGCGCAAACCCAATTCCGCAGCCTCTTCAAGGGCATCCAATTCCTCTTGATCCTTTACAGCTCTCATTTCCTTTAATGGATTCGCAACAGGCTCCAGTACTAAAGGGACCTTTTGCTCCATGACAGCGGTTTGTAAATGCAAAAATGCAGCATAGGATAGCCGATCACTGTCAAATCCTAATCTAGTGGCTGCAGTAATTTCAGATAAAAAGGGATAAGGGTTTTGGGGGTGCCACAAACAAACTTCTATTCCATCTAAGAGCGAGGCTTTTTCAAAATATCTTCCGTCCACAAATAACTTTTGATGGTTATGACCCAAAAGCAATTTGCCTAAAGAGAGCTGAAAACCCGTGAGATATTCTATCGACAACGGGTCTTCTATCAGAAATAGATCGATGGATTGCTGCTGCATCCACTGTTGAAATCGGCTAATGCGCAAGAGAAAAATCCTTTTCTTCTCTTTTACCCTATCAGCAGATAAACAGCAAAGCCTGCTAAATATCCCGCCAAAGCCAGGCCGCTAATTCGCTTAAAATACCAAGCAAAATCGACCTTTTCCATCCCCATGTAGGCAACGCCTGCAGCAGATCCAATCACCAAAATACTACCACCCGTACCTGCTGCATAAGCAATCATCTCCCAAAGCGCGCTGTCTTGCGGGAACTGAGCTATATCATACATTCCCATAGTCGCTGCAACGAGGGGGACGTTGTCAATGACTGCAGAAACAAGTCCTATCACCATGGCAATGATGCCCAGATTGGGCAAAGTGGCAGACAGCCAATCAGCGAACTCTTTCAAAAGACCGATGACTTCAAGTGAGCCCACAGCGAGCAGGATGCCTAAAAAGAACAAAGCGCCAGAGAGGTCAATCTTCTTAAAAACATGTGGCACGCGTAAATGCGAGCGGGTCTCATCGCGGTGAAGCAGATCCGTTACGAGCCACATCACGCCAACACCCAGTAGCATGCCGATGACAGGTGGCATGCCTGTAATTGTTTTAAAAATCGGTACAAAAATTAAACTGGCAATACCAAGCCAAAAAATAAGCGTTGCTCTGGGCTCTGGCTTCTCAATCTTACTCGCCTCAATAGGCTCATAATTCCCTTTCAAAAAGAAAGACAACAGAAGGACTGGCACAACAATACAAACAACGCTAGGTACAAATAGAGATTTGATAATTCCCAGCGTAGAAATCTGACCATTGATCCACAACATGGTTGTCGTCACATCTCCAATAGGCGTCCAGGCCCCACCTGCATTCGTGGCAATGACCATCATTCCACCGAAAAGTTGCTGTTCTTTTTTATTGGGGATCAACTTGCGCAATAAAGAGACCATCACGATAGTGGATGTCAAATTATCCAGCACAGAGGAGAGAAAAAATCCGAGCAATGCTGTCATCCACAATAATTTCTTCTTAGAGCGCATTTGCACTGCATCAGTAATGATCTGAAAACCTTTATGACTATCCACCAATTCAACGATTGTCATGGCTCCAATCAGAAAGAAGACAATTTCAGTGACCCCTTCAAAGTGCTCTCGCAATTTAATTAAGCTTTCCGGAAGTTCCTGTGAGGAACAAATAAAATAAAGTCCCCAACAGATCGTCGCCATTAACAAGGCAGACGCCGCTTTATTGATGCGACTTTTATGTTCAAAGACGATTAGAACGTATCCTATGATAAAACCCAGTAGGATCCATGTTGTGCAATAACTAGATATCGCCTGCATGCTTTCTCTCTATTTACAAATTCCTCGTTGCACGAGATCGTGCATTTTTACTATACCCACTACTTGATCTGATTCGATCACAGGAGCAACCATAACGGGGTAAGGGGGCATTTCCATTAACTGCATTGCTTCAAAAGCTGTCATTGTCACTGTCAATGTCTTAGGATGTGGGGACATGAAATTTTTAACAGGCATGTCCAATGCTAAAGAGCCCCATTGTTGCAAGGCACGCCTTAAATCGCCATCCGTAAAAATCCCTTGTAACTGCTTTAGTTCATTGACGACAAGGAGCGCACCACAACCTTTTTCCGAAATGGGCACCAATAAATCGACTAATACTTCATCAGGGCGACATAAAGGTAGCGCATCTTTTGTGCGCATTACGCTCCCCACTTTCAAAAGTAACTTATTTCCAATCGCGCCAGCGGGATGATTTTCAGCAAAAACCTCTTTGGTAATTCCCTTATGGCGCATTAAAGCGACTAAAAGAAGATCACCAAAAAGCATTTGCAACACCGCAGAGGTTGTCGGAGCTAAATTTAAAGGGCACAATTCTTTAAGACAGGGCAATAAAATAACATCATCTACTTCTTTTGCAAGAGGCGTATCCTTCTGACACACAATGGCCACTGTTTTCGCCCCTTTAGAGCGCGCATGAACAGCCAATTGCAATAATTCAGGTGTATAGCCGCTCTTGCTCAGCAAGAACAACCAGTCGCCATTCTGTAAACGGCCAATATCTCCATGTAAAGCATGAAGAGGACATAAATCAATCGCTTGAAGGCCCACAGAAGCAAGACTCGCCGCCACTTTTTTTGCCACCCACCCACTCTTGCCAACACCTGACCACACAAGATTTCCAGATGATTGCGCACACTCCTGCGCAAGACGTTCTAAAGATGCAGCATCCACATAACGGAAAAAATGATCCAGCTGGGATTGATATTCAGCAAGTAGAGATTTCATATACCCCTCTTCTTTTGTACGAACTCAAAGAAGTTCCTTGCAAAAGATTCATCTGAACTTTAGACAAAATCTAGTATTTTTACAGGGATAGCTCTAGAGCATCTTCAAAGCGGTGCATCATCGCGGATAGCTAAAGCTATGCACGACGACACCCCGCCTTAAATCTACCCTGGAGCTACCGCTTTAAAAACATTAGATTTTGTCTAAAGTCCAGATTCATAAAATTGCGCCAGAAGTTTATTTTTCAAAATCATATCACAATAAAGATTCTTATACAAAGCGCGCAAGGAGTGTGGGTGTAATTCAAAGTGTTAGGAGGGATAAAAAAACTAGGGACTCGCATGCTTCTAATACCCACTTCGGCCCCCATTAATTCTCATTCAAAATAATATGTAGAAGCTTATACACCCTCTGTGCGCTCTGTGGGCTCTGTGGTTAAAAAAAATTAACACAAGTTTTAAATAAAATATTTACCACAGAGCTCACAGAGCGCACAGAGGGGGAACTAAGGATTTTTTGGCGCTGGTTACCTACTGAATCCTTAAGAAAAGCTTCCATTTTAGCTCTAAATAGTTAACTAACACTTTGAATTGTACCCAGGTCGAGAACAGGATGACTGCTATAAACTGAATCAAGAAAAAGTCTCGAATAGCGATTGCATTTTTTAAAATAAAAAACTATATATTGTTAGTGCTCATGGAAGGCAGGATAGTATGGTAAATTTTCTCTGGTGGACGACCCTCATAATAACCTTAGCTGCAACATGGTTTTTTCAACCGCGCAAGCGAAATGGTAAAGGGTTACTCGAAAATCTGATCCTTTTTTTGACGGTAGGAGACATTGGCTTTTTTGGTCTTATTGAGGCCTATCAGTACATCAGCGATCCTGCTCCCGCTGTAAAAGCATTGGGAAGTATTGTTGTTCATCCTTTGCAATATGAAATTGCCATGGCGGATGTCGCTTTTGCCGTTTTAGGCTTTTTATGCTACTGGGATCGCGGCGATTTTTGGCTCGCCACAATCCTCGGTAACGCCATTTTCTCCTTCGGACAAGGCATTGCTGAACTCTCGGCTTACGTACGTCAAGGCATCGGCATCGATCCTGAAACCGTTTTCTTTCGAATCGCAGTCCCTTGTATCACCCTGGCTATCTTACTTGTTTATCGCCACATACAAAAAAAACATATCAAGCGGCATTAACCACCGCTACCACCATGGCTTGATAGATCTGCATGACTTTTTCCGTCGTTTCAAGGATGCGGCGAATTGTCTCTTCGTTTTCGCGAATGTTGCCACTAAGTTGTTCATATTCCTTATCAAAAGTCGAAACAGTCATTTGAAGCCCATAGCGATTGCCCTCCATCTGCTGACCAACCCCCTGGCCTACCTGTCCGCTTACTTGACCTAAGCCCGAACAGAGGGAATTCATCGAAGTAATTGCTTCAGCTGACTTACCGAGACCCACCATGCCCAAACCAGCAGCGCCTCCCACCAAAGAGAGAATCCCGCCCATTGTCCCTGAACCAAGTGTGGCAACCCCATGTGACTGGAAGCCCTCATCGACTTTTGTGATTTTTTTTCTCTGCTCAATCAGTTGCTGCACGCGGAACTGACGTTCAAGGGCCATATTTTTGCGTGCAATATCCATCGCCGTAAAAGCAAGAAACATCATCATGATGCAAGGATCGATACCTGAAGGCAACTTCTGAGAGCTTTCTAAAGTTACTGAATTCCAGTGCGTAGTTGTTGGTTGTATTGAATGAACTGACATAGTTATTAGCCTCCTCTTGCTCGGCTCAAAAGATGAGCGATCTCACGACTCACCCTTGCCTCTGTTTCAATCGCTGTTATCGCTGTTTTATTCACGCGTTGTGTATCGTCCAATTGCTTTTTTAAAGAGTTTCTTTCGACCTCTTCATGTTTGCGTTCCTGTTGTAATCTTGAACGCGCAAGTATCGCCTGTCTTTCATGATCAAGCTTGGCTTCATCTTTTACTGACACGCCAATCTTAATCGTGCCCCCTGCAAAATTTTGTGCACTGGCCGTCACCACCGTCATCGTGCGAAAAACATTAGTCACCACCTGTGCCGCATTCCACATAGCAGCAAGGGAAAGAAGTGCAAGTCCTGACTTTGTCCAAATTTGCAGATGCATCATAATTTTTTCGCGCTCTGCTTTGTCGTGAGGAGCAAGTTTCATCACCAATTTCCGCCAGGCACCACATTCTTCAGCAATTTCAATCGCTAAAGAAGCTCCTCCCGCTGCGATAAGTGAACAGCCAGTCCCTACACCTACACCTGTCATAAGGGCAAAAACTCCTAACGCCACAAGACTAGAGCCAAAGAGCCAACTGACAACTTTCCCCCCAAAATTCCATTGAGAGCGTTCCTGATTAGCAGTCAGCAACTTTTGAGTATGTTCAATGCGCTCTTTACAAATCGCTTCTTGGGTAGCTGCCTTGACACGCAAAAGCCATTGCCCTGTGTCCAATTCGCGATGCATCGTTGTCGCCTGCATTTTACTGATGCGATAAAGCATGAGCGCGAGTGGCTCAGATGTTTGATGGATACTAGATATTGTCATTACTTCAACATACTGCTTAAGATATTAAGAATGCAATGCGCGGGCGACTTCATTTCCCATCTCGCGATGTGATTTCAATATCCCTGTAATTACTTTTGTCAATACCTCTCTGCTTGCCATCAACTGCGTAATCATCATATTGACCGGATTTTGCGCTCCCGCATAACGCGTAGAGGTTTCGGTGATGTTCTCAAGAAATAGACTTAATTCATCTTTATCCCATTGCAAGTCACCTTTTTTGCCTTTTGGCACCACTAGGCCCATCTCTATGCACTCTTGCAGCATTCCTTGACGCATTTCACACGTTGACCAATCTACGCAATCATCAGATGAACACATATCGCCATGTAAACGTTGCTTCAATTGACTTAAACCATCTAAACGCGCATTCAGCTGCGAATATTTCGCAATTTGTTCCTGATGTAAGCGTTCAATGCAACTTAAGTGCCCCTGTAGAACTTCAAGGCGTAATTCTGAAGGGCTTTGTTCTGTCGTTGATGCAGCAACATATTTCTGCAGAAGTGAATCCTGCTCTGGCGCTGGCAAAGGAGATACTTGCTTCAGAAGTGGTGGGGTAGCCGCTCGGTATGATACTCTCTTTTTTAGCTCTTTTTGAGCCACTTCTTCAGTTTTTTCAACAACAACGGGTCGCGTCTTCTTTGTTGGAGAGGCCTCTATTTGTTCTGAAACACTATTAGTGTACGATGTATAGGGAAAATCGAAATCAAGAGCCATAAAACCCCATCGGGGAAATAAATTTGCTAAAAAGTTTATCGCGCGAAATCGCCTTGAAACTCTACTATGAAGCCTATAATCTTGTCAAATATGCGATAATTTGCGATAAATATAGGAAATTAAACAAAGAAAACAATAATATTGGATATTAAATCATATTATAAATAAACACTGCGTGATGTCATGACAATTTCCTCTTCTAAATCCCGCTGGCTCCCCTCATGCGCAGCTCTCCTTGGACACCTTTTAGAACACTATGACATCGCTCTCTACGGTCTTTTAGCTCCCTTTCTTGCCCCCTTATTTTTTCCTTCAGTAGACCCCGTTGCCTCATTAATCTATGCGTATGCCATTATGCCTTTAGGCTTGTTTTTTCGCCCTTTAGGCGCTTTGTTTTTTGGCTTTATTGGCGATCATTTTGGGAGAAAAAAGGCGCTGATGGCTTCCACAGGGATGATGGCAGTGGTGACAGCACTTATGGGATGTTTGCCCACTTGGCATCAAGCTGGTATCTGGGCGCCTATTCTACTGGCGATTACGAAGACAGCACAAACATTTTGTGTCGCGGGCGAAAGTGCAGGGGGCGCAGTATTTCTTTTAGAACAGGTGAAGCAGCGCCAAAAAAGCTTTTTTAGCAGTATTTACGCAATGTCTTCAATGATCGGCGTACTTTTGGCTTCTTCTATCGTTACCTATTTCGCTCTGTGGAAAGACACCACCTGGTTTTGGCGCATTCCCTTCTTGATTGGTGGGGCAACTCTCGTCGCTAGCTTTGTTTTACGCGCCTGCACACTCTCCTCCACAACACTTGCATCCACATGCAAAACAAAACTTCTTCCAGGAAAAGCATTATGGGGGCATCGCCGTGCAATTCTTGCTGTTGCGGTTGCGACAGGATTTTCTTATGCTAATTATGCGACAGCCTTTACCTTCATGAATGGCTTTTTACCCCTTACCACCCCCTTGTCGTCTTCAACGGTCTTGGCTATCAACTCCCTTTTATTATTTGTCGATATGGCGCTTTTACCTATCTTTGGATGGCTGGGAGGGAAAATTGGAAAAGAGCGATTGATGATGTGGTCGGCGTGTGGAATGGCGTTCCTCGCTATCCCCCTCTTTGCCAGCATCGCCGTTGAATCCACAGGTGCAATTATTACGATGCGCGCGCTCTTTATGATGCTTGGAGTCGCTTTTGCGGCTCCTATGCAGGCATGGGCGCAAGAATTACTTCCTTCAACTCTTCGCTATACCTCTCTTTCACTCGCAGTAGCACTTGGTGCACAATCACTAGGGACGCCTGCCTCAGCGATTATGCTATGGTCCTATCACGCAACGGGTTGGCTGATTGCACCTGCCTTTTATATCGCCGCACTTGCCCTCATCACATGGCGTATCGTTGCAACGACAAAATCTACTGCGCCTGAGCCTTTAACACTTCCATGAAGGCATTTTGAGGGATATTGACCTTGCCAACTTCCTTCATGCGCTTTTTGCCTTCCTTCTGTTTTTCCCACAATTTGCGTTTGCGCGAGATGTCGCCTCCATAACATTTTGCTGTCACATTTTTTCCCAATGCACGAATCGTTTCTCGCGCAATGATTTTACCACCTACAGCCGCTTGCACAGGAACTTTAAATAATTGCATAGGGATCACATCGAGAAGTTTTTCGCAAATAGCGCGTCCCTTTGACTCCGCTTTCGATCGATGTGTGAGACATGAAAATGCATCTACAACTTCCTCATTCACCCGGATCTCTAATTTGACGATATCGCTCTTTTCATAACCATCAATCTCATAGTCAAATGAACCATACCCCTTAGAAAGCGATTTTAGACGATCATTAAAATCACTCACTATCTCATTCATTGGAAAGCGATACGTTAAAAGTAAGCGGTGGGCATCCATCGTTTCAGTTTTAAGACACACCCCTCTTTTCTCTAATGCCAAATTCATCAAAGCGCCCATGTACTCTTTGGGAATAATGACATGTGATTTTGCCCAGGGCTCCTCAACAAAATCGATATGACTTGGATCGGGATAAAAGGCCGGATTATCCACTTCTTTAACTGCACCTGAATTTAAGTGAAAGCGATAGACAACACTCGGTGCGGTCGTGATGATATCAACGTCGAATTCACGTTGAATCCTTTCAAAAACAATCTCTAGGTGAAGCAGTCCTAGAAACCCACATCTAAATCCGAATCCTAAAGCGGTACTACTCTCTTGTTCCACATGAAGTGCAGAATCATTCAGTTTTAATTTATCGAGAGCATCTCGCAAACGTTCAAAGTCGTCTGCATCGATCGAATAAATGCCTGCATAAACAACTGGGCGAATGATTTTAAAGCCAGGCAAAGGTTCAGGTGCTGGATAGCGATGCAAAGTAATTGTATCTCCAATCTGCACATCGCGCGAATTCTTAATATTAGCAATGACATAACCTACTTCACCGGGATAGAGTGCATCTGTTGGTTTTTCGCTCGGAGAAAAAATACCCACTTCCAATACTTCAAAACTTTTCCCACTTGCCATCAGGCGAATCAGGGAGCCTTTCTGAATAAATCCACTCATCACGCGCACATACATCATAACACCGCGATAGGAATCATAATGCGAGTCAAAAATGAGGGCGCGCACTATGTCATCTTCCGGTACCCGAGGATGCGGGACTTTGACAAGGATTTGCTCCAAAATCTCAGAAATCCCAATACCCGCCTTTGCAGAACAAGAGATCGCTTCGCTAGCATCAAGTCCAATCACTTCTTCGATCTGCTCCTTCACTCCATCAATATCTGCCGCTGGAAGATCGATCTTATTGATCACAGGTACAATCTCTAAATTCCGGTCTAACGCCAAATAGACATTTGCCAAACTTTGAGCCTGAACACCTTGCACAGCATCTACTACCAACAGGGCACCTTCACAAGCCGATAACGAACGCGACACTTCATAGGTAAAATCGACGTGACCAGGGGTATCGATAAGATTAATTTGGTAAATCTGGCCATCAGTTGCCTTATAACTCATCGTCACAGGATGCGCCTTAATAGTAATCCCGCGCTCACGCTCCAAATCCATATCATCGAGCACCTGCTCCTGCATTTGGCGTGCTTCTAAAGTGTGCGTTACCTCTAAAAGACGGTCTGCAATAGTGGATTTTCCATGGTCAATGTGAGCGATGATCGAAAAGTTCCGAATGCGCTCCAAGGGTATGTGATGAGATTTTGTCATAAATCCTGTGCTAAAAAAGTCCCTTCTATTATAACCTCACTTTAAGCATGATTTCACGAAGAATTTCAAGAATCCTTCTGAAGGGGCTGGAGGAAGATTAATTTTGCGCATCGTTCATATTGCTACAGAGTGTGCTCCCATCGCCAAGGCAGGCGGCTTGGCTGATGTCGTTTGGGGGCTATCAAAAGAATTGGTCGCTCAAGGGCATGCGGTAGAGATCATTATGCCGCGCTATGCATACATACCCCAGCATATATTGGAACAGTTTGAGCAAACTGCTCCCCCTTTGAATTCTTACTACTGCGGCAATATGGTCGAGAATCGCCTATGGAAAGGTGTTTTCCAAGGCATCACCATCACATTGATCGAGCCTCATGCCTCCCTTAGTTTCTTTCAAGAAGAAGCCATTTATGGCATGCAGAATGAAGCGGAGCGCTTCGTGTATTTTTCAAGAGCCGCCCTCGAGCTCCTTCATCAACGCAAAAATACCATTGATATTCTCCATCTCCACGATTGGCATACAGCATTGGCACCCCTTATTCTCAAGGAAATTTATCGTCCTTTAGGTTTGCATGTGGGGGCTACTGTCCTAACCATTCACAATCTTCAACATCAAGGCAATATTGCACCAGCAATCATTGAAGAGATTGGTCTGCCATTTCGTTTTCATGAATTGCAAGATCATTATCACACAGAACGCGTCAACATGCTTAAAGCTGGAATTATTTATGCTGACGCCATTACGACTGTCTCCCCTACCTATGTCAATGAAATTATGCACCATGAATATGGATGTGGGCTAGATAGCATTCTACAAACTTATTCTTACAAATGTCATGGGATCCTCAACGGGATTGATGCTGAAGATTGGAATCCTGCAATGGATGACTACCTCCACCTTAACTTTTCAGTTGATGAAGGAGCAGAGATATTTTTCGCAAAAAAAAGTTGGCACAAACGGTTTTTACAAGACAAATTAGGGCTTGCGTTTGAAGATGGCCCTCTTGTTGCCTCCGTCACCCGTCTCGTGCCACAAAAGGGCACGCAGCTTATTGAGCATGCACTCCACACAACATTGCATCGGTATGGGCAATTTGTTCTCCTAGGATCTAGCCCCATTCCTCACACACAACAACATTTTGAAAAACTAGCCGCCACCTACACCACAAATCCTCATTGTCATTTAGAACTGCGTCATGATGAGGCATTAGCCCATCAGATCTTTGCTGCGGCAGACCTTTTAATCATCCCCTCCCTCTTTGAACCTTGCGGACTGACGCAAATGATCGCGATGCGCTTTGGCACACTTCCTCTGGTACGCGCTACTGGAGGTCTTAAGGACACCGTCAAAGACTTAGATAGCCCTCACTTCCCCTGGGAGGAACGCACAGGCTATACTTTCGATGCACCTACTCCTGAAGCTATCGATTGGGCACTCGGACGCGCATTTCATCGCTTCTTTGAGGATCGAGGCAGCTGGAATCAGGCCGCCTTTCGAGCTGCTCAAATTGATCACACGTGGCGACAACCCACAGAAAGTTACTTACAGATTTATCAAAAACTTATTTAATCTGTCGCAAAAGCAATTCCAATGTCCCACTTTCTTCTTGTGGACACTGAATGCCACAGGCAACACCTTCTAAAGATGACTGGAGAGCATATTGCAATTGCTCAATCCATTCTTTTTTTACTTGTAACAAGCGCTTAGCATCCATACATTGCGCTAAAATTGCAAGCGGACGATATCCATTTAAGGGTTGGTCATGCCAGGATGAAGTAACCTGTCCTTGTTCATCTCTTATCCACTGAAGAAAAGAATCAAGATCGTTAAATGCAGAATCACTTGCAATGCAAGCTAAAAGACATTTCGGCAACACCACTTCTTCCATACACTTGTGTGACAAAGTTAACACACTGGCTTTCCACCGCTCTTTCATCCATTTTTTTTGCACAGGTTGCCATTTTTTCTCAACAAACACTTGTATACGCCACATATCTACAGAATGAGGTTGACAGCGCAATAAAAATCTTTCATGAGATGGCTGAAATGCACATGGTAAGTAAAACTCCCGCCTTGCTTGCAATTGAGGATATAAATACTCGCGGATTAACCTTTTGCTTGTTGTTTCATCGCGCACCACCGATAAAAGAGCTTCCACATAAAACCATGAATTAAAAGACTCATCTACCTGGGCCAGCCACCATGCAGCCACACGAGGTTCAATAGATCGCTTCTCTTCTTTTTGCAAACAATGTTCCAGCAAGGCACACCACTGATAAAAACGCCATGGCTCTTGCGATTGTGTGAGTTGATTCCTGCAATCTTGCAGCGCATGTTTAAAGGGATCACTGTATAACCATTCATCTACATCTTCAGAAAGAGTTGCCCATGTAATATTTTTGTCATTTGCAGGGTGCTCACACCCCCATTGAATGCACCTCCAGATCTTCTCTAGTAGTGAAGGCGCGAGATCTTTGCGCTGTGCGAGTCGCAAAACAATTTGCTTGAAATGAGGTCCATCACAATAGCGCTGCTGCAGTTGCATTTCTTGAAAATAAGCACGCGCAGTTTGGATCACTGCCTGTTGAGAAAGTGTACCTGTTTTTAATGAGACGACATCATACTGATCGGCGTTAAGACGGCGTAAGTATAAGCGGGGCGCATCGGAGTAGTAAGATAATGCAGAAAGAAAAGGGCAAGGGGTGACGGTAGCCATTGTGCAGTTTTTTTTCGCAAAATGCTACACTAGTCTATCCTTTAAACCAAAAGAAATTTCTGGAAAGGTGCACACTATTAACTTATTGGCACCATTCCAGAAAGTGTAGTTCTAATCACTTGAATGTGAGTGAGAAGAACCGGAATTGCTTGCTGCAATCGCAATCGCTGCTGCTACCACTACAACACCAACACCAACAGCAACTGCACCAGCTGATACTCCCGTGGATGCTCCACGACGTTGAGCATTAGGACGCTGTTGAGGCTGATTTGCTTGGGCATGCAATGTGCTGCCAAATGCACTCAATAACAGGGCCAAAACGACTAATTTTTTCATGATCTCTCTCCAAAACGAGGGGAAATGATAACTCCCGAACATTACTTAAGACTCTACATCGCAACATGATATTTAAACAATAAAATAATTACGCATGTGAGTGTGCGCTGTCGCCGCTGTTTGGGATAATAATTACCGCAGCCACAATGGCAATGGCGCCAATTGCCACTAGAATCGCACTAGGTGGCAAAGAAGATTTAGCGCCCACCTCAGCAGCGCGCGCGTGTGATTCTTGAGAAAAAAGCGAACTCGTCAACAGCGAGAAAAGTGTAGCACAGATAAGCAGTTTTTTCATGAGGAAGCTCCCAATTAAACTGCTCCATGGTGATCCAAAAGGTGAATTTATTCAAGGAGCTTATTAACACACTCCGCAAAGTCCCCGCTAAATTTAACATCCTGTCGCTGCTTCTTATAAATCTGGTCTTTCAATCCCCTGGCAAGATTGAAGCATGCTTGCTTTACTTCCGCCTTTACTTTATCAATCAGCGTTTTCTTTTTATCTTCATAACCTTGTGGATCTTGTAGTTTCATCCATGCAAGCAATGAAGCGATGGCGCAACATCCACGCTGCTGCTTCAATACCTCGCGCCCGTTTTCTCTTTCAACAGCTGCAAGAGCGTCTAACGTCTTGTATACCTGATCAATTGACGCACCTGGTTGTGCGTACGCTACATAGCGAATCAATGCATCAAAAGAAGTCTCTTTACTGAGTAAATCCTTAATGCCTTTATAACGCACCGTCTTACCTTCAGCCCCTTCCCCTGTATTGATCACCTCTAAAGACCATGCACCATCTTGTTGTGGTTGAAATGCGCAAAGAATCGCATGACCTTCTCCTTTTTCTGCTGCATAACCCGCTGGAAATAAAAATGGTTCTCTCTTCTTCAGCTTCCCTTCTACTAATGTACTCCATATATGACCCAAAACACTTTCTTTAGAAGGCTCCCCTGGCAACTTACTATCTCTTAAGCATTCGATATGGAGCAGCGTTTCAAAAAGATCATTAAGTTGTGCATTTTTAGGCTCCCCGAGGACTTTCAGTAAAACACCCAGCACAGCTACCGTAGAGCTGCCTTCAAGAGTTTTTTCCACCTCACCTGCCTCTTTAGGCGATTTAAGGCGATCCATGAATCCCTGTTTTTCAACAATACCGTGACGCAGCCCATAAAGCACTTGCAGTGCGGCTTCTTGATAAGAGACCAGCGAGGACGTCCCCTCCCCCATCGCTTGCTTTCTTTTCAGAGCAAGGGACTTCGTCAAACGAGCACCGATGTCAACTGATTGTAGAGGCGCAGTGGGTTTTTCAGCGCCTTTATTAGAAGTAAAGAAGTTGCTCCATCCGCCAGACGACTGCTTCTTTTGTTCAGCTTTTCGTTTTTCTCTTGCAGCTAGCTGTGCGGTTAAATCACCAAAAGTAGCAACTTCCTGAGCAAGTGGGGGCATTGAAGGGGGGTGTTTCGCCTCTTTTGGAGCGTCTGGAACTGCTTCGAGTGCAAGAGCTTCAAATTTATTGATATAGCTGCCGCCAAAGAGGGTGTCAAAAAAATTCTGAACCTTACGCCAGAAGGTCTTATTCAAACTCGTAGCTAACCGACCAGCAAACTGACTAAGATCACCTGGACCTATCTTGTTCTGCTCTGCTTTGGCTTTTTGATAGATCTCAGCGACGCGCAACGCCCCTTTTTCTCTTGTAGAAGAGATCTTAAATCGACCTGATGGCTCTTTAATAATATACTTGTCATGACCAGTAGCGATTTCATGAAATGCTTTAATAAAAGTCATACAGCGATCCTTTCTTTTTATTGTCGAGAATCAGGAGGGATTTTCACAAATTATTTTTTGTAAAGGCGGGGGGAGCGCTTCTGTAATAACTTTTTAATGTGCTGGCGGTTAGCCCAAATATAGTCGCCCATGGAAAGAAGGGTATAAATGGCTACGACCGTTACGCTCCAGAAGCTATAGATCTGCAATGTTGCAAGGGAAATTTTATCAGCTGCATAAAGCGCTAACAACCCGAGAATAAAAAAGGCAACAATAGCCTGCGCTACCGCCTTAACTTTTCCACTTTGACGCGCCGCCAGAGCAACACCGCGCAGCGCACACACAGTCCTTAGCGTACTCACTACAGCATCGCGATAGATAAAGACGAAGACAAGCAAAAGAGGCAGCTGAATCACCCCTTGGGTAAAGGTTAAAAATACAGAAATACGGCTAATGCTATCGGCCATAGGATCTAGAATTTTTCCCAAATCAGTCACTTGATTCAGACGGCGCGCGACATACCCATCAAAAGCATCAGAAAGTTCTGAAACGGCTAAAAGTCCGATGAGGAGATAGGGAAGTACTTTAAAACTAATTCCTAGCGCTTCATATTCGACATAGAGAAGAAAGAAAATGGGGCTTAAAAAAATTCGCGTGATTGTCAGCAGACTAGGCCACCACATCATTTACCTCACCTTGTTTTTGCAAACGCAACTGTCCACAGGCAGCGGCAATATCATCCCCTTTCGTATAACGACAAGTATGAATCAACCCTCGCTGCTCTAATACGGAGCGAAACTCTTCAATTGACTGTCGCGATGGTCTTTTTAGACGCAATCCCATTACGGGATTATATGGAATCAGATTAACCGTACATTGACGCGATCCAATGAGTTGAGCCAGCTCATGCGCATGCTCTACTTGATCATTGATACCCTCTAAAAGAGTGTATTCAAAAGTAATATCGCGTTTAGTGCGCTCTGCAAAATCATCCATTGCCTGCATCACATCAGTCAAATCGTATCTTCTCGCATAAGGAATGATTTTTTGTCGAATGCGTTGATTAGGTGCATGCAATGAAAGGACAAGATTGACCCCTAAATCCTCATGAGAAAGCGCAATAATTTTTTCAACGACACCCACTGTCGAGATCGTGATGCGGCGGCGCGACATATTGATGCCTTGTGGCTCATTAAGAAGCCTTACCGCCCCAACAACCGCGTCATAGTTTTCTAGCGGCTCTCCCATCCCCATGAAAACAACATTTGTGACTTCTTGACCAATGGTTCGTAATTTGTTACTTGTATGCCATACCTGCTCCACGATCTCACCTGAAGAAAGATTTCGCATAAGCCCCTCTTTTCCCGAGGCACAGAATGCACAACGCGCTGGACATCCAACCTGAGAGGAAACACACACTGTCTGCCGACCTGGCGCACAAATTAAAACAGATTCAACAAGTTGTCCATCTGTCAACTTCCAGAGAGATTTAAAGGTCTGTCCATCCAAGGAACCTACTTCTTTGACAAATTCTAATGAGGGTAAAAGGAAATGTTCCTTTAATATCCCCTGTAGCTCTTTTGGCAATGAGGTCATCTGACTCCACTCACAGATACCCTTCTTATAAACCCATTCGAAAAGTTGTTTGGCACGAAATGCCGGTTGCCCTCTTTCAACCAACCACGCGGTAAGCGCTTCTAAACTCATAGAACAAAAAGGTGTCATCATCCCTCCTAGAGTGAGGAAAAGGGGTTAGCCGCACGCGCAAAGTCGACAGTTTTTTTCCTGCGCTTAAGTTCCGTACGAATTGAGTAAAGAAGATCTTGGTCAAATTCTTGATGGGAGGCCCATTGCAAATAATTTTCAGGGATTTCTTTAAAAATACGCCCTTTATATTTTCCAAGAGGCATCGTTTTCATCAGCACAGGCTTTGAAAGTAATTCCGTAATTTCTTCTGAAGTCTTGTATCCGAGGACGAGCTTTTTGAAAACTTCGATATTCACCATCACATCGTTCAATGCGCGATGAGCTCCCTCATCAGCGATATTAAAATGGCAGCGCAAACTCTCCAGCGAATTGACGGGGCTCTCACCATAATAGCGAGCCAAGCGCAATGTATCAAAAGTACGGCATTCTATAAGCTTGGACGGGAGCCCTGCCCTCGCAGCAGCACGGTCAAGCATCTGTAAATCAAATTTTACTCCGTGACCCACGACAATCTTATTGCCAATATTCTCTAAGATGTGTGGCAAGACCTCTTCAATCAAAGGCTGTCCCTTTACCATATCATCTTTAATGTGGTGAATCTTCATCGAAGCTTCAGGGATAGGACGACCAGGATCGACAAGGGTGGAAAAAGAATGGAAGATTTCCTGTAGAGTGAACCGCACGAGTGCCACCTCGATGATCACATCATTTTCTGTGTCCAACCCCGTTGTCTCACAATCGATACAGACAAACTCTTCTTTATTCAGCAGGCCCATGCGATTGCTCATCCTCTTGTTGATCATTTAATAAATTATTGAGAAGTGATATGAGAAGGGGTCTTCCCACCTTTTTTAATGTCGATGTCACCACATAGGGGAACTCTTGCCCAATCGATGCAAAAACCTGCTGAATGCGTTTATTCCATTGGCCCTGCGGTACTTGGTCAGCTTTAGTAAAAATAATCACCACAGGTTTTTGTGCAGCTGCCGCCCAGGCTAGAAATCGTTGATCATCGACGGAAGGATCACGCTTTAGGTCTAAGAGCATCAAAATAAAGGCAAGCTCCTTGCGGCCTGTTAAATAGGTATCGATCGCTTCGCCCCATTTTCTTTGCACTTCTTTTGGAGCACTTGCAAATCCATATCCAGGCAGATCCACAAAGCTCCATTGCCCATCCACTAAAAAGAAGTTGAGCAGCTGCGTCTTACCAGGTGTTGCTGAAACCAGTGCCAATTTTTGCGCAAATAAAAGATTGAGGAGACTAGATTTTCCAACATTGGAACGCCCTACAATGGCAACTTCTTTGGAGCCAAGATTTAAATTGGGCCAGTGTTCGGGCAGACAACCACTTTTAACAAATCGAACTTGGGAGCAGGTGAATTTTTTCATAAGAGAATGATTATACTATAAAACTCTAATACGACGCTCGCATGAAGTGAGATGCTCCATGATAAGAAGTTGACCTGTAATCTCTGGCACCCTCTCTGGCCATTCTATGCACGTCATCCAAGGGGCAAAAAGATAGTCACAAAAACCAAGTGCTTGAAAATCCTCAAAGCAAGAGAGGCGATAGAGGTCAAAATGAGCACAAAATGGGTTGTCGTGTGGATATAAATGAAGATACGTATATGTCGGACTACAGATAAATTGCGGATCAACGCCTGTCAAACTGTGGATAATTCCTTTAACAAGCGTCGTCTTACCTGCCCCCAAGTCCCCCGTCAAGAGCAGAGGAAGACCGGGCCGCATCATTTGTGCGACCCTTTGACCTATTTCAAAAGTCTCTGCAACGGAATGAGAGATGGCCTCAAAACCTGAGGCACTATTCTTCTGCACCCTCTTCCATCCACTGTATCACCACAGCTTGGAATTCGGGATAAGCTGCCAATGCTTCTACGAAGGCTGCGATTTGTTCTTCAGCCATTTGCTTCTTGATGAAGGCAAGGAAATGCTCCTCGATCTGGAAGCGGTTTTGGTTCTGCACTTCAACAAGTGTCAAGCGTTTCAGCCAATTTTGCTTAAAATCTTCTACAACCGACTCTTTAGTCAAAAAGAGTTTTCCAGTAATTAACGACGAGTAAACAATACGTTTGATAGGATCTTTTCGCGGTGTAATATAACTCTGAATTACTTCTGGATCATCTGAAACAAAGAATCGCTTCGCCTTTAATCCATTGACATACTCGTTATTCTCTGGACACGTAGATACCCAGTCGTAGATCGCATCTTGCGGATGTGGGTGGGTATTGTCTCCAAACACTTTTCCGCTGAAAGGACAAATATAAATACGCTTTGTCTCTGCATTCACAGTTGGCGGACCAAAACCAATTTTGATTTCAGTCTGGCGCCATAACTTACCCTCGCTCTCTAAATAGCGAACGGCATCCTCAATACTTTGATAAATGCGTTTTTCCTTCACAAATAGGACTGGTTGCAGGCGATACTTTTTTTCGAGGAAAAAAAGATACGAACTGACCAACTCAGGATGCTTATTCTTTTTAAAGAATGCATCGAGCTCAGCTTTTAGTTGTTCCGGAATGGCCACATGCGTCATCAATCACCCCCAAGTCAGAAAAGGCAAATTTCTGTATACTAAATCTCTCAAGCTATACCCATTCCACCTGAAGAATTGGTTTTAGGTCGAAGAAAAAGCTCCCGCGATCGAGCCAGAAAAAAAACCCCCATATTATAGTAATATGAGGACTTGTTTCTAGCTCGAGCCCGGGGCTTTCTCTCGATTTAAAATTCAATTCTTCAGGTAGAATGGGTATAACAAGGTTAACTGTTTACCCCTTTAATCATCAAGGTCATTTTTCCCATGATTCCAAGCCTATCCACCCTACTCAAAGAGGGTTTTTCACAAGCGTTGTTTAATGCCTTTCCCGGCCTGCTACCTCTTCAAGATGAGCTACCCATTGAAATTGCAGAGAGTCAATTTGCTGATTACCAATTCAACAGTGCTATGAAGTGGGCAAAAAAACTCAATGTTGCGCCGCGCACCGTTGCGACTACACTATTGGAACACCTTCCAGCGAACCTCAAAGAGATGATTCAAGACACTTCCATCGCAGGCCCTGGATTTATCAACATTACTTTAAAAGAGGATTGGCTACAAAAACACCTCGCTTTAATCATGGAAACCAAAAATTTTGGGCTCACCACAGATCAGCCACAACGCATCGTTATTGACTTTTCCTCTCCTAATATTGCTAAAGAAATGCACGTAGGTCATCTACGTTCGACCATTATCGGCGACTGTTTGGCTCGTCTCTTTGAAACGCTAGGCAATGATGTGTTGCGCCTTAATCACATTGGAGACTGGGGAACTGCTTTTGGGATGCTTATTGCCTATCTTAAGGAACAAAAACCTGATCTTGAAAAAAGCGTCCTTAGCGATCTAACACTTTGGTATCGCACTGCTAAGGAACGTTTTGATAGTGATGCTGCCTTTAAAAAACAGTCCCAACTACAGGTGGTTGCCCTTCAATCGGGAGAAAAAGAAGCTAGAGAACTATGGAAACGTATTTGTGCCATCTCGAGCGCCGCCTATCAAGAGATCTATGACTTATTAGAAATTCGTCTACAAGATCGAGGAGAATCTTTTTATCAACCCTGGCTCCCCTTTGTTGTCGAAGATGCTGAAAAAAAAGGTCATCTTGTCATTTCTGATGGCGCAAAATGTCTCTTTATTCCAGGCATCGAACAACCTTTCATGTTACAAAAAAGCGACGGCGGGTATACCTATGCAACGACCGACTTAGCCTGTCTCTACCACCGCATTCAAGAAGAGAGAGCTGATCGCATCATCATTGTTACTGATGCAGGTCAATCTTCCCACTTTGCCCTTCTATTTGAGTGCGGCAAATTGATGGAATATTGGGATCCATCCAAGACTCGCCTCGACCATGTGCCCTTTGGACTTGTTCTTGGCCCTGATGGAAAGAAATTCAAAACACGATCCGGTCATACAGAACGTTTGATTGACCTCCTGACTTCAGCTATTGATCAAGCTCGCACCCTTCTACAAGGACGCGAAAACCCACCGGATGATATTGAAGCTGCTGCCATTGCCCTTGGAATGAATGCTGTTAAATATGCTGATCTTTCCTGCCAACGCACACACGACTATTCCTTCAGTTATGAGCGCATGTTACGCTTTGAGGGAAATACGGCTGCCTTTCTCATGTATTCTCTCGTGCGTACTTTAAGCATTCAAAAACGTGTTGGTAAAGATGTGGCTATGATTCCATGGGATACATTGCACATTTCACACCCCTCAGAGCGCGCACTGGTCCTTCATTTACTGCGCTTCCAAGAACGTGCTGAAATACTTGCCGACGACTTAATGCCTCACCGTCTCTGTGAATATCTCTATCAACTGGCAGAGAAATTCAATGCCTTTTTTAGGGATTGCCATGTGGCTAACACGCAGGAAGAAGCAAGCCGTCTTCTTCTTTGTCGCGCCACAGAACGCATTTTACAACTCGGTATGCATATCTTAGGGCTTAAGGTGATTGATCGAATGTAAGAATTTTCGGGTGTAATTCAAAGTGTTAGGAAGGATGAAAAACTAGGGACTCATATCCTTTTAATATACCCACTCCAGTCCCTATTAATTCTTATTCTAGAATAATGCATAACAGCTTATACCCCCCCTGTGTGCTCTGTGAGCTTTGTGGTTCAAAACAATTAACATATGTTTTAAATAAAAATATTTACCACAGAGTCCACAGAGCACACAGAGGGGGAAAATAAGGATTTTTTGGCAGAAGGTTGTCTGGTAAATCCTTAAGAAAAGCTTCCATTCTGGCTCCAAATAGTTAACTAACACATTGAATTACACCCAGGATTTTCTCTTTTATTGCTGACATTTCCCTAAAGTGTTAACCTAAAAATTAAAAAGTGAGGTGTTGTATGTCAGCAGATATTGGTTTAATTGGACTGGCCGTTATGGGTCAAAACCTGGTCCTCAATATGAATGATCATGGTTATACGGTAGCAGTTTTTAACCGTACAACCTCTAAGACTAAAGACTTCGTTGCAGGTCCAGCCAAAGGAACAAAAGTCGTAGGCACCTATGACCTGAAAGAGTTCGTGCAATCTCTTAAACGCCCTCGCCGCATCATCTTTTTAGTTAAAGCGGGTGAAGCTGTCGATGATATGATCGCCCAATTGACTCCCCTTATTGAAAAAGGAGACCTCATCATCGATGGAGGCAATAGTAATTTCCACGATACAAATCGTCGAGAAGCGGAATTAAGTGCTAAAGGCATCCTTTACATGGGAACAGGCGTATCGGGTGGAGAAGAAGGCGCGCGCCACGGCCCCTCACTGATGCCTGGAGGTAATTCTGCCGGATGGCCTCTTGTAAAAGAAATCTTGCAATCAGTCGCCGCTAAGGCGGAAGGCGTTCCGTGCTGCGATTGGGTGGGAGATGGTGGTGCAGGTCACTATGTCAAGATGGTTCACAATGGCATTGAATATGGCGACATGCAGCTCATCAGTGAGGCCTACTCTCTCTTGCGCTACCATTTAGGACTTGGCCATGAAGAAATTGCAACCATTTTCACAGAGTGGAATAAAACAGAACTCGATAGCTATTTGATCGAAATTACCGCTGCTGTCTTAAAGTATAAAGACAAAGATGGATCTTACCTCGTCGATAAGATTTTAGATGTTGCGGGGCAAAAAGGGACAGGCAAGTGGACAGGCATGAATGCCCTAGAACTTGGTGAACCTGTTACTCTCATTGCAGAAGCGGTATTTGCTCGTTGTCTTTCTGCACTCAAGGAGGATCGCGTACTTGCAAGCAAACAACTACCCAAAGCGCCTGTAGCTGCCTTTGCAGGCGATAAAAAAGAAATGATTGAGAATATTCGCCTTGCCCTCTATGCCTCTAAAATCATTAGCTATACTCAAGGGTACATGCTCATGAGGCAAGCGGCAAAGGAATACAAGTGGAAACTGAATTACGGTGGCATTGCCCTGATGTGGCGTGGAGGCTGCATCATTCGTAGCCGCTTTTTAGGCAAGATTAAAGAGGCATTTGATAAAAACGCCAACCTAACGAGCCTAATACTGGATGATTACTTCCGCCAGGAGATCCTAAAAACAGAGCGCGGATGGCGTAAAGCGGTTGCTTTTGCCGTAGAGCGCGCAGCGTGGGTGCCATGCTTTAGCACGGCACTCTCATTCTTCGATGGATATCGCACAGAGCGCTTACCCGCTTACTTGCTACAGGCTCAGCGCGATTACTTTGGCGCCCACACCTATGAGCGCATTGACCAGCCTCGCGGTCAGTTCTTCCACACGAACTGGACCGGCACAGGCGGCAATGTCAGCTCTTCCTCATATAACGCTTAAAGCGCAAAGCAAACCTGATAGATGGATACGCGTGGTCCGTCTATCAGGACTGTACCTTGAAACTCACATCTTTGGCTGTCTTTACGGCGATGCTGTTTAATGCTAATCTTTCAAAATCTTTCAACGAACCCTCAACCATGCGTACACAGAAACTATAGATCATGGTCGCAAGTCCTTGCTCTCCTATCGCGCTTACACATCGACCTGGAATCTCACGTAATATCTCATATCTCTCAGTGGGTGATTGCTCACCTGTGCGACTCTGCCTTGTAATATCTGTTAAGTTTTTTATAAGATATGCTAGACGTTCATCCGGTATTTTTTTAATACCTTCTTTGATGACGCGACCAATACGTCCCTCAACATCAGGGCGTAATTCTCTCTCTAACACCTTTTCCGGAAGCGTGAACTCAACGATCTGACGCATTAACGGAGCCAATACATCAAATAAATGCTCGTACACTATCTGTTCTGCATCACTGAAACCTGCCTTTACATGATGGATGCTGGCTTGACATTGCAATTGCTCATCGAAACGAATCACAAGGCAATAGGGTTGATTTTCAACGAGTGGTTTAGACTGATCAAATGCAACGTGAATCTTTTCACTTCCCCCTTCAGCCGTGCCAAATAGCACTTCAAGGGCCAGCTTGTTCACATATCTCATCGGTGTTTTAAATGAAAGAGCTCTCTTTTGTTCTCCATGCAAGTCATACTGACAATTCAAGTGCTGGACTTTTCGGGGATCTCTCTTTGAAGGCACCACTAAACGAATACATGTCTGACCAATGAGTAGATGAATGGTATCCACCCATTTTGACTGATCTGGCGTCTTGCAGTTGCCAAACAAACCAAAAGACAGAGAAATACTCGATTGGGGTTTTTGTGCCATTGGACTGACAGAACTCATAACACCTCGTTTTAACTAATTAATATTTATTACTAAACATTATTATAAAGATAAATAAATTAATAATCTAGCATATACGAAAATTTCCCTGTCTATTTAATATATTGTTTTGTATTTTGAACTTACCATGCCACGTTTATGAGGTATACCCATTCCACCTGAAGAATTGGTATATTTTAAAACTGCGCACAAGGTGACTTTTAAAGAAAAGGGACACCTTTTTATATAAGGAGGATTTTATGCGTTCAATGAAACTAGTACTTTCGGCTCTCAGTATATTTGCCGCACATCACATTTTTGCAGCTGTAGCAGTTGCACAAAGTGGTGTACAGGGAGATGCATGTAAAGTCACAGCTACAGACGTTACCGTGACGGATGCCGCTGGCACCGCAGTGAATGGGGTGCTATTTCAATTTACAAGCCCAGATGGAGATCGTCTAGATGTTAACAGCAAATTCCTAACGATTAAATCGGGAAAAGATGGCCAAACTGTTTTTGTTGACCATTTAACAACGGCTCAAGTTGTGAAAGAATTCAATGTAGATGAGCATCAAGCATCCGCGGGCCCAGATGCAGAGGTATTATTCAAATCAAAGCAAATCGCTTTTAAAATTGTATCGCAATAATACTTTATAACGTGGGCTGTGCTGGAGATAGAAATTAGACATCATAGCCCTGTCTTTGAAAGGCCGACGTCAAACTTTCTGCATCGAAGTTAGTAAAGCAGCAAGGGACAAAACTGCAGCGCATCCGCCGCGACCAGTTTATAGTCAACGGGGCCCATGACGCCAAATTTTGGTGGATTTTCTACGTGGATATGCCCAAAAACACACAACTCCACGCCATATTTTTCTAGCAGTGCACTTGTACGAGTCGCACGCATCGTTTCTGGAATGGGGGGATAGTGTAGCATGACAACCTTACGCACACCATCATTCGGAAGCTGCTTGAGGCCAATTTCTAAGCGTTGCAATTCCCTATCAAAAATTTTATGTTCTTCATGCGGAATTTCACACCATTGCGGGTCATCCCATAGACGGCTGCCACAAATCGCAAAATCTCTCCACAAGTAAATGGTGTTGTGGATAGCGGTGATAGATTTAGGCAGCACCTTTTCCATTTTAGCTAAGGAAGCCCACCAATAATCGTGATTACCACGAATCATCACCTTTCTACCTGGCAAAGCATCGATCCAAGCCAAGTCAATGAGTGCATCTTCCATGCGCATTGCCCAGGAAATATCGCCGGGAATAAGTACGAGATCCTCTTCAGAAACAGTAGCATGCCACTGCTTCTGCAAACGATCGTGATAGTCATACCAGCGCGCGCCATAGATCCCCATATCCTTTTGAGGCGTGGAGATCGCAAGATGTAGATCGGCGATCGCAAACAATTTACTCACAAGACAAACCCTTCCGGCAACCGCGCCCCTTCTGTAACCACAATCACTCCATCGCGAATGAAGATAGGCTCAGCATCAAGTTGTTGCAGTCCTTTATGATTGATCAGTTGAACACCAGCTCCCAGTTGCACGTTTTTATCAATAATAGCATGACGAATGACCGATTTAGGACCAATGCTCGTAAAACCACTGTCTTCATTTCCAAGGACTACGGTCTCTTCAATAGAGGCTCCTTTTTGCACAAAAGTGCGCGCACCAATGACACTGCGTGTCACGCGCTGTGCATCAATAACCGCTCCTGCACATATGACACTCTGCTCAATCCTTCCCGCATAAATTTTTGGCGCCGGCAAAAAAACGGGTCTCTTGTAAAACAGACTATCCACTCCCCATCCCTGCAAAGGGCCATCTTTATCTACAAGGGCCATATTTGCTTTGTGAAGTGCTCCCACTGTCCCAATATCTTCCCAATAACCATGATGCAAATAGGCACTGACATTGCCTTTACTAACCATTGTAGGAATAAGATGTTTGCCAAAATCTTCTCGTACATCATCTTGCAAAAGATCGAATAATGCTTTTCTTTTAAAAACATAAATGCCCATAGAGCCCAGATAAGTGGAATCCTTACGCGCCTTAAAGCCCTTACTTTTCAAGAGATGTTGATTCGCATTTAAACGAGCTAGTTGTGCTGCCGTCTTAGGTTTTTCAAAAAAACCTTCAACAAACGAATCTTCATTAACTTCTAAAATACCCATTCTAGAGGCATCTTGCGATCCAATAGGGATAGCAGCAATGGTAAGATCCGCGCCACTTTGTACGGCTTGCTGGAGAAGTTGTGTCAGATCAAAGGTATAGATCTGGTCACCTGAAAGGATAAGGAAATATTCTGCATCACAGCGGCGCAAATAATCCATATTTTGCCGCACAGCATCCGCCGTTCCTAAATACCAACTAGCATGTCCAGGACGCTGTTCAGGGGCCAAAATCTCAATAAAACCTTGAGAAAAAGGATCTAAACGATAGGTTTCTATCAAATGTCGATGCAGCGAAGAAGAAAGAAACTGTGTCAGGACAAAAATCTTTCGCACGCCTGCATTTAGGGAATGAGAGATAGGAATATCGATAATGCGATGTTCCCCAAAAGGAAGAGCAGGTTTACTGCGATGTTGCGTCAATGGAAATAGACGACGCCCTTCTCCTCCACTGAGCACAATACTTGCGATTTGATTAGGATGCCATGTCATGAAACTTATACACTCCTTCAACTACCAAAATGGAAAAGACTACGCGATCCCGATTTCTTCTTCAAGACGTTGTCCCTGCTTGAGTGTAACTTTTTCTGGTATTAAAGAGCCTTTTGCAAAAGGCTTTAAAAATACTAGATTTTGTCTAAAGAGCGGAAATAATTATTGATACCTTGCGCAATCCCCCAAGCAATAGCATCCATATAGTCTGGATCTTTACAGCGCGAAGATTCTTTCTCGTGGCTCAAAAAGCCTGCTTCCACGAGAATAGCTGGCATTTCCGTTTTTTTAATCACGCGGTAATTGGCTGTTTTAACGCCGCGTGAACGCGCATTTGTCGCTAATAAAACGGAGCGGAGTACAGCTTGAGCTAAATGGTGCGACTCCTCTGTGCGCTTGAGATTTGTTGCTTGCTTATGATAAAAAACTTCGACACCTTGCGCTGAAGTATTTTCAGCATGGTTAAAATGCACACTGACAAAGGCTTCTGCATTTAATTCATTGGCAAGTCGCGCTCGTTTGTCCAAAGCCACGCGCACATCACTAGTACGCGTCATGATCACGCGGTACCCTAACTTCTGCAGATGCTTTTTCAGTAGATTTGAGGTCGCTAGAGTCAGGGTTTTTTCATTTAGAGTCTCATCCTCATTAGAACAACCATAATCATCTCCTCCATGCCCTGGATCGATAACAATCACATTTAAAGGTAAATGAGTGGGGGTAAATTCACTCATCTCTCCATGACTATTACGAGAGACCTCATAAGTGCTACAGCCTGTCAGTAGCAGAAGACAGCAGAGCAGAGGCCATAGAATGTTCATAAAACTCCTTCACAACAACTCGATCATCAAAAGCAAAGACGCTGCGACCTACCATCTGTCCGCGTTCATGTCCCTTGCCTGCAACAAGCACCGTATCCTGTGGCCGCGCCATTTTTAACGCATGCCATATCGCCTCACGGCGATCTGGAATAACACAATGATTTGCCTTATGAGTAAATCCCATACAAATTTGGTCAATAATCTCATGGGGCGACTCATTTCTTGGGTTATCATTAGTTACGATGACATAATCCGCCATTTGTTCCGCCACGGCACCCATTTTAGGACGCTTACTGCGATCGCGATCGCCTCCACACCCGAATACAACAATGATTTTACCTTCTGTCACAGCGCGCAAGGTAGCCAGCACATTGCTCAAAGCATCGTCAGTATGCGCATAATCGATAAAGACACTAGGTGTATCCCCTACTTTTTCCAAACGCCCCGGTACGTGCGGAGTATGAGCAAAAATTGCTGCTAATTCTTTAAGAGGGATTTGCAAATAGACGCCCACAGCAATCGCTCCTAAAATGTTCATCAAATTATAGCGCCCAACAAGTGGGCTATAAAACCGCTCTATCTTCCCTGCTGCATGCACATCAAAACGCATTCCTTGAGGAGTCAGCAATAAATTGCAAGCGCGCACATCAGCCTTGGAATCGATGCCAAAACGAATGACCTCCGCTTTACAATTGCGTACCATGTGATCAGCGTAGGGGCTATCCCCATTAATAATGGCAACCCCATCGGGATGCAACATCTCAAATAGCCTCGCTTTTGCATCAGCATAAGCTTCCATCGTCATATGATAGTCAAGATGATCGAGTGTCAAATTAGTAAAGAGAGCAACATCAAAATCAAGAGAAGCAACGCGTGCCTGTTCGAGTGCATGTGAAGAAACTTCCATCGTCACAGCGCGGCATCCTTGTTGCACCATTTGACGCAAGAGATGCTGGCATGCCACACTATCGGGGGTTGTCAGTTGCGACGGGTAATGTTGTTGCCCCACCACATATTCCACAGTACCCAGTAAACCACAGGACTGATGCAAATTATCGAAAAGGTGCTTTAATAGATAGGTCGTCGTTGTCTTGCCATTTGTCCCTGTAACACCCATCACAAACAACTGCTTACTAGGTTCTAAGTAAAAACGCGCTGCCATTGCTGCACGCTTAATAGCGTCTAAAGACCCAACTACCTGCACGATGGAAAGACCAGGAAGATATTCTGGAGTCCATATGGCACTGGCCCCCGATCTTTCTACTTCGCGCAAAATCTCGCGCGACACTTGCTTAGTAGGTAGAAAAAGAGCTCCCGGTGCTAGTGCTTTAGAGTGATCTGCTAGCATTCTGATATCTATGGAACCATCACCATAGATCTTTAAACTAGGAAACCCCTCTATCAACTCAGTTAATCGCATTTTTTACTTCTTCCCATTTATCCTGGTCAATCTTTTGCAAAGCTATCTACAATATAGAACAGACAAGTCATCCAGATTATAGATAGTTTTGCAAAAGACCCACCTATCATATACCTGCATTTTATCTTGAAATGCAAAGAAAAAAATCCTATTGATGAGGACTAAAGTCCTTATTGATTCCATTCATTGAAAAGTTCGCGCAAAACACGCGATTCTTTATACCAATCAGCGCGCTGCGAATCAAAACGCTTATCCGATGAAGGAAATCCATAAGGATCATCAAAGGGCTCACCTAAATACTCTAAGGCTCGCGTACCAATTTTTTGAAAAATAGGCGCCGCGCACGTTCCAGCTTGGCTATTTTTTCCCTTTCCCGGGATATATATAGGCGCTGGCTCATCAATTGCAACTAATAACACAAAACGCGGATGAGAAAGCGGAGCAATCCCCACAAATGTTGCCAAATTATTATTTTTTGAGTATTGCCCTTTTACGATTTTCTCCGTCGTTGCTGTTTTACCCGCCTCAGTATATCCCCATAAATTGGCTGATGCAGCTGTGCCTCCATACTTGGTGACGTATTTCATGGCTTGTAGAACCCTTTGAATCACATCAGGATCAAGAATGGGACCCACTTTCTGCACAGCAGTGGTATGATCAATCAGCACTTCGTTACGCCTTTCTGCACGGCGCACAAGAGTAGGCTGCACCAACCAACCACCATTCGCCAATACGGCATAGGCGCGCACCATCTGCAAACTACTCGCTAAAATATTGTATCCCATTGCAAGAGAATAGGGTGTCGCCTTAGACCACTCTAATGCTCCATTGGGATGCATTTTTCCAATCGTTGGAACCATTCCTGCACTCTCTGCCGGCAGTTCTATCCCCGTTTTCTCTCCAAACCCTAGTTTGACAATTTGTTGTCGGTACCATTCTTGTGGCACCACGCGCAACATACGCTCGACAAGACGCGCCATATAAACGTTGGAGGATTTTTGCAGTCCCATATCCATATTCACAAAACGTTTAGGGTGCACATCAGTAATAGGTTTTTTCCGCCCAGGAAAACGTCCGTCAAGGGTGGCGATCTTCTCTTCTGGTTCAAAAAAACTTGGTTTTCCCGCTGCTTTCAACAATTTATTCGCCTGCAGACAGATGGCGAGAGTAAAAGGTTTCATTAGAGATCCGATCTCATTGGCATCACAAATGGCTTTGACTTTCGTCTCTTCAATGCGCGTTTTATCATTAAAGTAGAGTCGGTATTGCTCCGGATAAAAGAAGGGATATTGTGCCAGTGCCAAAATATGTCCTGTAAAGGGATCCATCATCACTACCCATCCTCCAGCGGCCTGTGCTTCCTTAACACCTTTGGCGAGCTCTTCTTCAGCTACTGCCTGCAAGTAATGATTGATCGTTAAATGAAAATCGACACCCTCGAGTGGTTGTTCATTGGGCGCCTGAACTACCTCCAGTAGATGACGAGGCGATTGCAAACAAGGTTTTTTCCCAATCTTTCCCTTGAGCAAGGCGTTGAAATGCAGCTCTAAACCTCCAGTAGGTAAGGCCTCAAGAGTTTTTTCATCGCGATAATCAGCCAGCGTATGCAGCACCTGACCGAGTAATTTACCAAAGGGATAGGAGCGCTGATATTCCACAGTAAAAAAAAGCGCATTTGCTGGTAATTGTTGTCGCTTTGCAAAGGCATTCCACCATGCAAGCACCTTACTGCGTTGAGCGCGTGACAATGGCGTTAATAGGCGACGAAAATGCGTTTTACGACTTAAATCAACAAACAGCTGTTCCTGTTGCTCTTTTGAAAGCTGTAGATAGTCGACAAGATGCTGGACTACCTGAGAGCGCAATTCTTCAGGGATGGCTAAGGGGTCAGCATGGAGGCGAAATCGCTCAACATCGACAACGAGTGGGACATCCTCGTTGGGGTGCGTTGTTAAAATACTTGTGTTGGAATAAAAAATCCCACGCTTTGGGATCTGGACAATTGTTTTGCTATACTGCCTCTGTGCTTTTTCCTGCCATCTGGCAGACTGCACAATCATGATGTAGTAATAGTGACCTGTCAAAAGACAAAAGCATACCATCACAGCGATTGTGAGGATCACAAGAGGGAGTTTGTCCTTTGAAAACGGCCAGAGCATTGCTTCTTCGCCCTTTATAAACGCAATAGACTTCTTCCAAAATTATCTTTGTCGTCACCATCAAAGATATACCCAATTCTCCAGGTGGAATGGGTATAATTTCGAAAAAAGTTTAATCTAACACGAGTCTGGTATTTTTACAAATTTTGCCTAAAGTCCGAGTGAAGGGCTTCTTTTTCATTAGCAAACTGCCCATGGCTGCCCACTTGAAAAAACCGCTAGCCCTTGTGGGGCTCTTAGGCGATATTTTGCCTGATCATCTACTTCAGATGCAGTTATAGAAGATGATGAATGCGAGCGCTCTCCTTCAGAAGTGCTGGTACTGCGCTGTCTGACGATAAAGGAGGAGATACGCTCTGCGCGGGCCTTCTTTGCCGTTTTCAATACCGCATCAAGAAAGACATCATCTGTCGAAGCGTGTGTAGACATTCGCATCTGTTCCAAGGCTGTAAGGAGCTGAATATAACGATTAGCGTGCTTAAGAACGTCTTCACTTTGTTTTAAGAATTCAACCAATTCTTCAATAAGCTGTAAATGCTCCATCCAGCGCTTCCATACAACTGCTTTAGCAATAGAGACAACGCGAGCTGAAACTTGCAAAATATAAGCAATGCGCTGTAATTTCGCATTGGTAGCCGCGTCGAAAAGATCGGTATAACTTCCTAACGCATCCAAAGTCAATGCAAGCCCACTGACACTCCACTCCGCAGCTAAATTGAAGTAGGCATAAACGCGGCGCTTGTTGCAACATAGTAGATTATTATCTTTGCGATCGCGATCGAGCAAGCTCTGCACGCGTTGATACAGCCCTTCAACGGCCACCACTTGAGTGCGCAAAGCTCTTAATGTCACCCCAAAACTCGTTTCTCTCCAGGCCTCAGTCTCATCAAAGCATTGATCAACTGTCTTCATCATCCCTTCGACCGTGCTTTTAATTTGTGTAATTCTGGCGTTGAGATAAGAAATATATGAGCGGGCGATTTCTGGCTTGACAGTCGTGTATCGGCTTACATGCGGATGTCTATGCCTTAAATTAGCTATAAGACTTCTACGCTTTGTTACACGCATTTCAACAGGAGGCTCTCCGCTCTCCGTGCTGACGACTTGCTCGCTTGCACTTTCAGTGATAGAGCGTAGCGTTTGATCTTGAACAGGTTGCTGACAGCGCGATCGCACACCATGGACAATATGTTGTAAAGCATACGGAGAAGAAATACCTCCCTCTTTTCTCCCCGATTCTAATGCTGCTAAAAGTCTGATGTATCGCTTTCCATGAGATAAGGTTCTTGAACCTTCAAAAAGACAATGCTTCAAACGTTCAGCTGTCTTTTGGTAGGTGAGCCACTTCTTCCATACATATCCTTTCAACACAGAAAATGCTGTCGAAGCGAGAAAAAAACCATAACTAATATTTGATGCGCGCGTTTGTTCTGCCGGCGCTAGGAGAGACGAAAAGCTCGACACACTATCTAAACCAAGCCCAATAACACTTGCAAGCCATTCAGCTGCTAAATTTGTATAAGCGCGACGTTGATGATTAAAGCAGGCACTTTCTTCTTCTGACTCATCGAGAAGAGCTTTCACCTCTTTACAATACCCGCGCACTTGCTCCACCTGCTGCTGAAGAGTTTTAACAGAGAGGGAAAAATCAGTGTGTTGCCATGGATCGGCTTGTGGCTCGTGTTGAAAAATACCATCCACTACATCCATGACACCTTCAATCACGCCGCGCACTTCTTCTAATATGGCATTGATAAAGGCGACATAATCCGCGGAAAATTCTGGTTCGAGAGTGTTTTCACGAATAGAATCGAGATCAGATTCCTGTGATGGTCTTGAAAGAGGAGGTAGTTCAGGAGCAATTAAAAGGCCTTGCGGCATCCTTGCATAGACATCAACGACCACACTTGTTGCACTTGCCGGAAGAACCATACCCACCTCACGTTACTCCAAATAGTTTGGCAAAAGGCTCTATAGACTTCCACCTCTTTCTTTGAAATTAAAATTTAATCAACTATTTGATGTGAGTTGTCTATGCATGTTTAGCAGAGACGTGATTTGCTCTTGCAAAGCAAACGGGCGATATTTCTCCCAAGCGCGCACAGCCATTTGCTGCGCCTCCTGTGGATGGCTTAGGATCCATTGAACATGTTTGTCGATCTCTTGAAAAAGTTCCGCAGGCGAGCTATTTTGATTAATGAAGAGAACGCAATCACCAAAATGCTCCTCAACAAATGGGTGACGATCTGAAATAATGACACTGCCAGCAGAGGCAGCTTCAAAAATTCGCGCTGTGGGCGCATTTCCTGCAATATGTTCGTCTGAATGCAAAATAAGAACAATCCCACACTCTTGGATTGCATGAACAAGACTTTTTCCATCAAAGGGTAAAAGCCCTTTAAGAGATGCGGGTGTATGTTTCCATTTATTGACGGGGCCAAAGACAGCGAGATATCCCGTTTTATCTAGTTGAACAAACAACTTATGGTAATCTGCTCCCCCGCGTTTAGCATCCCAGTTATGTCCGCAGTAAAATAGTTTTTTAGGCGTTGGTATTTTAAAAAAACAGTCCTCGCACGTAGGGTACCAGGAAATGGCCAGAAAAGGCTCCTTCTGGAGCGCTCTTTGCAAGCGCTGATGATCGGCGAAGGATAGGGCATACCCCGCAAAATCACCCAAGTCTTCTGGGTTTTTGGGCGTGCCATCTTCCTCAACATACTGCCCAACTCCATGGGTCAGTGCAATATAGTTTATGAAGCCAGGCGCATGTATGTGTCGATGTTGAAGCGTGAGTGTAAAATCAGGTTTGAGTGTATTCAACACTTTTTGCAAAGGGTCTTTTAGACAGAGTTTTTCAAGCCAATTGAGATGAAAGGAGCAGACATAACACTCCACGCCCAACTTTTGACATGCAGCCCCACAGCGCGAGACAAATTCTTCCTCACCCAGCCCTTTATTCCAAAGAATCAAAAAGCGCGTTCCTTTGCGTTCTGCAGCGACTTGCCGGAAATCAAAAAAACCACGCTCTATCTCATCAAAAGCAACATAGGCCAATGTAACAAGGGAAAAAACTAGAAAAATCCAGCGCCCAAAATATTTCATATCAGACTCTTAGCTCGTATTTGCAACACGTCTTGAGCTAACATTGCAGCAAGGTATCCCCTCGAGACCCGAATTTGCCAACCGTGATAAGGATCGCGAATCGTAGCCTGCTCATCCACACTATCAACCAAAATATAGTGTTCTCCAACGCTCCGCGTGCGCACTTGACAGATAGCAGATCCATGCTTTTTGATCAACACGTCCAATCGACCCAATTTCTTTGCATGATCATACCCCAAGGTAGACTGACTGATCTCACGTCTGTTGAGTCCCTTTCTTTCCAAAGTCTCAAGAAGTGTTTGCTGCGTGGACAAGCCACAAACTTTCAAATCCCGAAGATCTGGAGGCATTTGCCTCTGATCCTTTAAGAGCATCGCCAAAACAGCAGCTCCACTGCCATGTCGCGATTGCTGCTGGATGATCGCTTGGCCACATGCGTTGATACGCACCTCCAAGCCTCTTTGATAAACCCGAGTAATCCCAGGACTCATTACCATGAGGATCTGTTGATCTTCAATAAAAACAGGCAAAGGCCTCTGCTCGTTTCCATGAACGCTACATAAACCCAAAGGGGGAAAGCTTCTTTCTCGCAATGCTATTGATAAGGATGTCATAGAAAGCCATTATACTCCCCTCAGAAGGTCTTTTCAAGCAATAACCTCTTTTGCAAAGGTGATTTCGGCTTTAAATCGTTCTTTGGTGTATGCCAACACGACCATCTTTTAAAGCTCATATCTTAAAAACGGCTCTGGCCATTCTTTTCGATATGATCTTTAAAACACTAACGTATGTTTACACACACCAAAGAACGATTTAAAGGCAAAATCACGTTTGTAAAGCAAAAGCACTTCCCGTCTTAACCACCATCTATCGATTTGCGAGTGACTGATTCAACTTTTGGTGTCTCATTGAACTTATCTTTTCCAGCGAGTTCATAGTCGACCCCGACCTGGCGCATCAACTCCATACGCTCTTTTCGAGGAATCTTGAGTTCTTTAAAAGCGAGATCAACTGCTCTCAAGTAGCCGTTGAGGTCTGTAGCATCATTAATTCCCTTAAAAAGATTTGTTGTTTCGTCGTTTGTCTTTTGTACTTGTTCTGCTGAAGCAGACTTCTTTAATCGTTCCTTAGCAAGGGCTTGAAGCTTTGGAGTAAAACTCTTTTTGGTCTTATCAAAAATCTCTTTCCTTACGGATTGCTCTAACTCCGCCCATTTCTCTCTAGCTTGCAACTGCTGTGATGTAGGGGCATGTCTTGTTTGACCATAAAACGCCTGTTCCATTCCATAATCAATGAGCTGATCGATAGGGATCCCAATTGTATGGGCCATTAAACACCCTCCAATTAAAATTCCAATACCAAGAGTGGTCTGTAGGCCGACGCCGGCAGCATAACCGGCTATCTTTGAGCCTTGCTTATGTGCCACTTCCATCACTGTATCGACAACCTTATTTTCTGCCTTCTCATCGACTGCCAAATTTAAAAGAACTTTAACAGGAACGACAACCGCTCCATCGATAGCCAGAACCTTTCTAAATTCCTTACTTGCCCGGAGTGCATTCTGCGTAAAGCTAGTTGGGCTACTAGGTGCTATCCCATAGAGTGCGTCCATCTTCATCGCTAAGGTGATTGACATGGACTCGATCGCTTTTTTTCCATTGCGATCTGGCATACTCAAGAAATCTGTTACCGGTTGCAGCTGCCCACGTGCATTTTGAAAACGCTGATAGAGTGCAGGTACCAGGCCAGATACTGATTTCAGCGTGCGCAATACTGGTGTAAGTCCTTCAGGGAAATGCTCTAGCATTTTATTGTTTGTCCAACGCAACAACTCTGCATCATCACTCGCAATTGCAGCATGGATCAACATCTGCCCCGTTCTCGCATCAGAAGCACCAAAGTCCTCTTTCTCTAACCTTAATCCCTCTAGATAGGCAATTTTCTGCTGCCCGATCGATTTATCTTTGTAATTCTTTTCATCCATCCCTAGTTTTGTTGCATCCCACTTGAAAGAGGGATTCTGCAAAACAAAAGCAGCCTTTGCCCTAGCATTTGATTCTGGCGATTGATTTGATAACTTTAACCATTCATGAAGCACCTCATGAGCTCCCAGTTGCAAACACTGCTCAGCAGCAGCAGCAACTAAACCACCATCCTGTGATCTGGTTAAAACCTTTTTCAAAAAATCTTTAGCGGCCTCGCTGTCGATATTTCCATTTTTATCCAAGTTAGCAATAGCACGAGATACCCATTTATGGGCAGTCTTGTCCAGGTTTTTTTCCAACAATTTCGGAAGTAATGCTTTTAAAGAGGGGTTATCGTTATTTTTAATCGCATGCGCAATTTTTTCTTCAATGCCAATCTTCTCAAGGCTTGAAAGAGCTGAATTTCGAAGATCCAATTCATTATTAGGGAAGGCTTTTAGTGTTTTTAAGACTCTTTCTCGTGCCTTGTTAGGTAATAATGCCACATCCAATGGCACAGATTTTATTAAAGCATGCTCTTGGCTAGCCGCCTTCATCAGGATTTTTGTCAGCGTAATTTTTTCTCCAGATGAAGCTGTCGAATCCTGCTCTAAAGCCTTTTTTATAAACTTCCCAAACTCATCTGGATATTTTCCTTCACTATTTGGTTGAACTGACTTTAGGATAGAGACTTTCTCTTGCCAACTAGTTTTAGGTTCTTTTAATTTTGTTAAATCTACATTAGCTGAAGCAAAAGAAATATCAGGACTCTGATACTTACGTTTTGCACTGGACATGCGATATAAGCGATTGATCGCTTTGACGAACCCAGCCCCTGCTGCAATGCCTAAAAAAACCGGAACGTTTTGTAGAGTAGCTCCCTCGATCTTTCCCTCTAGGCTTGCGATTAAACTTTGATGAACAGCACCATGCGCAGCTCCATGAGAGCCAGCTGCCACTACAACCGCCCCAATGACCCCCAGTGTTTTACCCAAAACCATTCCAGTAGTATATGCAGTCTTAGATGCCTTTTTCATTGCTTCTTGATGAAACTTCCACGCATTCGTCACCGAACCTCTAGCCCCAGGAAGCAAACCCATATGCTCATCAAGCGCCCGTGCAGTACTTGCTGAGATATAAGAAAGCACAGGGCGTTTAGAAACATCTTGCTGCTTTAGCGCCTCATTAAATGCTTTAAGCTGTGCCGGATCTTTAGGGTTCGTAGGCGCTAATGCCTTTAATACTTCAGCCGAGCCCGATCTACAAGCTGCATGCACGATTTGTGAATAGAGAGCTTTATCCTCAAAAGTGGGCACCTTCCCCTGAAAAGCCTGAATCACTGGATCTTTTTCAATAGTGTCTGTAACATCACCTGGAAGTGCTTGCAATTCTTGGTAGGCTTTAATTTTAAGATCTACGTCCCCAATGCCCCCTGCTTTCTTATATACCTCGGTCAATAACTCTTTCTTTTGCTCAAGAGTAAAAGGTGATTTGGGTCCACATAGCTTAAATAAAGTGTCTTTTGAAAGAGAGCGAAACAGCCCATACTGGATAATTGCTTTTGCATCCTTAAATTTCCCCTTTTTAAGCGCTATCTTGAGCAATTGGTTGGAAGCAGCACTCGTTCCTCCCTTCCACCCTTTTCCAAGGGCTTCAAAACGCTTAATAAAATTTGTAGACTGACCAAGTCCGGATGCAGTTCTCTTGTCTATAAAACTCGCAAGAGCTTTGGCTGAAGCATGCATTTCTGGTGTAGGGTCGCCGCAGGACGTCTTTAACTCCTCTGCAAATTTACCATCTGCTTGAGCTTTACTGCTAAGTATCTTGCGTAATTTAGCTTGATTTCCGTTAAAGTCATTCATGCGCAAAAGGCCGCCTAAGCGGAGTACTCCCGTACTAAACGCCTGTCCTGCATGTTTTGTCTTTACCGCAGCAGCCGCCGCTTTCATACCTGCTTGCTTAGCAAATGCTACAAAGAGCCCCTTGGCACAGTCAGACACTTTCTCTGCAATAGTCGGTTTCAATTTATCTTCAAGCGTTTTGAGCGCGACGTTTAATGACGTTGCTTCATCCTCATTCTCATTACATACAGCTAGACGCTCTTTTACCGCTTGTTGGATATCTTTGATACTAAAGGTATGGCCATCTATCTTGAATCGAGAACCAGAAGGGGATTTTAGTGCATCGCTAAGGCGAGTAAGATCAATAGCTCCAAGTAGGTGAGGGAGATGTACTATGGGAGCATTATCGGAGCCAATTGCTACATCTTTAGAGCTAAAGGAAGGGGTACTGACGCGCGCTGCACTGACTAGTTTACTTGAAGTGCTGGATGGAGCAGCCTTCAGTGATTTTTTTGCTATATCAATGATGTTTGTCTGAGTAGCATTAGGAAGAGGTGATGGAGCATTAGCTTCTACACCATGATTCATACCACCAGTAGCTGAGCCAACCATATCCTATCCTCCCTCGCTTTTGCGCTAGTTTGCCGAATCAACTTAAAAACATCAAACTTTAATTAACATGAGTTCTACTGTAAATCATAGAGATATCCCAGAGTAATTTAAAGCCAAATTCATGTTAAATATTTAAGAAACCAATCAGCAGAGCGTTGCGCCACCTTTTCAAGGGTGCCTGGTTCTTCGAAAAGATGGGTTGCTCCCGGTATGAGTTCCATCTGTTTTTCACACGATAGCATCTGGTAAGCGGCCTCATTGAGCTCGATGACTTGTGTATCTTGAGAACCAACGAGCAGAAGCGTCGGCGCCGTCACTTTTTCTAAGAACTCGGCAGCCAAGTCAGGACGCCCACCACGGCTTACCACTGCTTTTACTGGATCTTTGGCAGCAGCAATCAAAGCGGCAGCCGCACCTGTACTCGCCCCAAAATATCCTACAGCAAATGAATGTGCTATAGGGTCATTTTTAAGCCACTCCCTTATAGCGATAAGACGTTCTGCAAGCATAGGAATATCAAAACGCAAAGCACGCGTTATATTATCAACCTCCTCTTCCTCTTGTGTAAGGAGGTCGACGAGGAAAGTCGCCAGGCGATGCTGATTAAGAAATAAGGCGACATATTGATTGCGAGGGCTATGACGGCCGCTTCCGCTGCCATGCGCGAAAACCACAATTCCTTGAGCTCCTACAGGGATCGTTAAGGTGCCTTTGAGACCATAGCGCGTGCACTGCACTTCTCTACTTCCCGTTAGCTCCAAGAGTGCGCATACCTCTTCATCGCTCACCTGGGCAAAATTTTGATAAAACACCGAAATGCTCGAATAATGGCCAAAATCACCTATAGAAATGATCTCATCTGCATAGGGTTGTAATAAAGCTATTGCACGTGGAGAGACAACGGGCGCTACAATCACAACTCGCTTAGCTTGTGCGTTTTTCATAGCTTTAGCAACCACTAACATCGTTGCCCCAGTTGCAATTCCATCATCAACTAGTAGTACTGTACGCCCTTTATACACTGCTGGTTTTGCAGCATGAAAAAGAGCGTTGCGCTCACTTGCAATACGTTTTTGAGCGGCCATGGCTTCGTCAATATAGCTTTTCGTCACGCCTAAATGTGCAATTAAATCTTGATGCCATACCGACTCGCCACTTTCCATAATGGCGCCAATCGCCAATTCAAGCTGCCCTGGTGCCCCTACTTTTCTCGGAGCAACCACACCCAATGGAACATTCAAACGCCTAGCTACCTCTTTGGCCACTACGACGCCTCCGCGCGCAAGACCGACGACAACCACATTGCTGTCATCCTGGTAGTGTTTTAATAAAGGGGCAAGTTGCGCTCCAGCATCTACTCTATCACGAAATATTTGTGGTTGTAGTTCCATAATAACGATCTCCAAAGTCCCCAAGACCAGGGACAATATAATTATGTGAATCCAGCCCTTGATCGATTTGCATCACATGCACATACACTTTTGGATGATTTTTTGCGACACGCGCAATCCCTTCGGGCGCTCCAATAATCGAGACAAGTACAATATCTTTTTCTAAAATGCCATGCTTTTTGAGCTCAGAAATGGCCATTGATGCACTACCTCCCGTTGCCAACATAGGGTCCAAAATGACATACAATGCATCTTCAACTAGAGCGGGAAGTTTTTTGTAGTAAAGAGATGGGATGGCAGTCTCTTCATTGCGACGAATCCCTAAAAATCCCACCTTTGCCATGGGATATCGCAATAAAAATGAATGTAGAAGCACAACACCAGAGCGCAGCACAGGGACTAAGGTCAAAGGGGCGCGTATGAAGGAGCTACACTCCTCTGCTAGTTGCACAGCTATCTGATCGGCTACTTCCCTAAATTTTTCTATCGATAAGGTTTTATCTCTCAAAAGTGCCAACAAGCGCTGATCCATAGAAATCCTCTTTTGTCACGCCAATTCTCATCTTATTCACTTGCAGTATATAAAAATATATATTTTACAGATTAGCAAGAAGGGATTTGCAAAAGGCTCTAGATCTGGACTTTAGACAAAATCTAATATCCAGTCTAGATAGAAGCTTTGGGCTGACACTCAAAGAGTACAATTTCAGGAGGGGAAAGAAAACGGCAGGGATAATGGCTGCCCAGACCGTGGTTAACGAAAAGGTGCTGGCGTCCTCGGCGATGATGTCCACGCGCATAGCGTCGATTTTCCAAGCCAGCTAACTTGCCAGCAAGAATAGGCAGATTGATCTGCCCGCCATGGGTGTGACCGGCAAGGAATAGATCCCCAGCATGATGCCTGAGGCGATCAAAGAGGTCGGGGTTGTGAAAAATGACAAGGCCAGGACAACTTGCATCATACTGTGCATAAGCAACATCTGGAACAGAGCGCCCTGCCCATTTTTCACAAATACCTACTAGATTAATCATTCCGCCGCCCCACGCCAGTTTTACGGAGTGATTTTGCAAAAGAGTGATCTGACATTCAGCTAAGAGATCGAGTAGCAAGGGATGTGGAGGGGTCGTTTGCGCTCTTTGTGATATGGTTTCAGGGGTCGTTTTTCCGAAAATCTTTCTTATGACGCGTTTAAAAATCACACCACGCTTTTCATTCCAATCGCATATAGCGCGATGATCCTTACTGAGATACTCGGCAAAATCATGATTTCCTAACACTGCAAAAACACCTAAAGGTGCCTTTAAGCCTTTTAGGAAAGTTTTTAGGCGCAGAGGATCCTCCATCTTTCCACAGCTGATAAAGTCTCCCGTAATCAAAATTAAATCAGGCTTTGCGGCAAGGCACTTTCTTGAGAGCTTTTTCATAAAGCTACAAGGCATCGAGGCTCTCATATGCAGATCACTGAGATGCAGAATGCGCAAAGGAGCTTTCAGCCCCTCAATAGCAACTGTATGATGCCTAGTATAGAGTAGACGTGGCTCGATATAACGCGGCCAAATCCCTACGCCAGAAAGGATAAAAGCCCAGTCTAAGAGACGCATTGATATTTCACGATAGCTTTATGTTTTTTTCCTGCGCTGAGGAGAAAAACCCCTTCTTTCAGAGGCATTTTTTCATCGGTCACGCGCTCTTCATTAAAAGAAATCCCCCCATTCTGTATGAGGCGCCGCGCCTGTCCCTTACTCTCCGCAAAACCGCAGGCTACAATAACGCTCAAAAAGTCGGGCGCTTGTTCAGAACTTATTTCAATCGCATGCCCCGTATCTGCCAAGTGCTGTAACTGGCTCTCGCCAAGAGTGACTTTATGACCCGGTTTTAAAAGCTCTGTTGTAGCAAGCGCCTCTTTAAGCCCTTCTTCTTTGTGGATGATCAGGGTGAGTTCCTTTGCCAAAAGACGCTGCGCTGTGCCAGCTTGATAGGCTGGCGTACGACTCTCTTCCTCAAGCATTTGGATCTCTTTTAGAGGTAAAAAAGTCAGTAAGCGAAGTAATTTCCACACATCTTCATCATTGATATTCAAAAGATATTGATAAAAATGGTAGGGCGCTAGCTTCTTTGCAGAGAGCCATATGGCTCCTCGAGCACTTTTACCAAACTTCTTCCCATCCTTATCGACGAGAAGTGGGAAGGTAATCCCAAATGCAGCCTTCCCTGTACATTTACGAATGAGGTCTGTTCCTGCTGTGATATTTCCCCATTGATCGCTTCCCCCCATCTGAATGGAGACATTATGGTGTTGATAGAGGTACAAGAAGTCATATCCCTGAAGCAATTGGTAGCTGAACTCAGTGAAACTCATCCCTTCATCGGAGTGCAAACGTGATTTCACACTATCTTTGGCGAGCATCACTCCAATGCGAAACTGCCGGCCTACATCGCGCAAGAAATCGAGACAACTCATTGAAGCAAACCAGTCGTAATTATTAAGCACTTTGGGTTGCTTTAAGACAGTCAGTAAATTTTCAGTAATGCCCACCACATTGTTTTGTAATGTCTCAAGATCTAAAAGTTGCCGCTCATTTAAACGTCCGGAAGGATCCCCTATCATCCCTGTTGCACCACCTACAATAGCCACTGCTTGGTGACCAAACTTTTCGAACCATGCCAGCCCCATAATCGCCACAAGATTTCCTAGATGTAGACTATCAGCTGTCGGATCAAAGCCAACATAGACAACTTGTGGGGTGTTTAAATAGTGCTCTAACTCATCGCTAGTGGTTTGCTCAATAAAACCACGTTCACGCAGGCAGGTAAGTACATTCATGAGTATCTCAAGTTCCAAAATTCATGTTTATTAAGCATAACAATGAAGTCCATTGTAACGTTATGCGTCCTAAAAATTCTCTCATTAAAAACGCAAAAGAGGGACCCACCCTTTTTGAGAGTAGGCGGCGACTTCATTCCCTGCATCATCAAAGATCCACAAGGCACACGTCAAAATTTTTGCGTGGGGTTCTGTAAATTCTGCAAAGCCATAAGCGCTATAAATGCGCAGCCATTGTTCACGTTCAATGGGCCCTTCGACTAAATAAACGACTTTTAACCAAAGAAATTGATTGTGATAGCAGTGCGGCAGATTCCACATCGCGATTAGTCGCTGACTACAAGGCAAACGCAGAGCAAGTGGATCGGGTGTTCCAACGTGAGCACTTGCAAAATGGGAGCCTTCAAATCCTTCAACGCGCGCGGTCAACCTTGGAGTACACGATGTGGCGAGAAGAAGTGCGGCTATTATACAAAAAAGTGTGCGTACCATGCTCCGAAACCTATGCTAAAGAGGAGAAAGAAAAAAAGTAGTAGCGCAGCGGTTGCGTAACCATATTCCTTGGTGGCAAAGTATTCTCCAATCGCTGTAAATGCCCGCACAAATGGACTTGCAACGATAAATAAAAGACCTGCCAAGAGAAATCTTGTGGAACCGGGCCATTGTAAAGCCACACCCACCCATCCGAAAATCAATGCTACGGTCCCAGCGAGCAGTAAAAGAGTAAAGAGCCAATAGGCCATCTTCTTCATAATCCCCCTAAGCCCACCCACAACATTTTAATCGCAACAATCACAACCAGAGACCCGAAGATATATTTCAAGGCATGGACTTTAATTTTAGGGGCACAAAGTGCACCAAAAAACGCACCTATTAACATCCCCAAAGCGGCTGCTGATGTTGGCAGCACTTGCAAATGCCCTTTAAAGTAATACAAACTGACACTCGATGCTACCACCGCACCAATCATGGCATTACTTGTAGCAGCTGCCACCTGGAAAGGCATACGTAAAAGTTTATTAAAAACAATGACGCTTAATACGCCCGATCCAATCCCTAAGACACCTGAAAGCCATCCTGCAAGGATCATCCACGCGATTGCCCACCCGATATGCACCAAATGATACGGTTTCTCCCCTTGTGGTGTCATGTAAGTGCCAGATAGCCTTAAGCGCTCTGCAAAGGCACTTTTTGGAAGAGGCTCGATCCTTTCCTGAAGGGAGACAAAGGAAAAAATTGCAGAAATGAGCACAGCGATGCCAAAGATGATCATAATCAAATGACCATTGATGAGGACACCTGTAACAGCTCCAATCAGTGCACCAAGCACAGCAGGCAGGGTAAGTAGAATCGCTAGACGATGATTAATCGTTGCGCTTCGATTGATCTGCACAACAGAAGCCGCTGACGAATTAGCTATCATGGCGATGAGAGAGGCTGTCACAGCTTCTGGCATCGGTAGGCCAAAGAAATTGGCAAGAAGTGGCACAATAAACACACCGCCTCCCAAACCCGACAAGGCGCCGAAAAACCCGGCACCCATTGCTACCGAAAGTATGAGCAGCCAACTATCAAAACTCATAAAACTACATCAACAACAGAGCAAAGACGAAGGCGAAAAGCGCAAAGGATTCAATAATACCAATGGCTGCCCAGCATTTGCCATAAACAGCAGGTTGGCGCGCAGAAGCTTGGATACCCGTTGCGCAAACCTTGCCCTGGAATACAGAAGAAGCAAACATCGCTGCACCGGCACCCACTCCAATACCAATTGCAGAAAGCGCGGAGAGTGTACCTGCCTCAATTGCATTGCGCATCAATAGCATTAAGATAAAGCCGTAGATCGATTGTGATGAAGGAGCAGCTGACATCCCAATAAACTTGCCATGCCCCTCTTCAACACGCGCCATAATTGCATGTGATGCGGCACCTGCAATACTGCACCCCACCGCACTGCCAAAACTGCTAATCCCCAATACTAATGCGGGGCCAACCATATCGTAATTCATCGAGAGATCCTCTTATTTATAATTTTAATTTTGATCATATAGCTTTAATGGGCGTAAAGCGCGTCCCCCACCCTCAAAGGAGTAGTGGTACCACTCCAAAAAGTTAAGACGCAATCCGTGGATGACTCCACCCATAATCGCCATCACCATATTGACCGCATGTCCAAAGAGCAAAATAATCACGCCAAAAAATGGACCCGTCTTCACTGCCATGTCATTAAATGTTGCGGCCATCATCATCCCAGCAAGTCCTAAAGCATAAAGACGCAAATAGGAAAGGACGTCGCAAAAGATCTGTATGACCGTCATCACCTCTAAAACTCCAGAAAGTCTCTTCTGGATCAGCGCCAAAATAACGGCTAATCCAAGACCTGTCCATAAAATCTGCGCTCCTAGCGGCGCTAATTCGAGCGGTGTTTTCATAGACAAGACATTGACAAGCGAGGTTGCTTTTACAAAGGAAGGCAGGTAAAGATAGCAACCAATCATAAAGAGGATCCAGCCAAAACCGGCCCAGTTCACTCTCAAATGACGCAACATGGAAAGAATGACATGCAAGGTCCCAATGATGAGAGCTAATTCAAACAGCACGGTATCCGCTAATTCATCCCCTAAAGTGGTCTTGACAATAGCTTCAGGTCCTTTTAATTCTTCAAAACGAGGATATTCTTTCAGCCAGGTTTCATAGGTTTTATCTTGAAAGGCGAGATGATAGTTGGCTTCTTTGATCGAAAGCCAATTCACAACAGACAGCTCCTTCAATGAATTATCAGGTTTCAGCTCCATGCCAAAATAAGAAGAGGTCAACACGCCCCACGCCACGCACGCCAAAGAGAGGAAAAGGCTTAAGCGCAGCATGCGTTTGCCCAAAGCCGCAACTGGCGGCTTATAAAATCGCCAAAAGAGTGTCCCTGCTAAAAAGAGTGCTCCATACCCAGCGTCGTTAATGATCATGGCAAAAAAGAGAAGAAAAGCCCACAAAACCCATTTGGAAGGATCTTTATCCCCCGTAGATGGGGTGTCATAAATTTCTACCAGATCCTGCCCAATGCGCCCATTTCCTTTGTTTTCCAAATAAGTAGGCAGTGTCTGTGCAGCATCTATTAGGACTTCCTCCATATAGATATCATGGGTCTGACAAATCGCTTCTGCAGCCTTGATTTGTGAGATGGGCACCCATCCCTCAATATGGAAAAGCCGCTCCTCGAGAGCACTATTCGTATCCTTTTGAGCCTGTTCGAGAGTCACCTTATTCAAAACATGCAAGAGAGCACTATGGAGAAATTGATTAAAAGCGGCACGTTCTTTTAATTCACTCTCTTTTTGGTGAATCTCCTTGTCGAACTGCACTAGGTGTTCCTCAATTTCCTGCAATGAAGTATGGATTTTGATTTCAAGCAAACCATCCATCTGGACTTCATCATGCACAATCGCGAAAAAATAATCTAAACCACGTCGCGAGTCGATATATATCAAATCTGGATGCGGTTCATCATGAAATACACCTTGCTTTGTACAATAAAAACGTACTTTAAATGCGGTTTCTTCCTCGATCTGTGCAATCTCTTTGAGAGAGAAATGGCCAAATGCTTCGATGCGTTCTTTTTCTAAAACGAGAAGGCGATGCTGCTCATGGAGTTTTTGTGCCTCATGGTGTAGTTCAATCACCTTTTTGGCGATATCTTCCGCTTTTTCCCAATTGGCTAACTCAATCTGATCGCGTACAGGTTGTGTCCTTAAAATCTTAATTGCAGTCACTAGTTGCAATACCTGAGGATGCTGCCCTGTCAAGACAGGACTGTTGCCAATGAACTCGATCTGTCCCAACTTCTGAGCGTCTTCAAAAAAATCTTTTTGCTTGGCGGGCACTCCAATGAAGAGAAACTTTTTTACATCGACTCGCATAGCGCCTCATTGCGTTCTTCAATTTTCTTTTTAGCGACCTTCGCGCGGCATACTGCGGCTAATTGCTGATCCGCTAAAAAGATTGCTATATGCTTAATGTTCATCTCAGCGCGAGGGATTAAAACTTTTTCAAAAAGATTCACACGTACAGAAACCTCTTTCAGCTCCTTTTCAATCGCCTTCATCTTTTCTTCTTCAACAAGCACGCGCAATTTCAACTCTTCCTCTTTATGAATCGCATCAATGACCGTTTCCAGCCACAGGGGAGTTTCTAAAAGGGAGTAATGCAGTGGCTCAAACTCTAAAACATCAAAAAAAGGCAGCTCTACGCCTGCAATATTCTCATAGCGCTTGTGAAAGGTCTTGACTTTGAGAATTTGTACAAGTGGCACACCCATTTCTTCATTAAAGAGCCCTTTGGCATTTTTAGCTTGCACCTCGGCATGCTGAAGCTCTTGTTTTAAAACGAGCAGGACCTGACGCACCTCGTTGGCTTGCATCTGCAACATAGCTTTTTTCAGTTGCAAAGTCGGCAGATATTTTTGCAAATGCCCCAGTTTAATCTGCTCTTGTCGCAGGGCATTTTTTGTGAGCGGCAGTCCAGCCATTCATGCCCCCTAACGTGGCCAAAACTTTTCAACAAGTGCACGCTTCATCCCCACTTCTTCAATTGTGAAGCATTCAGCAAGCATCTTCCACCCTTCATCTAGAGCATCTTCAAGAGAGTAGTTCACTTGAAGGTTCATCATTTTTGATTCAAACAGATTGCCATAATGGAGCAACTTTTCATCCCATTTCGATAATTTAAAACCCATGCTCTCGCGCTCTTTCGCCTTCTTAGATGAGGCGTATAAGCGAATCATTGTATTAGCAATCTCTCCATGATCTTCACGTGTAACTTTACCGATCACCTGTTGTTTCAAGCGGGATAAAGAGCCAAAAGGATCGATGGCACCGTCATGCAAATAGAACTGCCCCTCTGTAATATACCCTGTATTGTCTGGAACGGGATGCGTCACATCATTACCAGGCATTGTCGTGACAGCAATAATAGTGATTGAGCCACTGCCATCGATATCGACAGCTTTCTCGTAACGTGAGGCTAAATCTGAGTAGAGAGAGCCGGGATAACCACGGTTGGAGGGCACTTGGTCCATCGTGATAGCAATCTCTTTCAAAGCATCTGCAAATGCAGTCATATCAGTCATCAAGACCAACACGTCCTTGTTATTGATTGCAAATTGCTCTGCACAGGCTAGCGCCATATCAGGGGCAAGGACACATTCAACAGCTGGATCAGTCGCTCTATGTAAAAACATAATCGTTTTATGGGCCGAACCCGCTTCTTCAGCATTGTCAATAAAGGCTTGAGTATCTGCAAAGGTGAGTCCCATTCCAGCAATGATTACCACATCGGCATCCGTTTGATTGGCGATACGCATTAGAAGGGCGTTATAAGGCTCTCCCGCGACGGAAAAAATCGGTATCTTTTGCGATTTGACCAAACAGTTGAAGACGTCGATCATAGGAATATTCGTACGCACCATTTGGCGTGGAATAATCCTTCTCACTGGGTTAAAGGATGGTCCTGCAATGTCGATTAAATCCCCATGAATTTGCGGACCACCATCCATCGATTGCCCGGCACCATTCAGACGGCGACCTAAAAGATCTTCACTATATGTCACCTGCATACAGCGTTGTAAAAAAGTGACGCGATCACCTGTTGAAATCCCGCGCGTTCCTCCAAAAACTTGCAACACCACTTGATTGCCTTCGATACGCAAAACGGAGGCAAAAGACGAGCGATGATCAGCCATATCGATGCGAGCCAACTCCCCTAGGGAGACTCCAGAAGCTTCAACAGTGATCAAGTTTCCGCGCATAGCGCGGATGCGGTCATAGACTTTTTTCATTTGCTTTGAGCCTCCTGAATACGAGCTTGAATTTCTTGAAGAGCCTGTTGGTATTGTTGTGAATCAAAGGGCAAGAAGTTCAGGTTTTTAATGGAGTTTTGTAATGACAAGAAGAAGGTGCGTAGCTCGTCATGCGTTTTTAAGGCAAAATCCGCATCAAAGATGCTATTGATTAATTTGAACAAGGCAATCTGACGCGTTAAAGGGCAATAGGCGTCCTCTTTATCGAAGGCATTCTGTTGCAGGTAACTAAAATCATAAAGCTCAGCTTTCAAGTATGTTTGCATATCTTGCAGAGCAACAGCCTCTTCACCTACGACTTCCATGCGGCGGCCAATCTCATTACCTTGTTGCAGCACCTTCTGGGCACGTACAACTAACTCGAACCAATTTTCAACCTGTCCACTCATCTGTCTTGAGACAACAGGAATATACTTCGACCAGGAGATTAATGGATCAATAGCAGGGTAGCGACGCGCATCGGAACGTTCTCTCGACAGTCCAAGGAAGGCGCCTACAACAGCCAGAGTCGCTTGCGTGACAGGTTCTTCAAAGTTACCTCCCGCAGGTGAAACAGCTCCACAAATTGTCATTGAGCCCGTGCGATCGTCGTCAAGCAACAAAACACCAGCGCGCTCATAGAATTCAGCAATACGCGACGCCAAATACGCTGGGAATGCTTCGTCACCAGGAATCTCTTCCAAACGCCCCGATATTTCGCGCAGCGCCTGTGCCCAACGCGATGTTGAGTCAGCAAGCAGAAGAACGTTAAGGCCCATTTGACGATAATACTCACCAATAGACGCAGCCAAATAAACCGATGATTCGCGCGCGGCCACGGGCATTGATGAGGTGTTGCAAATAATGACTGTACGATTGATCAATGGTTCAGAGGTGTGCGGATCGATCAAGTGAGGGAATTCTCTCAACACCTCCACCACCTCACCTGCACGCTCTCCACATGCAGCAACGATCACAATATCAACTGAAGAATATTTTGAAAGGTGGTGTTGGATCACTGTTTTACCCGCGCCAAAAGGTCCAGGCGTACAGAAGGTTCCTCCCTTAGCAATTGGAAATTGCGTATCAATAATCCGACTTCCCGTATCCATCATATCGATAGCACGCGTTCTTTCCCCCTCGATAAGCGCGCGCTTAATGGGCCATTTTTGCACCATGGTCAATGCATACTCTTTGCCACCTTCATCCACAACCTTGGCAACTACAGTGTCAATCGTATATGAACCAGGTTTAATCACCCATGTCACCTTATATTTGCCCATCATTGAAAAGGGAACCATGACATGATGCTGAAAACGACCTTCTAAAGTAGTTCCCAGTGTTTTTCCACGCACCAGCTCATCGCCAATTTTCGCAACAGGAAGATAATCCCAATGTTTTGCACGATCGAGTGGAGAAAGATAAATACCGCGGGGCAAGAAAAAACCAGCTGCATCAGCAACGGCTTCTAAAGGATTTTGCAACCCATCAAAAATCGAGGTTAAAAGACCTGGGCCCAATTCAGCTTCAAGCAAATCGCCTACAAATGCCACTTCAGTATTCAGTTCGACACCTACAGTATCTTCAAATACCTGGATTTTTGCTTCACTGCCTTTGATTTCAATAACTTCTGCTTTAAGGTGCTGCTCCCCTACGTGCACAAAGGCTACCTCCCCTTGACGCACATTTCCTTCAAATCTTACCTGAAGAAGATTGCCAAAGGCTTTGACTACCCAGCCCTTCGCATGCGAATGGCTTATTTGGGAAGTTATCAAGGAGTCGTTATTCTCAATATTTTGGGTCATTTTTGAATCCTCTGTATCTTTTCCAATTCCATCAATTGCAAGACGTACGCAATGATTGACTCCGTAGAAAACGCGTCATTTTCTCTCCACTCTGCAAAGGTATTGAATCTCCAGCGACAAACTTCTAAAAACATACTTAATGCATTATCGGCATGAGATTCATAAATCAATTTTAAGGGTTCAAATCCCTCTTGAGGCTCAAAGTCGGGACGATCTTTTTGTGAAACCGCATTGAAGACCTCCTCTGCATCGGGATCCTCAAATTCCAATTCTTTTAATAAATCGCGGCCTAGTTTGCGAGCTCTTAAGGCCACTTTTGTCACATAAAAGGAGTGTTCAAAATCAAAATACTTTTTTACAATTCCATCCGAAGAAATCTTTTCATATTGAAAGAAATTTGAAAGAAGCACTTGAAAATGCGCTAACCGGGCAGAGGTCTCGGGATATTTTTGCAAAAAGTCTAAGCAATAATCAGGCAGCCCGGAATAAGTCGCTGCAGCATCATGCAACGCACTTTTTGTCATTGATCCCAAGTGACTTACAGGTTCTTTAAGCCACAATGCGCGCAAATTATACAAATCCATTAGGCGACGTATCATTTGCAACATCTCATAGTCGCTCTTCGTAAAATTGATAAAGAGTAAACCAATCGCTTCGTCTAAAGTAATCTCAGGTTCGCTATCGAAATTGAGTGGAGGAAGAATCGTTGCTAGAAAGTAGTATTGTGTCATGCAAAGAGCCACTTTCGGAATTCTTTTCTCAATGGCTTCTCTAGAAGCTCTTTTAGGGCATTCTCCGACAAATCAAAGGTCAGATGTTGATCTTGCAATTTGAGGCGCACACCACCACCAAAATCGCCGACTTCTACAGACCCTGCTTTTAATCGCTCGCGTACATCGTCGAATAATAGGCCCAGCACTTCATTAACCTCGGTACCGGCTGGCAAAATTGCAGTAAAATTCGCGCGCGTTCCTTCGCGATCTAAAGCTTTTACAATGGCATTTAATAGCTCTGCAATCACTTTAGGATCATGAGCTGTTTTTGTGAGCTCATGGCGCAGGGCAACGCTAAAAAATTGATTTTCTAGAGTTTCGCGCAATGTCCCAAGAGCTTGTTTTGAGGCTTCTTTAAGAGAATTATCAAAAAGCAAACGTTCGCTTTCCAAGGTGCGTCGGGACTTTTGCAAGGTATCTTGTGCCTTTCTCTCGGCCTCTAAAATAATCTGTGCAGCCTGCTTTTGAGCCTCTTCAATAATGCGTTGAGCTTCTTGTTTACCCGGCTCTATCGCTTGAGATTTCAACAGGTCACAGATCTGCTGTATCTTATCCTGACTCTTTTCCAACATTTTCATAATTCAAGCCGCCTGGTGAAAACCTTTATTAATGCCCCAATTATAGAGTCTTGACACCCATATTTTTCAACCCATATGCTGTAAGACGCTTAGAATTTTTATAGAAATGGCACTATTCATGATTAAAAGTATCACACGTCTGTTCTTTTTTTTGTCCCTATTCTTTACCACGGCATATGCTACAGAGTGTCAAATTCAGCCGCCGATTGGCTGGCAGATTTTAGACACTAAAACATTACCGACTGAAATTAAACTCTTTGTGCGCAATCCCGATTTTAAGGATCTTCCTGCCTCCATTAATATTGCGACAGAAGAGACTTCCTTAACACTTACGGAATATTTGGCCGCGATTGAAGAATCTTATGAAGATCAACCTAGTCAAAGGTTTCAATGGGCTGGAAAAATCACAACAGACTCCGGTATTATTCACTTATGTCAGTCTGAAGCACCTTTTCCCGGTGGAAGAGCTCGCATTTTGCAAGGTGTTCTTGTCAAAGATAATGTCGCCTACGTCATTACTGCAACTGCCTCAATCACAGAGTTTGCAAAAAACTACAAGAATTTCTACAATTCGTTCAAATCATTCAAAATCCTCCCCTGATAAGGCGGAGTTTTAAGGAGTTACCCTTTTGGCTTGGCGTCACTGCTTCATCATGTCCCTTGTGTTAGCACTCTGGTTGAATACATCCCAGACGACGGCACAGGGATATAATCAGACGATTCGCAACTGGGGTAGCACCTTACCGGTCGCCTTTAGTCCCATCACCATTTCACAGGCCCCTGCACCAAATAATGGCACACATGGTGTCTCTCATGCTCTATATTCTGATCATGACGTTGGTGTGCAACGCAGCCATAATGATAAGGGACGTGTAGGAACTGAACGCGCTGCCCGCGCAGGTCGCTTTGTGGGACTTACTCCGCAAGATATGTTTTTGGCTGCTCTCGTCGTAGGTGTCGTCACTGCACTTGCCCTACTTATAACTAATGGTCATTCTGCGCACTCATAATTCAACTCCATAAGGAACTATTACTCATGAAAAAAATTGCTTGCTTAACGCTTATTCTTTCACTTCTCACACTCACTCCCAAACTGCATGCGCAAAACCAACCGAGAGCTGCTCAGGCAGGATCTTCTTCTGGTCTTACAGGTTCAGCAGTGGCTATTGGGTTAACCGTTGTAGTTGCAGTTGTGGCCATTGCTATAGCCTCTAACAGCAGTGGAAACGGCCATTCATAAATTAATACGTAGCGCTCTTCTATCCTATTGCGCTCTTACTTTACTTTTGACACAGACAGGCTGTACGCCCACGTGTGGCTGGCGCATTCAGAAATTGGAAGCATCTACTAGACAGCAATCAGCGATGCGCCTGTATTTCCAACCTGCGAATACTTGTCATGGCCTTGGACTAGAACTGATCCATACGACAAAGGGCGTAGAAGGATATATCGACGTCTATTATGGCAAGATGAAAGCAAGTAAGCTGGATCACATGATCGCTCTTACTCTTTCTTGCAATGGCTCTGTGGCACATTATTTTGGTCGCGTGCATATGGGCGGTCAAAGACTTAAACTAGATGCTAGAGCTACTGCCTATATTATTTCCGCGCTCTTACAACATTCATCTATCACTATTGAATGCAATGGCTATCATGCAGAAATCAGTGGCGGAAAAGAATTTATTAAATTATACAAGAGATTATAACGTCATAAGTGGGGGTACCATGTCTCAATTAGAAGAGTTAAAAAAAATCACTACAGTTGTAGCTGACACTGGAAATATTCGCGAAATTCAAAAATATACGCCGACGGATGCAACAACTAATCCTTCTTTGATATTTGCTGCTGCCCAACTACCTGAATATCAATATCTTGTTAAAGAAGCGATTGCATGGGGCAAACAAAATGCACCCTCCAAAGAATTCCAACTACAATATACCCTAGATCGTTTGACGGTGGATTTTGGAAAAGAAATTCTAAAAATAGTACCTGGACGAGTCTCAACAGAAGTAGATGCGCGTCTTTCTTATGACACGGATAAAAGTATTGCCCGCGCCAAATTTCTCATCAGCCTCTACGAAAAAGATGGCATTGATCGCAAACGCATCCTCATTAAACTTGCCTCCACTTGGGAAGGATTTGAGGCTGCAAGACAATTAGAAAAAGAAGGCATTCATTGCAATATGACATTGATGTTTTCTCTTTATCAAGCAATTGCGGCGGCGGAAGCAAAAGCTACCTTAATCTCTCCTTTTGTAGGGCGGATCCACGATTGGTACCTCAAACATGATCAAAAGGAGTCTTTTGCGCCTGCAGATGACCCTGGGGTACATTCTGTCACGGAAATTTTTAACTACTACAAGAAATTTGGCTACCCCACTCAAATCATGGGGGCTAGTTTCCGCAATGTAGGCGAAATCTTAGAACTCGCTGGGTCTGACTTATTGACCATTGCTCCTAAATATTTAGAAATCCTGCAAAACACCAATGCACCAGTGCCACGCAAATTAAATGCAGAAACAGCTAAAACTCTACCTCTAGAGCGTATCACTTTTGATCAAGGGCAATTCCATTATCTTTTTAATACAAACCAAATGGCTGTAGAAAAGCTTTCAGAAGGGATCCGCCTCTTTGGCAGAGACTTGGAAAAACTAGAAAGCATGCTGAAAACGGAGCTCTCCAAAGCATAACGGAGTCATGTTGAAGGTGTTATGAAGGACACTCCTCTCTATGGGACACAGTGTAGAATTTTCCAGTGTCCCATTTTAGAACTTACAACACTCGCACCGCCCTATGTGGTGCTACCCTTTTATGGATTGTTGATTGCATTCTTTCTCTTTCTCAATGTCCACTTTCATGTCGTCCCCTGGGGGCTGCTAGCCTGTAGTTTATTTATTGCGGGAACATTTTGCTTTTCCTTGGTAGAGTATATTTTACATCGTTTCGTCTTCCATGCGTTTGAAAAGCATCCGCGCTTTGCAAAACTCCATTTTTTGATCCACGGTGTCCACCACGATTTTACCAAAGACAAGATGCGCTTGATGATGCCCCCGGCTCTATTTATCATTTTGGCAGGTGTCCTATATGTCTTTTTCTATTTACTCTTAGGCGTCTATTCCTTTGTGTTTTTTGCCGGCTTTTTACTGGGAGCAGCGCTATACGACAGCATTCATTATAGCATTCATCATCTCATGGCTCCAAAATTCTTGCGCAAACTGTGGGCCCATCATCTTATCCACCATACACATGCAGAAAACAACTTTGGCGTATCGTCTTCTCTATGGGACCATCTCTTTCACACAAAATGGAAGCATAAAGAACCTTGAGAGCCTTTTGAAAGGCTAATAACAAAAATGCGCGTAAGTCAACCTAAATAATTTATTTACCACATAGCCCGCAGAGCACGCTGAGGGGTTTTTATATCTTTATTCGACGAATACCTTCTACCAAGCGTTTTACATTAAAATTAATCAACAATCCTCGAGTACACGTACTATAAAGTCGTAAGTAAGATAATAATTGCGCTTCATGTATTGGTGCTATTGCAGTCACTGACTTAATTTCTACAATGACCTGATCTTCAACAACTAAATCGAGACGATACCCACAGTCGAGTATAACATCTTTATAGAAGATGGGGAGAGGTTTCTGTGATTCTACCTTCAGTTGCCTTAGTTTTAGCTCATAAACGAAACAAGCTTCATAGGCCGATTCAAGCAAGCCTGGACCCAGCGCACGATGAACATCAATAGCAGCCCCAATAATATTACCTGTTATAGAATCATCTACTTTTTCAGATATATCTTGGTTAACCAAATCATTCATATCCCCTCTCTGGTCCGGTTTACAAACATAGGTAACAACTTATTTACAGACATAGGTAACACTTT
>CAZQVA010000011.1:0-60693 GCA_964596685.1 uncultured bacterium | reverse complement strand
GTCTATATGAATTGATAGGGCACTGATCATCTCTAAAAGAGATGTCAGCGCACAAACTGTTGTTCTTATTGTGCTTATTGTCTTGTTTTAGTTGTCAAAACCACTTCAACGCTTGCTGCGTTGTATTCACTTTCGCTACTCACTCTTTTTTCGAGCTTGTTTTTCGGAAGTGACCACAACGATAGCTAAAAACCGATTTTTGAAGCAACCCCTTTTTGCAAAAAAAGTGCAAAAGGGGTTGAAAAGATACTAACGACGTGTCTGAGCGCGATCCTCAGCATCACCAATAACGGCACCAGTGAGGGCTCCAACTCCAGCGCCTACAACAGCTCCTGTTCCTCCAGCAACTAATGCACCAGCACCAGCGCCTACAACGCCGCCCGCTAATGCACCAGTTTGTGCACGTGTTTGGCAACTGCTCAAAGCACTTACACTAACAATCAGCGCTAATGCCACCAACCATGATTTATTCTTTATACAATCCATTTTTGCCATGCTCCATATTTTTCTTTAACGATGCCACGTCGTATTGCCAAAACAATCAACAAGGCACCAATACCAATTAATGCATTATCCGAACTTGCCCAGCCCTGTAATCCAGGCTCATCAAAAAACCACACGGATAGCGCTATCCATATTCCAATAGGAATCAGCAAAAAGCGACAAATGCGCGTCACTTCTGCCCACGAGAGAATTGAAAAGGCAATTGTCAGCGCTCCAAAGACATGCGTGTTATTAGCTAGCGAAGAATGGAAGTGATAGATTCCTGGCAAGGACATCAGAATGCCCCCCAAAATCGCTGTGATGAACAAGTTCCAAGGAACGGAACAAGCCCCCCACAGTGTCGCTGCAAATTTTCCCATCGGCGCGCTCATTGCCGGCGTTCTTTGATCTTTAACCAATTCCCCTTCATGATCACCTTTCCAGAAAATTTCCCAGAAACGCTTCTGCTGCCTTGCTCGCTTTAAGACTTGCAAGACGGCAAGCACCTCGTCAACACTCAAGGCCATCATCACAATCATTGCCGCTGCCATCAGGAGACATAAACCACACCAAGCTCCTACAACAATCGGCTGCATCATCACAAGCAAAATACTGCAAAAACCTAGAGGCACCACCAAAACGCCAAAGAAAACAACCATCCAAGGCATGGTGCGCCATCTTCTAGGGCTACCTTTTGCACCCATTAATGCCTCAATGGCATAGGCTACTGCACCCAATCCAGCATCAGCAACTGGAAACGACTGTGAAAGTGCTGAAGTAATCACTAAACGCGTTCCATCACCAAAAAACGGATCCCACACCTCTGGGATATAGCCGAGTTGGTAAGCTGTTAAATAACGCGATAAAAACCATCCCAATGTACCAAAAGCAATCACTGGAATGCGCTGTAACCACGATGAGGGATTATATGTCCACCCAGGAGGAATGTCGGGGCCTGATGGGGCTCCTTCAAAAGGTAGTTTTGGCACAATGATAGAAAAAAGGATCAGCAGCGCACCAACAAAGGTATCATTGAGATACATTGATACGCCAGGTGCCCAAAAAGCGATGGGGGCAAACTGCAACCAAATTCCTAGAAAACAGACCACCCAGGATGGCCACAAACGTCGATAAGAAAGCGACAGGACCCCAAAAAAAATAACCAGGACTCCTGTGATTAAATCGCTCGCAATAATGCGTTCTACCGCCAACTGAATTAAATGGGGCTCTTTAGGAGCAATACCCGTCGTTGGAATCGCCGTTATTAATGAAGGACTGTCATATCCAAAGGTAAATGGGGCTGTTAAAAGCCACACACCCAAAATGATTGTGACAAAACGCGCCCACACACCTTTTTCATAGTGACGCTTGCGCAATTCGTCAAGCGGCAACTGAACACCTGCTGTTGCAGTCATCAAATCCTCCTATTTCTTGCCGAGCCAAGAGGGAGCTGTCAACTTGTGCCACTGATACCAACGCACAGGATCTTGCTTGAGCGCATCGACCATTTTGGCAGCTACATCACTTACAAACCGCTTAGGCTGCCATCCCAGCACTTCTTTTGCACGAGAAATATCGATATCGTAATTAATATCTGAAAGATCAATCATCCATGGCTTGATATAGGACTGACCTGTGATATTTAGCAGCCATGCACCAATCTTAGCGACAAATTTGGGTATGCGGAAGGTCGTCCACTTTTCTCCAAGAAGCAATTCTCCAAAGCGTTGCTGCAGTTGCCCATAAGTTGCCAAACGATCTTCACCAACCAAAACAAAAAGTTCATTTGGAAGTTCTTTGCGTTTTTCAACTGTAATTTCAATGCAGTCTACAAGGTCATCCATATGGATATAGGAAGTTCCCCGATTCAAATCACCTGGATAGACGCGACCCTGAAATTGACGCTCATAGATCCTTTGAATCTGATTAGAGAGCGGGATCGAATTACAATAATCATCATAGCAACCGGCAATACGATGCACCACAATCGGGATATGCCCATGCTCTTTACGCATGACCGCTTCTGTCTCAATCTTGGATCTTGGATAATCCCACAGGCCTAAAAGGGGAGAATTTTCTGTGATTTTTTGACCTGGCTCACATGGCGCATGCACTAACATCGTACTTGAGAACATAAATTGGTCGCACTCAAAGCCTTGCAATCCTTGCAACATGCGTCGGGTACCCTGTACAGTAATTGTTTGATACTTATTACTTGGCTCACCTGTAAAATTGTAATAAGCAGCTAGGTGTACAACGGCTGAGATTTTCGTTCCATACTTCTCTTTAACATAGTTAAGAGCATCTTGAACACTTTTATCCGACTCTAAATCAACCTTTACATAATCCAATGAAGGCGGCGTATGTAAAGAAGGAACAAAATCAAATCCAACAATTTGATAGCGGTCAGCAAAACGCTCAGCAACACGTGTTCCGATCCTGCCGCTACTACCGGTAATGATGATAACACCTTTATCTAAAGCCATGATCTTCCTTCCTCATATATAGATTCTAAAATTTCTTTTTTGTCATTTTACTGCAGTCTAGCTTGCCACCTTGAGAAGGTCAAGTTTTTGATGCATAGAATTGAAAAAATAGGTATAATGATCAAAAAAAGGGGGCCTTACTTATGGTTACTTCTTCTCACTCCCAGTCAGATCCCTCACTGCTCTATCAGCGCTACGAACCAAAAGACTGGAAGCTTAAAAAAGCTGATGGCACGACAACACACACCTTTACATTGACTACAAAAGACGGAAAAGAACATAAGTTGGAATGGAAATTTGATCAAAATAGCCACGACGATTACACGCAACATGCTTTCGTTGCTGCTTTAGGTCAAACGTTTAAAGGTCTTGATTCCAAAGCAGACAAAAAAACCATTGAAAACATCTTGAAGAATGGATCGGGCTCTTTTAAGGCTGTCCTTACCTATGCAGGTTCTAAAGGAAAGACACTTAATAGCACCAATTTAATCGCCATTCACTTCATTTTTAAAGGTGACGCTCAAGGTGCTATTCCCTCTGGTCGATTTGTCATAGACCATGTAGGTAAAAAACAGCAAATCTTTGGAAACAATGATGCAATGCTCTCCACAGAAATTACTGTGCGCGTACAAGATATCAAACCAGGTGGTTTTATCTTGCAAGCGATGAAAAATCCTATGTTTGCAATTGCCAAACAGATCAGTCAATCAGCTAGAGAATATGGCCTTGCCGAGCTGAAACATAAAGATGAAAATACGGGCGCAGTGATCCCTGCAAAGTCAATCGCCGACTGGCTCCGAGAAATGGTTGAAAAAAACCTCCAAACCGCAAACGAGGTTAAAAACAATGCCACTGTCAAGCTAACACAAAGCCCTCCTCCACCCCAACAACCCACTAGGCAAAACAACACGTAAAGCACTTGCCAAGAAACTCTCTTTTCGGGTAAGATAGAGCTGTCTCAAATGTGATACACATCCGCATACTCAATCGACTTGAGTCGCGCAGGACCGGTAGTGTTGGGCAATTCAAGTTGCTTGAGTAGGTGTGTCAACGTATGCGATATAAAAATTCTATACAGAATGCCCCTTGTAATTGTTCGCATTACATAGCGCTTGATCTTTTCTCGTTTTTTTCCTCACTCTACTCGCACAGTTGCTCTATTAAAGATTTTTCTAAAAAAGGGATTTTATGACGGCACCTACTGCTCCCACCTTCGGGCGCTGGCGCACATTCCTATGGCCTATCCATAGCCATGAATTGCGTAAATTTTTGCCTCTCTTGTTGATGGCCTTTTTCATCACCTTCAATTATAACCTCTTGCGCAATCTCAAGGACTCGCTTGTCATTACTGCCGCTCAATCCGGCGCCGAGGTCATCCCCTTCATTAAGGTATGGATTCTTCTGCCAATGGCCTTTGCGGTCACCTTTCTCTTCACTCGCCTAGTCAATCGTTATAGTCGTGAAAAGGTATTTTACCTCCTGATGCTTTCCTTCTTGGGTTTCTTCTTCCTCTTTACCTTTATTCTTTACCCTTTGCGCGATTATTTACATCCTACTGCACTAGCTGATCATCTACAAACTGTTCTACCAGTCGGCATGAAGGGGTTCATTGCCATGATTCGCAACTGGACTTTTACAGGGTTTTATGTTGTGGCAGAACTTTGGGGAAATATCATTTTAGCTGTCCTCTTTTGGGGATTCGCCAATGAAATCACTAAAGTCCATGAAGCAAAGCGCTTCTATGGATTGATTGGGATCGGCGCTAACTTTTCAGGAATCGCCGCAGGTCAATTAGGCGTCTTGGTCTCCCCTACAAAATTCAATCCTCTCATCCCCTTTGGTCGCGATGCATGGGATCAGGCGCTCATCTTATCGACTCTCGCTGTTCTTTTTTCAGGTTGTGTTGTCATCGGTATTTTTAGATGGATTATGACCCAAGGAATTTCTGAGGCTAATCGCACAGAGAAGGGACCTAGCGTTAATAGCGTGAAAAAAGAAAAGCCCAAGCTCTCTATGAGACAAAACTTTCTCTATCTTGCGCGTTCAAAATATCTGCTTTCTATCGCCATCATTGTACTCAGTTATAACATCGTGATTAACTTGACCGAAGTGTTGTGGAAAGCACAGGTGCGAGAGTTGTATCCCTTAGCTAATGAGTACTACAGCTACATGAGTCAAATCGCTACAATTACTGGCTGTATCGCGACTTTTACGGCGCTCTTTATTTCCAGCAACGTGATACGCAAGTGTGGATGGACCTTTACAGCACTTATCCCACCTGCCATCTTACTCGTAACAAGCATAGGCTTCTTTGCTTGCCTCCTCTTTAAAACACAACTTACGCCGCTTGTCGCCTTGTCAGGGCTTTCTCCCCTCATGCTTGCTGTGTTTTTTGGTTCAACCCAAAACTGTTTAACACGCGCCTCGAAGTACTCCCTCTTTGATGCAACGAAAGAGTTGTCCTTTATTCCTCTCGATAGTGATTCTAAATTGAAGGGTAAAGCTGTCATTGATGGTGTCGGTTCTCGTTTGGGGAAATCGGGTGGAGCCGTCTTCTACCAAGGTTTGATCATTTTCTTAGGTGGACTCTCTGCGACAACCCCCTATGTTTGCTGTTTCTTACTCGCCGTACTCGTGGTGTGGATTATTGCCGTACGTGCACTTGGTAAGCGCTTTACTACAATGGTTGAGCATCAAGAAAAGGTCAATCTCGAGCAAGGTGATGCGGTATCTGCAACTGCAGCTGCACCTGCTGAAAAAACCACTGTGGTTGCATCCAGCTAATGCTTAATCGCTTATTCTTGATCATTTGGGCGCTCTTTGGCTGTTTCTGCGCAGCCGAAGGCGCTTCTCTTATTGTTGATATTACTCCTCAAGAGTTACAGCGACGTGTTACAGAGATTTTTTCTGAGCATGCGCGTTTCAAAAAATTCGACGAGGAACTCACTCGGCGCACTTTTAACGTCTTCCTCGATGAACTTGACGCAACACACACCTATCTTCTGGAAGAGGAAATCTCCCCCTACACTAATCCTTCTGAGCAGTTTCTCAAAGACAATATCAACGCCTTCAATCGAGGAGATTTTTCCTCTCTAAAAAAAATTGCTGATATTTTTACTAAAAGTATCGAAAGGCGCCATCAAGTGGAAGCGGAATTACTTCAAACTCCCCCTTCCTATCCTATCCAGCAGTGGAAAGATTTAAAAGATGCGGGCTGGCCCAAGGGACTGAAGCAACTAAAAGAACGGATTTGGCAGATTCAGCAAATTCAAACACAGGCGATTACCGCCCTTAACTTAGAAGATCCAGCAACAACTGAACAGCGCCTATCGAAAAGACGCCGTAAATTCCAGAGTTACTTCATAACAGAAGATGCGAAAGAGCGCGAAGGGTTCTTCTCTACACTAGTTCTAAAAAGTATTTCTGCATCCCTAGATGCCCATACTTATTACCTAAGTCCTGCCGACGCAGAACAAATCCTCATCCAAGTTCACCAAAAATTAGTCGGGCTGGGAGTCATGCTTCGCGATGATTGTGACGGTTTTTCCATTATTAAACTCCTCGATGATGGACCTGCCAAACTACAAGGAACCCTCAAAGTCAAAGACAAAATTGTGGCTGTTGGCGGAGAGCCTATGATTGGTAATGATATTCAAGACGTCATTAATGCGATTCGTGGAGAAAGAGGGTCAACTGTTGATATCAGCATTCTTCGCGAAGGCCAACTTCATCATCTCACCATGGTGCGCGACGAAGTCATCTTAAAAGAAACACGTATGGAATCTAAAGTAGAAAAAGTTGAGGCGGGGAATATCGCCGTCCTTCAACTCTTTTCCTTTTACCAAGAAGGCAACAGCAGTAGTGCCAATGATCTTCGTCAAGCCCTTGATAAAATGCGTAAAGACCATGACATCAAAGGTGTGATTCTCGATCTGAGAAATAATGGGGGAGGTCTTCTCCTACAAGCCCTTGAAGTTGCTGGGCTCTTTTTAAAACAGGGCATTATCGCTGCTGTCAAGGATGGGCGCACCGTGCATCCCCTTGCAAATCCACTTCAAAAGCCTGTATGGGAAGGCCCACTAGTCGTTCTTACTAATTATAGCAGTGCATCCGCATCAGAGATTGTCGCACAAAGTCTTCAAGACTGGTCGCGCGCCATTGTGGTGGGCGATGAACACACTTTTGGGAAAGGATCTTTTCAAGTGTTACACATCGATAATGACCCTGTTATCGACCCTAAGGGAGGCTATGCGGTAACAAAAGGTATTTATTATACTGTATCGGGAAAAACACCTCAGTTGACTGGTGTTTCCGCTGACATTGTTGTGCATGGCTGGCAACTCGGCAGAGAAATTGGTGAAAAATTCACCAAATATCCTCTTGACGCGGCTCCTATCGCTGCACAATATGATGAGATCTATAAAGAATCTCCTTTTCTGATCTTTCAAAAAGGGTTGTTGCAGAAAAAAACGCCCTTTGAGGACAATCTTCTCACTGAACTTAAAAATAAAAGCGCCAAACGACTTGCCTCTTCTTCTGACTATCAAACATTCGTAGAACTTTGTAAAGGTGTTCAGGATGACACTGATGAAGATCTTACAGATGAAAATCAAGTTGTAGAGGACTTTCAATATAAAGAAGCGCTTAACATCATCAACGATTTCATTTCTTATAAGGCCGCATGAACGTACGAGTTCGCATCGCTCCCTCTCCTACTGGTGATCCCCACGTAGGAACAGCCTATATGGCGCTTTTTAATCTGGTTTTTGCAAAGCACTTCAATGGCAAGTTCATCTTGCGCATTGAGGATACCGATCAAACGCGCAGTCGTCCCGAATATGAACAAAATATCTATCGTGCACTCAAATGGTGTGGTCTTCAATGGGATGAGGGACCTGACATTGGAGGTCCTTTTGCTCCTTACCGCCAATCAGAGAGAACGGCAATCTATCAGGAGTATTGCCAAAAGCTGCTCGACAGCGATAAAGCCTACCGTTGCTTTGCCACGGCAGCTGAATTGCAGGAAATGCGCGACCAGGCAATCAAAACAGGATCAAAATTTGGATACGACAGACGCTATCGTTCTCTCAGCAAAGAAGAGTCAGATCGATTAGCCGCGAGCGGACGATCCTTTGTTGTGCGATTAAAAGTGCCTCTTGAAGGCGATTGTATTATCGAAGACCAAATTAAAGGACGCTGTGTCTACCCCTGGGCAGAGGTCGATGATCAGATCCTTCTCAAATCAGATGGATTTCCCACTTACCATTTAGCAAACGTTGTTGATGATCACCTCATGCAAATCACACATGTGATTCGCGGCGATGAATGGCTTAGTTCAACACCTAAACATTTAATGCTCTATGAAGCCTTTGGATTTACTCCCCCCATTTTTATGCACATGCCCTTGCTGCTTGGCAAAGATGGTCGCAAGCTTTCCAAACGGCGCAACCCTACATCAATCTTCTATTATCGCGACTGTGGTTACCTTCCCCAAGCTTTCTTAAACTTCTTAAGTTTAATGGGCTACAGCATGCCAGAAGATAAGGAAATCTATAGCATTGCTGAATTAATAACTGCATTTGATCCAAAGCGCATTGGAGTGTCGGGAGCTATTTTTGATGTACAAAAACTGGACTGGCTGAACCAACAATATATCATCAATCAAATCCCTGAAAATGAATTATGGGACCATATTAAAGCGTGGTCGTTCAATGATGCTTTCATGCAAAAATTGATGCCCCTCATCAGAATGCGAATCAAAACATTTTCTGATTTTATGGAGCTCTGCAGCTTCTTCTTTACGCAACATGTCCATCTATCCAAGGACCTCTTATGCCCGCGTGCACTCACTGGCGAGCAATCTATAGCCATTTTGCAAGGAATGATTGCCTTCATGGATGCGCATGAAAACTGGGAACGAGAAGGGATCGAAAATGCATCGCGCGATGTTGCTGAAAAATTGGGGATTCACCATAAGAAGGATCTTATGCCTCTGCTATTTGCTGCCTTGATGGGTCGTCAAAGTGGCCCCCCCTTCTTTGATTCCGCAGCGCTCATTGGAAAGGAGCGCTTGCGCGCACGCTTTCTTACAGCCATTCAATTCCTTGAAACAGACGTGTTAAAAAGTTGCAAATAATTGCGCGCTTTTTTAACCTGAATCCAGAATTGTAGAAGTGGTGTAATATATGAAGCGTTTTGTTTTGCTATCTCTTTTAGCACTGGTTTGCGCAGCTCAAACAAGTTGTCAAAGATCCGCTGGCGATGTATGGGAAGATACAAAATCTTGTGGAAGGCACATGTCGCGGGGTTTTCGCACCCTGTCGGGAAGTAAACAAGTATCCCGTCAGGTAGAACATCCAGACCAATTTGATCAATGTGAAGACAATGATTATATCCCCTTGCGCGATAGTGATATTGCTCAACAACTGCGTCAAGACGGTTACACACCTCCTTCTTCACAAAGCCCTGGGGAAGCGGGAAGTTATTTACCCGGTATTGATGGCTTTGCAAGCCCGATGACAGGTGAACAGCTGAATGTCTTTCAACATATTCACTTTGACAAAAACCAGTACTCAATTAAAGGGGCTGAAAACCGTCAAATTATCGAGAATATCGCTGCCTACATGCAATCGCATCCTAATCTCTATATCTTTATTGAAGGGCATTGCGATAAGACGGGGTCTGCTTCTTATAATATGGCTCTCGGCAATAAGCGTGCTAATTCTGTTCGCACTGAACTTATCAATGCAGGCGTCAATTCAGAACACGTCTTTACTATTTCCTATGGCAAGGAGCGTCCATTAGTCGAAGGGGATGACCTTGACACATTGCGCCTTAATCGTCGCGGAGAATTTAAACTCTATTTTTATAATTAATCGCTATGAGTAAGAGTCTTATCTGCACCTTAGTTCTTTGCAGTGGACTCTTACTCCCTTGTCACCCATTCGCACAATATAATCGCTCCCAACGTCCTTCTTCTCCACAAAGCTCACAGGTTGTTGCGGAATTTGGCAGAGAGCTTGCGGATATGCAACAGCAGCTGCGCCAATATGATCTAGATCATGAACTCATGGTCGAGCGAATGCAAAAGCTGGAGTCATCCATTGCGAAGCTTAAAAAAGAACTCCCTGACACACTAAAAGCTGACGGTGAATTAGCCAAAAGTAAACTGCAATTAAGTGAAAAACGCCTTTTAAATGTTGAAAAAACGCAAGAGCAACTTGCCGAAGCGGCAGCGCAGTTTCATATAGAAACAACAACGCGCCTCGATGCCATCGATAAAACTCTAGCTAAATTGCAACAAGCGATGAGCGTTCTTGTCGATGCCCCTCTTTCATGCGATAGCCCATCAGGTGCCACCACCTACGTTGTTCAATCGCGCGACACTTTAGAAAAGATTGCAAGGCGCTATGGCATCTCGATAGATCAACTCAAGCGCGCCAATCAATTGACAAAAGATCAAATTCGCGTAGGCCAAAAGCTAAAAATCCCAGAAAAGGCTTCCTAAATGCAGCACGACATCCCACGAGAGGGTTTCATTGGCATTTGGGACTCTGGAGTTGGTGGGTTGACTGTAATGAAGGCGATTGTTGAATTACTTCCCTTTGAATCAATTATCTATTTTGGCGATACTGCGCGTATGCCTTACGGAAGTAAGAGCGCCGAGACAATTCAACGCTATAGTATAGAAAACTCGCTTTTTCTTTTGGAGTACCCCCTAAAAGCCTTAGTAGTTGCATGCAACACAGCTTCAGCATTGGGCATTGACAAGTTACGCCGCCTTTTTCACCTCCCTATTCTGGGAACTATCGATACAGGGGCAGCAGCGGTCTTACAAGTAACACGCAATAAAAAAATCGGCATTCTTGGCACACGGGCTACTATTAATTCACAGGCATGCCAACGGGCTCTCTTGTCAGCAGACCCCCATTTGGAAATCACGGCTGTCGCCTGTCCCCTTCTTGCGCAGCTTGTAGAAGAACAATTATTTGATCACCCCGCTACAAGACTATTTTTACAAGAATATCTCGAACCAATAGCCAAGTCGCGTGCAGATACTCTCTTACTCGCTTGTACCCATTATCCGCTCCTTGCTCACTTAATCAAAGAGTTGCTGCCTCAAATTACTATCATTGACTGCGCAGAAGCGTGTGCTCTTGCCTTAAAAGATATCTTAGAAGCCCACTCGATTACAAAGGAAAGAGATATCGCAACACATCGCTTCTTTGTCTCTGATGATCCTCAAAAATTTCAATCCTTAGGTGCGCATTTTTTTGGAAAGTCGATAAACGAGGTAAACACCTATCACCATTCCCAACGCTAAAAGATAGAAAATACCGCTTGGGTATTTCCCCTCGTTGACCAAGCGATCATCATTCAAATAATATTGAAAATATTCGACTCCATGATCAAGGCGCACATCGCGCTGCAATATACCAGAAACACAAACGAGCGTCCCCTCCTGCAACTCGTCGTAAGAACCACTTAAAAGGACATGTGCGCGATGTGCTGGACCAGAGGTTTTACAACAACTTTTAAGAGTACATGACGAAGAAAGGAGCGCACGTGAACTTTTAGTAGCCCCTCGCTGTACATTGCCTTCATAATGATGTAAAAATCCTTTAACAAGACAAGAAGCCCCAATTTCTGCATCAGAAGGGATCAAGAGGGGCGCTTGATCCTCTCTACAAAACATCCTGCTCTTCTAAAAAGCGGTAGCCTACACCGCGGACTGTTTCAATCCACGGAAAATCAGGACCTAGCTTCTTACGCAGTGCGGCAACATGGACATCAATATTGCGATCGATGATGAAATGATCATCATTTTGCACATCATCTAGTAGTTGAGCACGTGTCAAAACGCGACCACGATTCATCAACAAACGTCTCAGGATTCCGAACTCAGAAAGGGTAATGGGGATATATTTGTCTTTTTTTCTTAAGCGATACCGATCTACCTCAAGGACAAAATCCCCAAAAATCAATACATTGGCATCAATGGCTGTTGCACCGGCTGGAACCTCTTTTTCACGTCTTAACACAGCTTTTACTCGCGAAAAGAGTATTTTAGGTGAAAATGGCTTTGCCACGTAATCATCAGCACCCAACTCCAATCCAAGCAGCACATCGAGTTCTTCATTTTTTGCTGAGATAATAATCACTGGAATGTGGCGTAATTCTGGGTCGCTTTTGATTTTACGGCAGACATCTAAACCGTTTTGACCGGGCAACATAATATCGAGAATTACTAAATCTGGTTTTTCTGTCTCTACAGCTTGCCATCCACTAATACCATCAGTCTCGACAGAGAGTTTATATCCGGACATTTCTGCTTGCAACTTGATCAAGGCTGCAATATCTTCTTCATCTTCGATCAGTAGGATATGTTTCTTATGAATCATTCTTTTTTAATTGGAGTTTGTCGTTAAACTGGACACCAGTCATAATCTTTTTGCGAAGAAGTTGCAAGGAAAAAATGGGTTTTATTTTACTTCTTTTATTTTTACCATTCTACTCTTATGCATCCCCTGCCCCTTCATTTCACCACACTTTTCCTCAATCCATTGAAGAGAGTCCGGAACTCAATGCGCGTTGTGCATTTCTTCAAAGCCTTCGGCACTGTCGCAAACTATGGCTAGAGAAGCGTACTTTTGATGATGCCGATCTTCACCTACAAACCCTAGTCACTCCCCATGAAAATGTGACTGTTGAATGGCAAAGAGAACAAGTCATCCAATTTCTTGAGCACGCCTATGAAGTAGGAAAAGACAATGACGATCCCGCCCTCTTGTGCCGCATTTATCCTTGGATGGTGCAAGCTGGCATCGACCTTTCAGTAGTCGAAAAAAATCTTATAGGCCACTGCCACATTCTTGATGCACAGTACCACTATTCAAAAAAAAACTACAAACAAGCAGAAGCTCATTTGAGATGGGCTCTCATGCTTCTTCCTGAAGAAGAAAATGCAATAAAGCTATTGGCAGTAGTACTTTTTGGACAAAAAAGGTATAAGGAGGCAGAGAGGATATTCGAACTATTTACAAATGATCCTCATTGTAACCCCGATTGAGCAGATTGGGATTGAATTTCGATAAATCAAAGATGAAATAACCAATCTGCTCAATCGGGGTTGTAACGCCTTATCTAAGATCTGTCAACATCAGGGACGCAATGGAGACTCCAGATAGCACGAAACAGATCTCTATGCTTGTTGCAACATGCAATAAGTTTAAGAGACGCATTTTTCTTTTCTATTCCCTCACATTTTTAGCGATTCTCTGTCTAACGATCGCTCTTATCATGTTCCTTCCCTTTTTTTATCAAGCTAGTTGGATTGCAGCTGCAATTTCCTGTTGGGTCTTCCTGATTTTCTGCGCGATTTTTTCATATTTTCAATGGGATCACCACTTTAAACAGCAATTAGAAGAACTCGTTGACGCCTATCAATTAAATTTTAAAGGGATGAAGGGCGAGGCAATGGGGAATTTACTACAAAAATCCTACAATATTATCCGTCAAAATACCTCCGCGGCAATTGTATGCGCCGGCTGGTTGCAGTGGCTTCAACCACTGATCACTCTTATTTCTACATGGATCACTGCCCCTTATCTCAAGCAGCTCCAGGTTCAATTATTGGTTGCCGCTACAGAAAATTACCTCCATGGCATCAGAACTAGCCCTTCCGATCCACTATTGCATCTTCATCTCTCCAAGGTCTATGTCCACCTCCATCGCCATGGACAAGAACAAAAACTTTCAGCAAACTTACAACTTTCTCAATTGCGCGAATGTGCCATCCAAGAGTCTGAAATTGTTAAAGCTCTCTTAGAAAATAAAGAAGCTCCTCCCCTATGGATCTTTCTATCCCTTGCGGAAAATGCACTCGATTTAGATTTACCCAAATCAGCGATTACTCTCTATGAAAGTGCTATGGGTTATTATTCTGATGATATTGGTCTTGCCCTAACGCTTGGGAAACTCTACTTTAATCAACAGCTTTATGCCAAGGGACTCCTCATTTACGACCGCCTCTCTCATATGGACAAGGAATCTGCACAAGAATTACTGGATTCCTACCTTCATCCCTTGTATAATTTTGCTTCAAAAAAACACCTCCTAGCGGACTGATAAAATCCTCATGCGCATTATCTCCGGTAAATTCCGCGGCCGTACGCTACAAGCTCCCAAACATGATTTGACGCGCCCTACTTCAGAACAATTGCGTGGCGCACTATTTAATATCTGCCAGCACTGGATCGAGGGCGCTTACATCGCTGACTTTTTTGCTGGTTCTGGCGCAATAGGATTAGAAGCACTCAGCCGAGGAGCTGCTTTTGTTCTTTTTTTAGAAAAGGATCCTAAGGCACTGGCAAGTTTGAAAAAGAATATAGAGACCTTGCATCTTGAAAGTGCCACGCGCATCGTTGCTTTAGACATCATAAAATGGATAAAAATACCCTATAAAGGACCTCTTTTTGATCTCATTTTTATTGATCCCCCCTATGCTGCATCCATTGAAGGTATCCCTTTAGCTCAGTATATTGCTCAAAATGTCATTGAAAAAGGTCTCCTCAAACCAGACGGATCCCTTTTTATCGAAAGCGACACGCCCATTCATTTATCTATTCCTTCCAAAAATGTGCGTCATTTCGGCGATACCCTGCTCTCAGAATATACGATTTCATAAATAAATTATTTAATATAAAACTATTGCATTGAAAAGATTTTTTATATATAATTACTATCACTATGAAACGTTTACTACTTACCATCATCTTCGGCGCCTTGACATTATGTGCGCCTATGAGTGCCATTGGCTTTGGCCAAGATAACAATGCACCAAATGCCTCTAAGGCAACTAAAGGTGCCGTTGCAGTCGAGTTACAAGCTCAAGCACCCGATACTTCGGGAGATTTTTGGGTAGCCATTCATTTCCATTTGGATCAAGGTTGGCACCTATCAAAAGAGCTCCCTAATAATATGGGCAGTGGCGTTAAAATCGCCAGTGAGGACCCTCATATCACTGTAGGACCACTTTTATGGCCTAGTCAAGTGACCGATCAGGTAGAAGGCGATGTGACTCTTTTAGCTAAAGCTCACGTTGATTCAAAGGAAAGCGGCACACTTCCTCTTTCCGTACAATGGGTCGCGTGTGATACACAATGCGTTCCTGGCCGAGCGACTTTAACCCTTGATATGGCACATTTAGATTCTGGAACTCCTTCTATGATCTCATCTGCCCTTAAAGCGCTACCAGTTGCTGCGGCACAGCTAACACAATCCGCCACAGCACTCAGCCTGAACGAAAGCCCTACCTCGTCTTGGCTTTGGTTACTTCCCTTTGCCTTTGCCGGTGGTATGCTCCTTAACTTAATGCCTTGCGTTCTACCTGTGTTATCGCTGAAAGTCCTTTCGCTCGTAGAATCTGCAAAGGAAAGCACACAGCGCCGCATGAAATTAGCAGGTGGATATCTGCTCGGTGTCATGCTGTCGTTTTGGACTCTTAGCGGTCTTTTACTGGGATTGCAGGCCTCTGGCTCACAAGTGGGCTGGGGATTCCAGTTACAAGAACCTTGGTGCGTTGGGCTACTGGCAGGTCTCTTCTTCCTGCTGTCATTAAACCTCTTTGGGCTCTTTGAGTGGGGAACTTCTTTGACTCAACTAGAGGGAAAAGGCAACAAGCGAGAAGGGTTAGCCGCTGCATTTTGGAGTGGAATTTTAGCGACTGTCGTCGCCACTCCTTGCACTGGACCAATGCTTGGCGCCTCTTTAGGAATGGCAATGACTCTGCCATGGTGGCAAGGGCTCATGCTCTTTTCAACAATCGGACTCGGGATGGCCTTACCATTCTGTCTCCTCGTTGCAATCCCTGCATGCGTACGTTTCTTGCCTAAGCCAGGTGCTTGGATGGAAACGATGAAACAAGCAATGGGCTTCCTGCTCCTTGGTGCCGTTCTTTGGCTCCTATGGGTATGGCAAGCACAGACAGGAATGACTGCCGTCATCTGGATCTTAATAGGATTCTTAACTCTTGGCGTCGGTGGATGGATCTACGGCAAATGGGGTGATTTCACACGCACCAAGCGCGTGCGTACAATTGCTCGTACTTTAGGCCTAGCAGCAGTCGCTGCCTTTGCCCTCTGCATCCATGAGGGAAAAAGCGCACCTACCGCTTCATCCACAATGATTGAGAATGTACAGCATTCCGATTGGGAACCCTATTCCCAAGATCGTGTTGAAGAGCTGAAAGCCAGCCATACACCTTTCTTTATCGACTTTACGGCAAAGTGGTGCCTCATTTGCCAACTTAATAAGGCCCCCTTGCATAGCGATAAGGTGCAAAAGCTCTTTAAAGATAAAAACGTTGTTCGTTTGGAAGCAGACTGGACACAATCGAATCCCGAAATCACCAAGGCATTGAAAGCATTTGGTCGCAGTGGCGTACCACTTTATGTCTACTGTGATGAAAAAGGGAATCAAAGTGTACTCCCTGAAACACTTTCAACGGACCTTCTTGTAAAAACACTTGATCCGACTATTGCAGAATGATCGACTCACATCTCCACTTGACCTGTAAGGGATTTACAGAAGAAGAGCTACCAGGCGTGCTTGAGCGCGCCTGGTTGCGCCATATAGAGGCTATGGTAACAGTTTGCACTGATCTAGACTCACTTCTTTGGGCGCTCAAGCTTGCAGAACAAGAACCTCGAATCTCTGTTGCAGCAGCGATCCCTCCCCATGATCTACACCTCGCCTACCAGACGAAAGAGATTTTCACACATCTCGATAAACTCGTAGCGATTGGTGAAACTGGATTAGAATATTTCCATCAACCAGTAGACAAAGTTCTTCAAAGAGAACTTTTTTGCACGCACCTACAAAAAGCAGAAGAAACTCAGCTCCCCTTGATTATTCATTGCAGAGATGCTTTTGAAGATTTTTTTGATATTATCGACGAATTTTCACTTGCCCAGTATCCAGGGGTGCTGCATTGTTTCACCGGAGGGATGGAAGATGCAAAACGACTCATCGATCGCAATTGGATGATCTCTTTTAGCGGCATCCTTACTTTTAAAAAGAGTGTTGAGTTGCAGGAAATTGCACAAGCCCTTCCTATTAAAAACATTCTTATTGAAACTGACGCCCCTTATCTGGCACCACAAACTGAAAGGGGAAAAAGAAATGAACCCGCTTTCTTAATGGAAACTGCTAAGATGCTCGCCTCCCTACAACGTCTTCCACTCGAAACAGTGATGCAAGAGACAGCACGCAATACCCGCACACTTTTTAACCGCATGTTATGAAAAAGCCCCTCTATTTTCTCCTCCTCCTTATCGCCTTTAAACTATTATGGGGAATAGGCTGGACACTATTTGGACCTATTGCCCTCAGCCCTGACGAGGCTCAATACTGGCTGTGGGGGAATTTTCTCGATTGGGGTTACTACAGTAAACCACCGGCTATTGCCTGGCAGATTGCTACAAGTACATGGCTTTTTGGCAATTCCGAATTTGGCGTACGCGCATGGGCCATTCTCATTAATGCCGCCCTCGTTCCTGTTTTTTATTACTTTAGTCGCTCAGTTCTCAACGAAAAGCAGAGCTCAATCGCCACACTGCTCTTTACTTTCAGCCCTATGAGCCTTTTAGGTTCCTTTTTCGCTACTACAGATGCAGGAATGTTATTCTTTTGGATCCTCGGCTCAGCTTTCATTGCCCAACGCTTTAATCATGTAAAGCGCGCTTCTTGGCAATTCGGTCTTTGCATCCTATTGGGGGCACTTTTTAAATGGACATGTCTCATCTTACTCATCGCACTTATTCCCTTATGCTGGACGCGGCGCTATTCCTACAAAGAGGCGCTTGTTGCCCTTGGCATTGCATCTTTGACTTTTCTTCCCAGCCTCTTTTGGAATATGGAGCACAATTGGGTGACCTTCCGCCATGTTTGGACCCAAAGCACAGGATCGAGTGCACATGGCAATCCTGTTGAATTTTTACTCGGGCAAATTGGCCTGATCGGACCTATCGTCTTCGCCTGCCTCTTTTCAAAATCTCTCTGGAAACAGCCTACTTACCGCTTCTTTCAATGTGCCTTCTTAGGCTCTCTTCTTCTTTACTTTGCCCTATCCTTCTTTCATAAGATGCAACTCAATTGGATGTTATGGGGCGTGGTATGGGCATTTCTGATCGCAGCTCCTCTTCTAGCAACCCGTAAAGTTCTTACGATCACTCATTGCCTGCTTTCTCTCTTTGCCTCCGCATGGCTGCTTTCTCCCCTTGCCCCTTGGCACATATTCCCGCATACACAGGGCAATAGAGAAATCTCTTTATTGATCAAAAAAAGTGACTATCGCAATGACACCCACTTTCTTTGTAGCGATACCTACCAAGGATGTAGCCTAGCAAGCTTTTACGGACCTGATCAAGAGCGAGCCTACTTCATTAATATTGGTTTACTGCGCCAGAATCAATTTTCCTTCTGGCCCTCTTTAGAAAATGAAATTCGTCAAGAAGGGCGCTTTTTCGCCATTCAAAGCACTAAAGAGCCCCACACCGCCGTAGTCAAATACGAAGAAGCTCTGCAAGATGTCTTTGCATCGAGTGCACTTATCGATTTGCAAGAGATTGCCAAAGACCGCTGGGCCTTTATTTTCGAATGCAGCGGCCTTATTGAACTCCCGAATAGACATACAAACAAGTATTAAAGAGCCTTTTGCAAAACTCGCGGAAGAAACAGGCATTTGATATTAGACTTCTTTTGAAATTATCTTTGTTGTTAAAATTACGTTTTTTAGCATCTTGATCCCTAAATTTATCGACCATATGTCCACATATGCTCTCAAAATTTAGCGATCAACCTGCGTAAAAACCGTAAATTTTTCCATCAAAGATAATTTCGAAAGAAGTCTATTGTTCCGCGGCGTTGATGAAATTAATCGCCGCGCTTAAATCCGTAAATCACTTTTATTCCGCGAGTTTGATTTTAAATCGCCCTTTAGCGTATCTGAAAGCCTGTATTTTTGGCCGCTTGCGCAGCTTGTGGCCCTCTTACGTGGCTTTGATGGAGCGAAGCGACAAGCAAAGATACGAACACTCTCATAATAGGCCAATCCTAGACCACAACATGTTCTAGTAATAAAAACGCCTCTTCTTGATGTGTGAGCATGATTTTTGGTTTTTTTTGGTTGCAAAGTGTAAGCAATTAGACCGCTTAATAGATTCACCACAAAGTTGACCGGGCTACGATAACGGGAATGCTCAATTTGGGAGATGTTCTTTAGCTGGTCAATGATGCTCTCAATAACACCTCGTTTTCTGAGTAAAAGCCTGTCCAAGAATGACATGAGCTTGGTTTTCATTCCTTTAACCTGTCCTTCTGATGTCGTCATTCTGTTTTCGAAGTCTGTCCAAAAATCATCTGTACTGCAGAATAGTGCTATCACGTCTGTCATTTGGTCCTCTTTGGTTTTTTGTTAGGCACTTATAGTGCACTAAGAGGATTTTTTTCTTGCAATGATTCGTTCTAAAATATCTGTAAGATGCATTTGATGCATAAGCAATAACACATACACAGATGACCGCATCTTTGATTGTTGTTTCACTCCATCAAAGCCTCGGAAGGGGGCCGCAAGCTGCGCAAGCGGCCAAAAACACAGGCCCACAGAGGCACTAAAGGGCGATTTAAAATCGAACTGACGTATACTTACGGAACCTTATACAGCAGTTCATGATCACTGTGCCCTATCTGATACAATATTGATCGTGATGATAGGCAGAAGGCCTTGTAGGAGTGCCTAGAAGAGGCCAAAAAACGGTTTTTGCTTGTTTGCAGATCTTTTCTGTCTCTCTAAAATTAGTCCGTAAATAGAAAAAAACTGATTTGCAGCCGCTTTTATGGTGCTCAAAAAAGGGCCGCAAACATGCAAATGCATATTTGCAGATTGATTTCTTAACCAGGAATCATTAGGATAGAATTTTAAAAAAAGGAGATCTTTTATGCATCAATCGCCATTTATTGGTCGAGAAGCCGAGATGGAGCGACTTAAGGGACTTTTAAAGAAGAAAAGCGCAAGCCTTATAGTGGTTAGAGGTCGTCGACGGATTGGAAAAAGTAGGCTTCTTTCTGAATTTGGCAAAGAGATGAAGAGCTTCTTTTTTACAGGTACTCCACCCAGTCGAAAGACAAAGGCGCAATTGCAGCGTGATGAGTTCGTCCGACAACTTTCAAGAGCAGGCATTCCTGGAGTTCATCCAGATGATTGGGGGAATATGTTTTGGCAACTTTCAAAGCATACGGAAAAGGGCCGCATTCTGATCGTATTGGATGAAATTTCATGGATGGGAAGTAAAGATTCGGAATTCTTAGGGAAGCTTAAGAACTCCTGGGATATGTATTTCAGCAAAAATCCTCAATTAATTCTCATTTTATGTGGTTCGATTTCTTCTTGGATTGAAGAAAATATTCTGAGTAGCACGGGGTTTGTAGGTAGGGTGACAATTGATTTAGTCCTTGAGGAGCTTCCTTTAAATGTTTGCAATGCCTTCTGGCATCCCAAAGAGAAAAGAGTTTCTCCATATGAAAAATTCAAGCTGCTCTCTATCACGGGTGGAGTGCCTCTCTATTTAGAACAAATTAGACCCGACTTGCCAGCAGAGCAAAATATACGCGACTTATGCTTCACAAAAGGAGGCCTTCTAGTTAGAGAATTCGAAGAAATATTTTCGGACATTTTCTCTCGCAGTATCGCTACCCACCGCGCCATAATTAACTGTCTTGCAGATGGCCCCAAAGAACTCAAACAAGTCTGTAAGGAGTTAGAAAAGAATCAGGGAGGCAGATACAGCAAACATTTAGATGAATTAGTGAAAGCAGGATTTGTGCAGAGGGATTTCTCCTGGCATTTGAAAAGCGGGAAAGTAAGCAAGTTAAGCAGATATCGGCTTAGTGATAACTACCTGAGATTTTACCTAAAATACATAGCGCCTAATCAGGCAAAAATCGATAGGGGAGGGTTCTTAAACTTTACGCTATCTAGCTTGTCAGGTTGGGATGGGATAATGGGACTGCAATTTGAGAATTTAGTGACTCACAATCGCAAAATTCTTTGGAAAATGATAGGAATACCTCCCGAAGAGATTGTAATGGACGGTCCTTTTTTCCAGAATTCAGCTGCAAGACAGTCCGGATGTCAGATTGACTACATGATTCAAACGCGTTTCAATACTCTTTATATTTGCGAGGTAAAATTTGCAAAAAATCCTATAGGGCCCAAAGTTATTGAAGAAATAGAAGAAAAGACAAGGCGTCTAAAAGTTCCGAAAAGATTCTCAATTAGACCGGTTCTTATCCATGTGAATGGTGTGGAGGATAGCGTTATAGATCTAGGATATTTCGATAAGGTAATCGATTTTAGCCAGCTTTTAGAATAAGTTTTTTAAAACCTTTTCTCTGACGCCTCATGAGGCAACTCCGCATGTGTGTGATGATTCGTAGAGAGGTTGTCTCTTGTTTTGTTCCTCGGCAAGCAATTTTCAAGTCATAAGCATTTTTATCAACTGAGTATAGGGAGGGGGAGGGCTATGACGCGCGTTGCGCGCTAGCGAGACCTTTTCAGGTCTCGCATCAACCGCAGGTTGGGTCATGGCCCAGAAAGCAAAGGCCTTCAGGCTTTGTGATGGTATTTATGCAACAACGCCAACCAAAACGAAAAAACAAATATTTTTCTGCATGATCACTAAAATGGGCCTAAAACCTACCATGTATTCCGAAGAAATCATAGCCAATACGGCAACTCTGGAAGATTTGTTCAAAGAAATTTAACCAGCTCAAAACCCGCTATGCAACCGGGATGACATTGATCCTAGTCATCCTTTCTCCCCCCAATACGGAGGAGGGCCGTATTCAGCATTTCTAGCAGCTACCGCTGTATTTGCTGCTTCTGTACCGGCACCTGGATTTAGAGAGCCAGGCAGAGTGGGATTATATGACCCTGTGCCCCCCCTCGTCGAATTCAATCCCCCGGCATGTTTAGGGTTGGTTTTTTTGATTTTAGAGCCAAGTTGGTGCTCTTTTTTCTTTTTGTTCATCTATCACCGCTGGATAAAAATCGTTTTCATGTATATGTCAGAACACAAGAAAAGCAGTTTTTCTTGTGTTCTTTAATACTTCTCTATCTTTACTGGACTTTGGACAAAATCTAGTAAAATACACAAGCTGAATTAACGGCAGCAGCCACCTTTTGTGCCACTTTCTGTCTCAGCTTTTTCAGCACAGCAACGCGCTTCTCTGCAACCATCTACACTATAGCGTCCTGCACCAAATGCAGTTACCAGCAAGAGCGCTCCTAGGTAAAATAGATTGCGAGCAAAGTTTTCCTTTTCAGCGAGCACCTTATCTGCTGCAGCATTCCAAAAATCATGAAAGAGCAGTGATGCTGCAATGATCACGATAATTAACAAAAGGGCGCCAAAACGGGTGCGATACCCAAAAAAGAGACTTAAGCCGCCTAAAATTTCCAGGACCACAGCGATACTAGCCAATGCCTCCGGCCATGCAAAATTAGCTTCTTTGATCGTATTAATCGTGACATCCCAATTTTGAATCTTCCCTGCCGCAGCAACGAGAAATAACAAAGCAATAATAATACGCCCAAATAGCGCTGCTAAGTTATGCCCTACATGATGACACGTTCCGCAATGTGACATGAATTAACTCCTTAATTGCTCTTACTAAAAAAATTATTACTAGTCAAAACTCATCATGGTAAGAATTTCTTTTTTCTACAATAAATTTTCTTGGGATTTTTATGCGATCGCGGTATGCTAGAATTAGCACTCTAAATAGTTAACTGCTAAATTTGAGAGGAAAATGACCCCACAATTTACTGAAGGAGCTACACGCGCACTTAGCTCCGCTTTTCAACTAGCGAAAACTAAAAAGCACGCTTCCCTAAGCGATGGACATTTATTAGCCGGCCTATTACAGCAGGAGATGATCCAATCTCTGCTACAACAGTGGCCAGACATCCTTCCTGTCATCCAAAAAGGTGTTGAAGAGTGGCTAAAAAGAGCTCCCACACTCGAGACTCCCCCACAAGAACCCCCCATTTCCCCACTTTTAAATAACATCATTCATGCTGCACAAGAGCTGGCTAACGAATGGAAAGATCTCTATCTGAGTTCTGATCATCTCTTCTGGGCTCTTTATGAAAAGAATTGCGAACTGCTCAAGCCTTTAAAACAGGCATCGCAACTCTCTGCAACTCAATTAAAAGAAGTTTTCTATAAAGCCAGAGGAGGCAAAATCATGAACAACCCCAACGCGGAATCAACTGTTAATGCACTTGAAAAGTACTGCCGCAATCTAACCTCCCTTGCACGCGCTGGCAAACTCGATCCTGTTGTAGGACGCGATGAAGAGATTAGACGGACCATCCAAGTGCTAAGTCGTCGCACAAAAAACAACCCGCTCCTTATTGGAGATCCTGGGGTTGGAAAGACAGCCATTGCTGAAGGACTTGCCAATCGCATCATTCAAGGTGACGTGCCCGATTCGCTAAAGGACAAAGAACTTCTCTCCTTAGATATGGGAAGTTTAATCGCTGGGGCTAAATATCGCGGTGAATTTGAAGAGCGTCTAAAGGCGGTCCTTCAAGAAGTAGAAAAAAGTGAAGGCAAGCTGCTTCTATTTATCGATGAAGTGCATACGCTCGTTGGCGCAGGCGCCTCTGAGGGAGCAATGGATGCTGCTAACTTACTTAAACCTGCTCTTGCTCGCGGCACACTCCACTGCATTGGTGCAACGACATTAAATGAGCACCAAAAGTATATCGAAAAGGATCCTGCCCTCGAAAGACGTTTCCAAACAGTTTTAGTAAAAGAGCCTACCGTCGAAGATGCCGTAGCCATTTTGCGTGGTTTGCGCGAACGCTATGAAATTTTTCACGGCGTAAGAATTACGGAAGATGCCATTGTTTCTGCAGTCAAATTGGCTGATCGTTATATCACGGACAGACGCCTTCCCGACAAGGCTATTGACTTGATTGACGAGGCTGCTAGTCTAATCCGCATGCAAATTGGATCGCGTCCTCTGCCCATCGACACCAAAGAGCGCGAACTTGCCTCCTTACTCATCAAACAGGAAGCTATGAAGCGAGAGGACGCTTCAGAAGAGGACTTAAAACACCTCGGAGAGCAGATTGCTCGCGCAAAAGAGGAACTTTCAACGCTCAACCAACACTGGCACCTAGAGAAAAAAGAGATCGATGCCCTCAAGGAAAAGAAAAACACACTTGAACAACTGCGTTTCCAGGAGGAAGAAGCTGAACGCGCTGCTGACTATAATAAAGTGGCCCAAATCCGTTATAGCCAATTGCCAGAGGTGCAAAAGGAGATGAAGGAAATTCAAGATCGCTTGAATGCAAGCACCGAGCGCCTGCTACAAGAAGAGGTCGATGAGTCATTGATTGCCTATATTGTCTCTAAATGGACAGGTATCCCTGTGCAAAAAATGCTCGCACAAGAGGCTCAAAAATTACTCCACTTAGAAAAAACAATCGCTGAACGCGTTGTTGGACAACAATCTGCAGTAAAGTCGGTTTGTGAAGCCATTCGCCGCTCGCGCGCCGGATTACAGGATCCAAATCGCCCTATGGGAGTATTTCTCTTTTTAGGGCCAACAGGTGTTGGAAAGACTGAATTAGCGAAAGCTCTTGCACAACAGCTTTTCAACCAGGAGGAGGCAATTATTCGCTTAGACCTCTCCGAATACATGGAAAAGCATAGCATCTCCAAACTTATCGGTTCTCCTCCGGGTTATATCGGTTATGAAGAGGGTGGTCAACTCACCGAGGCATTGCGACGACGCCCCTACAGCGTAGTACTCCTTGACGAGGTTGAAAAAGCGCACCCCGACTTCTTCAATATTCTTCTTCAAGTATTTGACGATGGACATATCACGGATAGCAAAGGAAGACGCATCAATTGCAAGAATGCCCTCTTTATCATGACTTCTAATTTAGGCTCTAATGTCCTTTTAGAAAAATGTCAGGAAAACAGCAATTTGACAAAAGAACAACTTTTACTGCTTCTGGAACCTCTATTACATAGCCACTTCCGCCCTGAATTCCTCAATCGCCTCGATGAGATCCTCCCCTTCTTGCCTCTACAAAAAGAACAGATGGGACAGATTGTTGCGATTCAGTTAAAACAACTGCAAAAGCGGCTGCTCGCACAAGAAATCGATGTCCACTGGGAAGAAAGTCTCATCGATATGCTGAGAGAAGAAGGCTATGACCCTGCATTTGGTGCCCGTCCACTCAAGCGCCTTATTCAACATAAGGTCATCAACCCACTATCTAATGCGCTTCTTGAAGGAAAATTGCCGCGAAGAAGTCACCTGAACTTGTTTGCGGAGGGCGATCAGCTCCACTGGAAGATCAAATAACAAAAAAGGATTGCGAAGATATTGGCCACTGCAGTATAACGGTGGCCAATGTTTGTGGTGGCATAGCCAAGCGGTAAGGCAGTGGCCTGCAAAGCCTCTATTCCCCAGTTCGATTCTGGGTGCCACCTTCACTTCTCTCTTATTTCTTTTCTTTTAGCTAGTCAATCAGATGCCGCTCTATATTGTTTCCACACCCATAGGTAATTTACAAGACATCACTTTAAGGGCACTTGATATCCTTAAAACTGTCGACTATATTCTTTGTGAAGACACGCGTCATAGTATCATCCTCTTAAAAGCTCATGGACTGTGCACCCCATTAAAGAGTTATCATCTCTTTAATGAGCGGGCGCGCATGGATGAAATTCTTAAGGACTTAGGCGAAGAAAAATCAATCGCCCTGATCAGCGATGCAGGTACGCCAGTCCTCTGCGACCCAGGAGCCCGCATTGTCCAAGCCGCTCATGACGCCGGTCACAATGTCCAAGTCATTCCAGGAGCCAGTGCTCTTACTGCAGCAGCTGCTCTTGCTGGCATCGAAGCTCCTTTTCAATTCATCGGGTTTCTTCCACGCACACAGGGACGTTTACAGCGAACACTTGAAGAGATGCTAGCCTATAAAGGCAATAGCATCGCCTATGAAAGCCCCCAAAGACTTCTTAAAACCCTTAAACTTTTACATCTCCTGGCGCCTGAACACAAAGTGATCGTCGCACGTGAACTCACTAAGCACTTCGAACAGCTCCATCGAGGGACCCCTGCAGAATTGTTGGCTTACTGGAAAGAGCGCTCTGTCAAGGGGGAGTGTGTCGTTATCATTCCACAATAGACTTCTTTTGCAAAGAGCTCTAAAGTCCAGTTAACAGAGCAATAGAGTTTCGCGAGAAGTCTACTATGCCCATTCTTCAGGTGGAATGGGTATACAGAAACTCAAATGATGTGCTAAGATACCAAAAAGTAAGAATTTATATTTTAGGTATGGTATGGACAGCGAGTTAAAAAAGCAGCTAGCTAAGATTGCGGGTACAATCCGTGGACTTTCGATCGATGGCGTACAAAAAGCCAATTCTGGTCACCCCGGACTTCCTCTCGGATGTGCAGACATCGCTGCCTATCTTTGGGGCAGCTTCATGCGTTATAACCCACAAAATCCCGATTGGCTTGGTAGAGATCATTTCATTCTCTCCGCAGGCCACGGCTCCATGCTCCTTTACTCCTCTTTATTTCTTTCTGGCTATGCTCTGACGCTCGATGATCTGAAATCTTTTAGACAACTCCACTCTAAAACTCCCGGACACCCTGAATACCACGAAGCACCCGGTGTTGAAACAACAACAGGGCCTTTAGGACAAGGCATCGCCAATGCTGTGGGCACAGCATTAGGCTTAAAATTACTCAATGCACGTTTTCAACGCGATCAATATCATCTTTTCGATCAAAAAGTAATTGCTTTAGCGGGAGATGGTTGCATCATGGAGGGCATTTCTTCTGAAGCCTCTTCCTTCGCCGGTCATTTAAAACTCGACAATTTGATTCTTATCTACGATTCTAACCATGTCTGCCTCGACGGCCCCCTCTCTGAATGCCTTTCTGAAGATACAAAAAAACGTTATGAAGCGTATGGATGGCAAACATTTGAAATCGACGGCCATGATTTTGATGCTCTCGATGCTACTTTGAGCGAATTGCGACAAAAGCAAACTGCTCCAGCTTTGGTCATCGCTCATACCATCATTGGAAAAGGATCTCCAAACAAACAAGGAACACATAAAGCACATGGAGAGCCTCTTGGCATCGAAGAGGTGGCATTAACGAAACAGGCCCTAGGCCTCCCTCTAGAAGAGTTTTATGTTCCACAAACTGTTACAGAATTTTTTAGCAAGAGATTAGATCAAAAAAAACGCCAGGAACAAGAGTGGCAACAACAACTTGATAGCTGGAAAAAAGCGTATCCCGATCTTGCAAAAGAATTTGAACAGATGGCCTCGAAAAAGCTTCCAGAGCATCTTGAACAAACCATTCGCGATATCCAAATGAAACCGACACAAGCCGGCAGAGCTGCCGCTAGTGATGTGATTAACGCTATCGCAGGTATTGTTCCACAGTTATACGGTGGGTCCGCTGACCTATCTGGCTCTGACAAAACAATGATCAAAGCCTACCCTATTGTTAAACCAGGCGATTTTGCAGGCCGCAATCTGAAGTTCGGCGTCCGTGAGTTTGCAATGACTGCTATGGCGAGCGGTCTTGCACAGACAGGCCTCATTCTCCCCTTTGTAGGAACATTCTTGACTTTCTCAGACTATGCGCGCAATGCGATTCGCCTAGCCTCTTTAATGCATCTACATGTGATCTATCAATTTACTCATGATTCTATATTCATGGGCGAAGATGGGCCTACACACCAGCCCATTGAGCATTATGCCTCTTTGCGCGCCATCCCAAATCTACACTTCATTCGCCCCGGCGACAATAATGAAGTGAAAATGGCGTGGTATGCTGCGCTCATCTATAACGGACCATCTCTCCTTGCTCTTACGCGTCAAAATTTAAGTGAAATCCCTGGCACCAATCGCTCCTATCAAGAGGGAGTTGGCCGAGGAGCCTATATCGTCAAAGCAGAGAGCAGAAAGCCTGACTTCACCCTTTTTGCAACTGGCTCAGAACTTGGTCTTGCTGTCGATGTTGCCACCGCTCTAGAGCGCGTTGGAAAATCTGTACGCGTTGTCTCCATGCCCTGCTGGTCTCTCTTTGAAGAGCAGCCAAAAGGCTACCAAGACTCAGTCGTTGGCGGTGATCTCGGCGTTAGAGTCGCCATCGAAGCGGGCGTTGAACTTGGATGGCATAAGTATATTGGTAGAGAAGGCCTTGCTATTTGCATGCGCACCTTTGGAGCTTCTGCACCCGCAAGTGCATTAGCTAAAGAATTTGGATTTACAGCAGACAGTATCGTAGAACGCCTTTTAGCGCACCACGCATGACATTATTAAAGGCACTTTTGTGCCAAAAAGACCCACAAACCCCGCCTCCCGTATGGCTCATGCGGCAGGCAGGGCGCTATCTTCCATCCTATAGGGAATTGAGGAAGGGATACTCTCTTCAAGAGATGTTTCATGACCCTAAACTGATCGAACAAGTCACTCTCTTGCCATTTGAGGAATTGTCTCTCGATGCAGCGATTTTATTTGCCGATATCCTACACATCCTGGAACCATTTGGAGTAAAGGTAGATTTTATCGACGGCAAAGGGCCCGTGATCAACCATCCGCCTTATCTTCCTCCAGCACATAGTATTGATATTCCCACATATTTCACCTACCAAACTACAGCTATTGCGGCTATCAACAAAAAAATTGACGTCCCATTACTGGGTTTTGCCGGAGCGCCTTTTACAGTGGCCAGTTATCTTATTGAGCAGGGCTCAAGCAAGGAACTGCACACAACAAAAAAAATGCTCTATCAACAGCCTAAAGAGTTTTCTCAATTAATCGACACCTTGACAGAAGCAACGATCACGTACTTGATGGAGCAAATCAAGGCGGGCGTCAAAGCGGTGCAATTATTCGATTCTTGGGCACATACCTTAAGCTATACTGCCCATCAGGAATGGTCTGTCAAACCCTGCCAAAAAATCGCAGCAGCAATACGCCCTCACGTTCCTGTGATTCTCTTTGCTAGAGGGATGAGCCAATGGTATCCTGAATATGCAACAACAGGGGCAAATGCCCTGTCTCTTGATTGGCAAGGCGATCTACCATCTGTTCGTCAAAAAATAGGCCCACAGATCTGCCTGCAAGGGAATTTTGATCCTTGCCTTCTTTATGCACCCACTTCAGTCATCGAAAAAGAGGTGACGAGCCTCTGCAAAAGGATGCAAAACGATCCTGGCTATATCTGTAATTTGGGTCATGGCATTCTCCCTGACACTCCTTTAGAGGGTGTTAAAGCCTTAATTCGCGCATGCAAATCGTCATATTAGGGGCTGGCATTGCTGGACTATCCCTGGGCTACTTCATTCAACTTTTTCACCCCCAACACGAAGTCATCATTATAGAGAGCACTTCGCGCCCAGGGGGATGGATTAGAAGTGAATTGCTTGATGATGTGCTTATAGAATATGGTCCCAGGGGATTAAGAGGCAAAGGGGCATCAGCAATGATGCATCTCTTAGACTCCTTACAGCTGAATGACAAAGTGGTCCTTGCAGCAGATGCCGCCAAACACCGCTATGTCCTGCATAAAAATCGGTTGATGAAAGTTCCAAAAGATCTCATCGTAGATGATCTTTGGGGCGCTCTATGTGCTATTATCAAAGAATGGAGGACGCCTGCCTCTCATTTAAGCGATGAATCTGTCTATGCATTTTTTGAAAGACGCATTGGAAAAAAATGGACAGATAAACTCATCGATCCAGCTCTCACTGGGATTTGGGCTGCTGATCTTCATAAGCTTTCAATGAAAGCCTGTCTACCTGCCCTATGGCACATGGAAAAAGAGCATCACAGCCTTATCAAGGCAATGCTCAAAAATAAATGGAAAAAGAAGACACCCTCCGCACCCCTCCATCTGATTGAAAAAGCTCCGCTTTTTTCCTTTCGCAATGGCTTAGAAACCCTTCCAAAACATATTGTTGCTGCATTCAAAGGGCGAATTTTACTTAATGAGACTGTCTTGTCCATTCAAGAGAAAACGGTCACTACCTCTTCTTGTACATGGCATCCCGATCGTATCTTCAGTGCACTTGCACCTAGTGCTCTTACAAAGATATTTGCCGATGCGCCCGACATCCCAGCAGCAAGCCTTGTTTTAGCACATGGTATTTTTCCCCAAAAACAGCTTCATGTACATGGCTTCGGCTATTTAACACCTTCACAAAGCAACGAAAAGGTTTTGGGCGCTGTCTTTGATAGCCAAACTTTTCCCGAATTGTATCCTACTCATGGTTGTGTAACGGTTATGATGGGAGGAATGCGTCATCCCGAATTGATCGATGCCTCTGATGAATATTGCTTAGGTGTCGCTAAAGATGCATTGTGGAGGCATGCTTCGCTCTTGTGCGATCAATGGCACCTAAACCGTGTCCATCAGGCTATTCCCCAATATACAATGGGACATTTAGAAAAAATCCACGCTTTCCAAGAAGCTCACCCCGAATGCACATGGCTTGGCAGTGGTTTTGGGGAGCTCTCTGTCACACGCATCATTGAAAAAAGCTATCAGTTGGCACAATCCATTTAACTAACGAGAGCTCCTCCTGGACGGCAAGTTTCCATGAAGAATATCAGGTGATTTTTCTATCCTATATTCAGCAGGTTAATGGCTGAATAGTTACGTTTTATCCTTCTTTAAGGACCCAAAAAGTACTTGGGCCACTACCCATCATTTTAAGCAAACCCTTTGCTTTTAATTCCAAAAGATCACTTCTAAGAGATCTTTCTGATATTTCTTCCTTCAAGCCTTTATGAATTGTTTTTGCGCTGAGAGGCTCTTTATTGTGAAGAAAAGCGAGAATTTTTTGCTTTCGTAATGTAAGATCCTTTGCTTCTTGATGAATTAACACTTCAGGTTTTTCTTGAGCAGCCAAATGTGGTTGAAATGTGACTCGAATTGCTGTCCCTAATTCATCCCAAGATGGCGTTTGATAGCCACCAGATTGGCACGCTTCAATAATTCGCCTATACCCAGTCCCCCATTCTTCCATCAAATTAAGCTCCCGGAAAACACGAGCAATAACTTTATTGCGAATATGACTTACTCCCGCAACGAATTCCTCTAAAGTATACCCAAAAGGCAGCATACCAGGATTTTCCACCTCTAATCTATCTGAAAAAATAGCCACTCTTGGATTCATTCCTCTAATTGAATAATCAGCGTGCACTAATGCATTGGTCAGTACTTCACGAATTGCAACCAAGGCGTATTCAGGAATATCTTGTCGTTGGATTTGATCAATTTTCGCTGCCAATCGAGTATTTCGCCTAATAAAATTAGGGACATCATTCATTGCTTCTACTATGGTTCCTTCACAATCATAAAGATCAATGAAATCTACTTTATCGGCACCCCGAAACCTAGCACATCTCACTTTAGCATTCGGAAAATATTTTTCTCGTAATTCATCCTGACCAAAAAGTATTAAACCCCCATTGGAACAGACTAATTTGCCTGAATATCGGACTAAAATACCTAAAGTCTCTAGCTCTTTTTGGTTTATTTTTCGACCAACATTTGAAAAAGCTTGTTTTATACGCTTCATATCTAAGCCGTTTATATCAACCCTAGGGCATGGCAATTGATCGAATGAAGTATTAGAAATAGATCGTTTTAATTCGGCAATGAGTTCAGGTCCAGCCACTCTATTTGTTGAACCTAGCCTGACATAGACTCCTTCTTCTGCCCCTTGTGCTTTTAAGTAAAATGGACCTCTCCAGTGTGCAACCCGAACAATAATTAAAGTTTTACCTTCTAATGAAGTTATTTCAATTTCAGGCATTAAAAAAGGATAAATACTGTCTGCTATTGCATTTGTAAGCTTTTCTTCTGCTTCAAAAATATTGTTTACTCCAATAATTGTACCATCATTATCCTTGCCTATCAAAAGCGTGCCTCCTGCAGTATTTGCAAAAGCAACAAGTGTTTTAAGAATAGGCTTTACAGAAGACAAATCTCGCTTAAATTCAATAGTCTTTCCTTCCGGCAAAGAAGCTATCTCTCTGATATCGACCATTTTTATTTCCTAATTAGAATGAGCGTGTGGTAAAAGGCTCAGAATATATATCTTTTCCAGATTCTGCCAGATTCTGCCAGATTCTGCCAGATTAATTTCTGATCTAAAGTCGAACTCAGATTGAGTATCTCTCTTATTTTATGCCCCCACATTTTGATCATACCAATACTGTGATAATTTTCCTTGTCTTTAGAGCCTTTTGCAAAAGGCACTTTATCGTGTAATTACCAAGCGCATTTGCGAATCTTAATGCTAAAATCTGCTGGCAACCGATAAAATAATGAATGTGAAAAAATTAGATCGATTTCTACATTCCGCGCCGCTCAGCAAATCGATGCACACACTGTGTACTATCTTTTTGTGCGCCCTCTTGATGGTTTTTACTTTTAGTTGCGGAGAGTCCAAACCACTGACAAAAGGTTATCGCATAGCAAGAGATCCAGCATGGGCCGCGTTATCTTTGGGTAATCAAGCGGCATCCCTCTTTGGATTTTCTGATGAGCTGCTCTATGAAATTGGCAAGCAAGAGCAAATCTCTCTTCAACTCTATGTAGCCAATTGGGATCAGCTTGTAGATGGACTTTTACAAAAAAAATGGGATGGCATATTAACGAATATGCCTGCTATTTCTCCCCTTACCGATACTTATTCCTTCTCTCGTCCCTATATGTTGCTTGGCGATGTCATCGTGGTAAGAGCTGATTCCTCGATTACTTCCCTACCGGATTTAGCTTTTAAAGAGGTCGGCGTCTTGCCTCAAAGCAGCGCCATTATCCCCTTAGCGAAAAATCCCACGACCATCATCACCATCTATAATTCTGCCGCGCAAAGTTTACTAGCCCTTACCGCAGGACAAATCGATGCTGTCATGCTTCCTCAACTAGTTGCTCATGGTTTTGTACAAGATCTATATTTTGGAAAATTAAAAATTGCCTCTCCTCCCCTAACTTCTGAAGCTCTTTATTTAGTGACTCTGAAAGATGCGTATCCCAAACTCATCGAGTCCTTTAATAAGGGTCTTGAGGCAGCTAAAGAGAATGGTTCATATGATCGCCTGATCGTCAAATGGCAATTGCAATAAAGGAGCCCTTTTGTCCCCATGTCTGATGGTTTAATGTCATTGCAGGAACTAGAACTGATCCAAAAAAAGCTGGGATATTATTTTAAAGACCCACAACTGTTAGAAAAGGCCTTTATTCATTGCTCCTATGTCAATGAGCAACGACTGCATGCTGAAGGATCTACTCAAGCTCACAATGAGCGCCTTGAGTTTTTAGGAGACTCCGTACTTGGCCTTATCGTTGCCTCCTTCCTCTTTCGCCACTACCCCCCACTCAACGAAGGTGCCCTTTCTCATTTGCGCTCAAGGCTTGTTGATGGCCCCTCTTGTCATCGATTTCTCAACAAACTACAACTCCAAGAATATTTGCGTCTTGGCAAAGGGGAGCGTAATAATGGTCAACGAGGCCGCATTACTATTCTTGCCGACCTTTTCGAAGCATTGATTGGCGCCATTTACCTCGATGGAGGCCTTGTAGCAGCAGAACAATTCTTTTTGAGACATTTTCTTCCAGAATTGGAAGAGATGGTCAGCAATCCCGTGCGCAACTGGAAAGCTGAATTGCAGGATTACAGCCAAAGACATCACCAGCAAACGCCTCACTACGAAGTCTTAAGTGAATCGGGACCCGATCATAGCAAGCTTTTCTGTGTAGCAGTGATTATTGCCGGCAAAGAATATGGCCGCGCTGAAGGCACTTCCAAAAAAGAAGCGCAACAGGCGGCCGCAGAGATTGCCGCTCAGGCTCTCTTACTTAAATAGACGAGACAACCCACTCAAGAGTCTTCTTGTGGAATAATCTCTGGGTATGCTGGATCCCAAAATGCATTGTCGATCTTTTTCTGCAACTCTTCCACACTACATGGTGCAATATGCCCTTCTTTTTGTCCTTGAATTGCGACAGCAAGTGCAGTGGGTTTTGCAAGAGAAAAAATTAACTTGGGAGAAGGAAAGAGAGAGTCAGTAGGATTCTTAAGTGCTGGAGACAGCTCGCTTAATGCTTTTGCTGCCGCTACACACATCTCATCTGTAACACGCTTAGCATCACATGCCACGAGTGCCAAACCAAGAGCTGGGAAAATATAATAGTTATTACATTGACCAATCACATAGGTCTTTCCACCATAAGCAACATCGTCAAAACGTGTTCCTGTCGCCACTAATGCTTTACCATTTGTCCAACGCAATAAATCTTCTGGAGACGCTTCACATTTAGAAAATGGATTGGAAAGAGGGAAAATGATCGGGCGCTCTGTATAGGCCGCCATCTCTTTAACAATCTCTTCGGTAAATGCCTGATAAACCGTGGCCACACCAATGAGAATTGTTGGTTTTGCATTGGCGACTGTTTCCTTTAAGGTAATCTTATTCGCATCGACAACAGTCCACCCCGCTAGAGCTTCCTTAGATTTCGCATAAGGTAATTGGAAGTCCGCCAATCCTTCCTGCCCTTCTTGCAAGAGCCCCTTGCTATTCAGGATCCAAACGCGATCGCGTGCATCTTTTAATGACATGCCCTCATCGACCATAGTTTCAACTATGTAGTCCGCAATGCCAGTACCAGCAGATCCTGCACCATAAATGACTACGCGATGGTCGGTGATCTTATTACCCACGACGTGAATTGCGGATAAAAGCCCAGCCAGTGTGACTGCCGCAGTCCCTTGAATGTCATCGTTAAAGGAGCATAGCTCATCGCGATAACGATCAAGCAAAGGACGGGCATTATCTTTGGCAAAATCTTCCCACTGCAGAAGGACGTTTGGATAATATTTTTTGACCGTTTGCACAAATTGATTGATAAAGGAGTGATATTCTTCGTCTGTGATGCGAGCATGTTTCCAGCCAAGATAGTGCGGATCATTCAGGCGCTCTTGGTTATTTGTGCCGACATCTAAAACAACAGGTAGACCATAGGCTGGATGTAACCCTCCACATGCCGTATAAAGAGAAATTTTCCCAATAGGAATTCCCATCCCTCCCATGCCCTGGTCACCAAGCCCTAAAATACGCTCTCCATCCGTTACTACAATGAATTTTAAGTGGGGCATCTTTAGGCTAGCAAAAATCTCGTCCATACGGTCGCGCTCAGCATAGGAAAGAATCAACCCGCGAGGCTCTCGCCATATTTTATGAAATTTTTGACAGGCCTCTCCCACTACCGGGGTATAGATCATGGGAATTGTCTCCATCCCATGCTCTCTCACAATCGCATAAAAAAGCGTTTCATTGCGGTCTTGTAGGGCACGCAAAAAGACATGGCGATCAAGATCTGAATCACATTTTTGATACTCTCCCCAAGCGCGTTCAATTTGCGTTGGTAATGACTCAACGAGCATAGGGATCAAACCAGTGAGACCCAATTGTCGTCTTTCTTCATCAGAAAAGGCTGTATCCTTATTGAGCAATGGCTCTTTAAATACGCTTGAGCCTTTGAGAGGGGTTTTAATACGCCATGGCTGCTTAGCCTCATGAGGTAAAATCGTAAAGTTTTGCATCTTAAGAACTCCAAGAAATCTAATGATCGTAACGGAACGTGAGTCGTAAGAATGAGAATCGCAGAACTCTTCTTTAAGATGCAAGTATCGCCCTGAAAAATGGGTGATTTTTAAGGGTTGTGATTTTTTTTGCACAACTATTAAGTTGACTAATATAGCACCCATGCTACAATGGTCATGACTATTATAGCATGGGCGATTAGTGATCATGATGAAAAGAATCTATGAAGAAGTGCTGGAAGAGCATTTTAGCCTCCATGATGAAATGGCTTTTCTTGCTGGACCTCGTCAAGTCGGAAAAACGACCACAGCGCAATCTCTAAAAACGACACACCCTCTTTTTTACTACAACAACTGGGATAATGAAGACGACCGCGCTCTCATTTTAAAAGGCCCTCGGGCTATCGTGGAGGCTTATTCAATAGAACAATTGGAAGCAATAAAGCCATTTTTGACTTTTGATGAGATTCACAAATACGGAGGATGGAAAAATTTCATTAAAGGGTTTTACGACACTTATGGAAAGCTTTTGCACATTCTAGTAACTGGAAGTAGTCGACTGGATGTCTATCGTGTAGGAGGAGATAGCTTAATGGGTCGTTATTTTCCTTATCGCGTTCATCCTTTGAGCGTTGCCGAATGCTTGCGCACCAAGATCCCAGTAAAGGAGATTCAGGAGCCTCAAGAGATTTCCGAGGATGTATTTCAGGCGTTGTTGCGTTTTGGAGGGTTTCCTAAGCCATTTTTAAATCAGGAAATGCGTTTTTTGCGACGGTGGCAAAGTTTGCGGAAGGAACAGCTGTTCCGCGAAGATATTCGTGATTTTGGTTCTGTTCATGAAGTGGCTAAGTTGGAAATTTTAGCTAAATACCTTGAAGAAACTGTCGGCCAACTAACAAATTTCACTGCCTTAGCAAGTAAGGTCAAAGTCGCTGTGACGACGATTACACGTTGGCTGGATGTTCTTACAACTTTTTATTTCTGTTTTTCTGTGAGGCCTTATTCGAAAAACATCGTACGTTCACTTATCAAGGAACCGAAATTTTATCTTTGGGATTGGTCAAATATTCAAGATGAAGGACAACGCTTGGAAAATATCGTGGCTTCTCATCTATTAAAGGCCATCCATTTTTGGACAGATCTTGGTTTAGGAAATTATGGGCTCTATTTCTTACGTGATAAGGAACAAAGAGAAGTGGATTTTCTTGTTACAAAAGACGACCAACCTTGGTTTCTCGTGGAAGTAAAACGTTCAGGCAAGCAAGGAATTAGCCGGGCCATGCACCACTTTTATAAAGCAACAGGGGCAAAACACGCCTTTCTTATTGCTTTCGATCGGCCCTATGTTGACCGAGACTGTTTTCAAATAAATACACCTGTCATTGTCCCTGCAAAGACGTTTCTTTCTCAGTTAATTTAATCGTTCTAGACGAATCTTTTACTCTGGCCTATTTGCACTAAAGTAGGGTAAGATAGAGAACTCTAGTTTGAGAAATTTATAGATTGATGGGTCTCATGAAAATTCGTTTTTTATTTTTAACTTGCTTCTTTCTTCTCGGCCTGACATGCGTGCAAGCAGAGGACCTTTATGTGCTAGAAAATGCATATCAACAGCTTGTCATCTCGACTGCAGGTGGGGCAATCGCTGAGATTAATCTCCCTTTTGAAAGCAAAAGTGATGAAAATAGCATCGTTATGCCGATCGAATTTGACCGCGAAATGGTGGAAAAAGCTCCATTCAACGCACGTTTTCCTCAAAGCGCCTATACCGCTATCGGTCCCGATGGCAAACAAGTTAAAAATAAAGAAGGAAAGTTGGGTGGCTACTACCCGCTTCTACGCCGCACGGTGACATTGAATAAAGCGGGCAAACAGATTGTTGTTCCACCACGTTGCTACGCTGCTAATATTCTGTCTTCGTTTCCTGAGCTCGCAGAACTCAACTATACCGTTAAAGAGTTTACCAAGAACTCGATCACGCTTACAGCCACTCAAGAGCAACGCACAATTACAAAGCGTATTTCTTTTTTAGAGAAAGATGAAAAGCCCATTCCTTACATGATTCGCGTCGAAGTTGATATTGATGGCGATAGCAAAGGGATCTTCTTGACTTCTGGTGTCCCTGAAGTAGAACTTATCTCCGGCTCCTTTACCCCTCAACTCAAATACCGCACCGTACGCAATAATAAGAGTGATATCGAAGCGATCGATCTGCCAAAAGCAAAACAATCAATCGCCATGTCTTCGATTTACCCCAACTGGATCAGCAATAGTAACGGCTATTTTAGCATTATCATCGATCCGATCACTGAAATTGGGGCGGGTCTAAAAGCCTCATTTATTCCGGGTAACATTGCCCCTTCTCGCATTATCGATATCGACAGCCAATATCAGCGCTATCCCGTTAATGATTACCCTGGCTATCAGCTACTCTTGCCCCTTCCCTCTGTAGGAGTAGCATCTAAATTCAATATATATGCTGGACCACTTGATAAGACCTTTTTAAATCTGGCAGACAATGCATTAAGCGATCCTGAAACAGGACAAACTCCCGATTATTCAGCGGCACAAAGCTTTCAAGGATGGTTTTCATTTATCTCTGAGCCTTTTGCAAAGTTCTTAGAGATCTTAATGACCTTCTTTTATTCAATGACACACTCATGGGCTGCTGCCATCGTGCTTTTAACGGTTGCTTTGCGCATAATGCTCTACCCATTAAACGCGTGGTCCTTCAAATCAATGCGACGCATGCAACTGCTCGCTCCTGAAGTGACACGTATTCAAGAGCGCTTTAAGAAAGAACCGAAAAAAGCGCAGATGGAAGTCATGAATCTATATCGCGAGCGCAAAGTTAATCCTTTAACTGGCTGCTTCCCGATCTTGATCCAGATTCCTTTCTTGATGGGTATGTTTGACTTGCTAAAAAGTAGCTTTGCCCTACGCGGCGCTCCTTTCATCCCAGGGTGGATCGACAACTTAACAGCACCCGATGTCCTCTTCTCTTGGGGCTACCCCATCCCCTTTATTGGAACGAGCTTCCACTTGTTGCCTATTCTCTTAGGGCTTGTCATGTTATTACAACAACGCCTAAGTAATGCCGGCAAATCCACAGCAACAATGACTGACCAGCAAAGACAACAAAAAGCTGTCGGAAATATCATGGTGATTGTCTTTACCGTGATGTTCTACAACTTCCCATCTGGATTGAACCTGTACTGGCTCTGCTCGATGTTGCTCGGTGTATTACAACAATGGTGGACGAATAAGCAACTTGATGGGACACCTTTAAGCAAAGCATGAAAAACGTGAAATCGATTTAAAGTCGAACTCACGTTGAAAAGATGACGAGCGCGCATCTGCGCGCTCTTTCTTGAGGTTTTGAAAATGGCGAAAAAACAATCGACTGCTGATCTATACACAGATTACGTCACTTTGTGGAATAATTTCGTCCATAAACGTGCTCAGGAGCTTGGTCCTCATACCACACAAAGATGGCTGTCTTCATTAGAGCCTCTTCCTGCAAAGGGAAAAGGACTCCGCCTTCAAGCGAAGGATGCCTTTCAGGTCCACTGGTTTGAGGAACATATTCGCCCTATGCTTCTTCGAGAGTTCCTCGATGCATCAGGGCTCCCCATCCCCGTTCAAATCATTCTAAATGCACGCCGTACACGCACCAAGAAAAGCGCCGTCCAGCCTGTTGCAACACAACTTCAATGGAGTGATCCCGACCCCTTACAAACGCTTGCCTCCTTCAACTGCCATCCTGATGATGAAGCAACCTTTGAATTCATTTCACAAGTCGCTACGCAAAAAATTGCAGCTTTTAATCCTATCTACATCTATGGCCCTAAACAAAGCGGCAAAACACATCTCCTCAATGCCTTGGCTCTTGCCTTCCAAACACAGCATCGCACAATATTTACAACGGGGGAACAATTTGCAGAACACGTTGTCTCAGCAATGCGTCGCTTTGACATGCAACGCTTCCGTCAGGCATACCGCAATATCGACTGCCTGATTCTCGATAATATCGAAGGCTTATCTCATAAGACTGCCTCCCAAGAGGAGTTTTTCCATACATTTAATACGCTGCACATGGCTTCAAAACCCATTATTATCTCAGCACACACACCTCCTGAGGAATTAGAAGGCATGGAGCAGCGCTTAGTTAGCCGTTTTGAATGGGGCATTGCTCTACAAGTAACACCTCAAAGAAGTCGCCTCCAAAATGCTGCCAAAGAAATCACCCCCCAACGCATTGTCGATCAAGTGGCAGCACATTACCGCATCCACCCCAAAGAAATTCTTGGCAAAGGCCAACGCCGCCTCTTTTCTCAACCAAGACAAGTGGCCATGTTTCTCTGCCGCGAACTTCTCGGCATGTCTTATAAAAAAATTGGGCGCTTCTTTGATCGCGACCACTCTACTGTGATCACAAGTATTCAGCAAACAGCCCTTCGCCATCATGAGTTGCGCAGCCATCTTCTCAATCTTACTGAAAAACTGATTGCAAGTTCATGATGACGCCATTTATTGAATTACATACCTTAAGCAAAACACAGTGTAGCGTCCCTATTTTCGGAGAATTGGCCTATGCAACAGAGGATAATTTTCTTGGTCGCTCTGTCAACGGCTACGACAAAGAGGGGCGTCATCTTTTTCTTCTCACACCTAAAGCTGCCCTTGCTCTTTGTAGAGTACAAAACGATCTTATTCCTCTTGGATTTTCTCTCTTTATCTTTGATGCCTTTCGCCCTTTGCGCGCTGTGCAGGACTTTGCCTGCTGGTTTCATGCACCCTTAGCATCACCACTTGAACATACGCGTAAGATGATTCATTACCCTTCATTTCATAAAAACGAACTTGAACAACTGGGATATGTAGCAGGCAAAGTGAGTCGTCACTGCTTTGGACATACTGTCGATCTTGGATTGCGTTCTTTAGAACAAGGCGTTCTCATAGAAATGGGAGGTATATTCGACTATTTTGATCCCAGTTCTGCTAGTACCGCACCGATGAGTCAAATTGGAGAAAGAGCTTGGAATCATCGTCAGTTGCTGAGAAATGCCATGGAAAAGCAGGGGTTTATTCCTTTCGATAAAGAATATTGGCATTTTGAATATAAGATCCAAGAGCTCTTTGAGCCTCAAGATTTTATTATTAACTCAAATTGGGAATGTTGCTGATGCGCATTATTTTATCGCTCTTTCTCCTCCTTCCCTCCCTCCTTGCAACATTGACTATCACCGAAGAAATTGCCGCAAAAGAACATATCAAAGATTATAAAGGAGCCCTTACCCTAGCGCAGGCTGCCCTCGATAAACGCTCTACAAGCGATCCTTTATGGCTGCTTTATCCCGTATTACTGGCTCGATGTGGCAAACCGCAAGAAGCCCTTTCCTTTATTAGTAATCACCCCTTTGTTTTACAAGATAGCAAAACAACCAAAGAGATCTACGAAGCGATTTGCTGGTCAATTTTGCGACAAGGCATGCAGCGCGAGCGCACTCAAGAACAGGTCATTGCTTTATTGGGCGCAGCGCTCACTCAGGATGCCTGGGCCATTGCTCCTCTTTGTGAAGCATGTACTTGTGATAAATGGGCCATACGCGCCATTGCTCTTGAGTTATCTGTTCCTATGATGGACAGTCAATTACAACAACTTGCCCTCAATGCCCTTCTTGACCCTGTTCAAAGCGTACGTCTCGCAGCTATCCGCGCATGCGTATTTCCAAAAGCGCTACCTTTTCTCCAAAAAGCGCTTCGCCAAGATGATCTTAGCCCTAAAGAAGAACACACCCTCATTGAAGCGATCGTTGCCTTAAGTCCTCAAATTCCTTTGACTGAATTAACAACTTTGATGAAAAGTCCCCAGAAAAGCCAGCGTCTATTGGCTTGTGAGATGTGTTGTTCCCTCAGCGATCCTAGTGCCTCCTGGCCACTTCTGAAAAATGCTCTTAGCGACTCTTGTTATGATGTTCAGATTGCGGCACTTCTTGCTTTAGGACTCACAGGAGCTCCCATACAAGGAGATGAAGGGAAATCTGCTCTTATGAGCTCATTTGCCCCTCTGTCCCTTACAGCTGCCTGGTGGTACCAAATTCACGACCGCCAAGAGGCTGCCGCTGTCTTTTGTAAATGGTTAAATAACTCTCAAAATCGGATTCGTCACTTAGCAGCAGCAGCCCTAGAGGCAGCGGGAAGTCACGCTACGGATCTTTGTTCAAAATTAATGAAAGAATATGACGACCCTTTTGTAAAAGCGCAACTTGGCTGCTGCCTTCTTTATGAACGTAAATCTCTTGATCAAGCTTGTGATGGCATTGTAGCGCTTTTAGAGGAAGAAAGAATGATTACCATTGATGAAATCTCTCATCCCGTTTTCCATTCTTTGACCAATACTTCTGAATCTTCTTTATCAGGTGATGACCTTCTCTTATGTTCACCTAAAGAACTTGATCAAATGATTCGTTTAAAACTTCTGAATCTTCTCGCCGTCGTCCGTTGTTCTAAAGTAACAGAAAAAATTGCCGCATTCTTTAGAAAAAGTTCCTGGCAGGTGCGCACCTATGCCGCACAAAGTGTATTGCGCGAAGGAGATTCTGCAGCCATTGATAGTGTAAAAAGTCTTCTTAACGACCCGGATCCGAAAGTGCAACTCTCTGCGGCACTTGTACTTGGCCAACTCTTTCAATCTTCCGAAGCGATCGACATCCTTAAATCTCAATATCCCAACTTACGCTTTGATGAACAACTTTTGATCCTCGATACATTGGGACAATTGGGCCTACCTCAAGGATGGCCTCTCTTAAAAAATGCCCTGAAATCCCCTAGTAGCACATTGCGCCTCGCTGCAGCCTGCAGCCTATTGCGCGCAATGAGCCAGTATTAATGTGAAAGCGACTTTAAATGATGCTAATTGCTGATCCCTTACTCCTTACTGCCTTATTTCTAATTGCTGTATGCAGCAGTTTTATCACAACGATGACCGGTGGTGGTGCGCTCGTTGTTATTCCCATTATGATTGCACTGGGTATTGACCCTAAAAGCGCCGTTGCCATTGCACGCGTTGGCGGACTATCTTCGATGTGTGCAGGAATTGGACAATTTCATCGCACGGGAAATATCGATTACTCTATCGCTTTTAAATCAGCGATTATTGCCTCTTCAGGGGCCGCTGTTGGCGCAATATTTCTCTTCCAATTGCCTTCGATATGGGTAGAGCGTTCTATTGGTCTTGTTATCATCCTTCTAACACTGACCAGCCTTCTTCAACTAAAAAAACCACCCATTTCCACTCCACCAACTCGCCTTAAAATCATTCTCGGTTATATTCTGTTTTTCTTTGCAGGTTTTATTGGAGGATTTTCAGGAGGCCATGCCATTTTAATGACCTATATCTTCCTGCTCTTTTTCCAAAAAAGCATGATAGAATCGATTGGGACGCGCAAAATTGCAGGCCTTGCCATCGCCATTGTATCGCTCGTTGTTTATGGAGTGGGAGATATCATTACGATATGGCCAGCACTCGCCTATGGAAGCGGTGCATGGATAGGATCTTATTTTGGTACAACGTATGGTCTTAAGAAAGCAGACCGCTGGATGCGCTATGTCGTCTCTGCGGTCTCTACGCTGCTTTCTGTACGCTTGTTAACTGCGGCGCTCTAACTGTCCCAGCAGTTCTTGCGCGCGCACAATGACACTTTGAGGCAATCCAGCCAATTGAGCCACATGAATGCCGTAACTTTTCTCCATGCTCTTAGGAAGCACCTTATGAAGGAACCTAAGAGCCCCATCCTGTTCTGCAACGGCAACATGGAAATTTTCAGCTCCAGAAAATTGTTCTGGGAGCTTTGTCAACTCCCAATAATGGGTTGCAAAAAGTACTTTCGCCCTTTTGGTGGATTCTTTCAAAAGGTATTCTGCAATCGACCAAGCGATTGAAATACCATCAAAAGTACTTGTTCCTCTACCAATCTCATCTAGCACCAATAGCGACCGCTCTGTTGCATGATGCAGAATATTTGCCGTCTCAGTCATCTCAACCATAAAGGTCGACTGACCGCGCGCCAAATCGTCGCTAGCACCAATCCGAGTGAAAATCTGATCTAACACACCAATATGCGCCATTTTTGCGGGGACAAAACTACCCATATGGGCGAGTAAAGCAATCAGCGCCACTTGTCGCAAGTAAGTCGACTTACCTGCCATATTGGGGCCCGTCAGCACGACCATATGAGGAATATCTGCCAGGTGTAAATCGTTGGGAGTAAAGACACCACCCGCAAGATGCGCCTCTACAACAGGGTGTCTTCCCTCCTCAATCGCTAAGGTCCTTCCCTTATCGACAACAGGACGGCAATAATGCCACTTTCTTGCAACAACGGCTAAGGAATGAAGTACATCCACCTCGGCAATCGCTGCAGACAGTGAACGAATAGCCGGAGCATAAGGTAGAATTTCCGCAATTAAGGCATTAAAAAGCTCGCACTGACGCTGATAAAAGGCGTCGTGTGCTTTTAAAGTTTTTTCCTCAAACATCTTGAGCTCTGAGCTAATAAAGCGCTCAGCATTGACAAGAGTTTGCCGTCTAATAAAGTAATCCGGGGCATGTTGTGCAGCAGCTTTGCTGATCTCAATAAAATAACCAAAGGCCTGTGTATAGCCAACTTTCAGTGTTTTTATACCCGTTTCATCGCGTAAACGTGCCTGATAATCACTTACCCACTGCTTACTATCAGTACCCACTTGCTGCCACTCGTCGAGCACGGAATCATAGCCCATGCGAAAGACTTCTCCATCTGAAATCTTGCTCGCAGGATCATCGATCAGTGCTGCACTCAATAAGCCCACCAACATCTCAGTATTAAAAAATTGAGAAGACAACTCTCTTAAACGCTGTGATGGGGCCCCTTGTAGGATAGAAAGAATAACAGGAGCTGCTTTTAATGAATTTCTTAAAGCAACAAGATCGCGCGGAGAAGCACATCCAGTAGCCACACGCATCATTAATCGCTCTAGATCACGCACCTCTGATAACACCTGTAAAAGATGTCCGAGCGGCAACTGGATAAGAAAAGCAATCGCCTCCTGACGCGCATCGATTTTCTTCACATCAATCAATGGCTGAACGATCCACTGTTTGAGTAAACGTGCGCCCATTGGCGTGTGCGTATGATCAAGCAACTCAAGTAGCGTGCCTTTCTTCTGACCATCATTTAACGAGACTAAAAGTTCTAAATTGCGTTGAGTTGTGCGGTCCAACCTCAACCAATCGCCCAATTCATAATGTAAAATGGCATGTACATGGTTGAGCTGCAGGGAAAGGGATTCTTTTAAATAAAACAGCAGCGCTCCTGCAGCTGTCGCTGCTGGATCTTTCTCACAAAGACCATATCCCTCCATGCTAAGTACTTTAAAGTGATCTTTAAGGGTAGCAAAAGCCATATGTGCGTCGAAAGCCCATTCTTCTACCTCTGTAACGGTAAAGGAAAAGGAAAAGAGAAGCTCTTCAAAAAAAGCGCGATGCTCTTGATAAAATTTTTTCGAAAGAAGAAATTCACGGGGGCGAAATTTCACTAATTCGTGAGCAAGTTCAATAAGCTGTGCACTCTGCACACTCTTACATTCTCCCGTACTCACATCAATAAGCGCCATTCCAAAGGTTTTTTGTTGTTCTGCAAGCGCGGCGAAATAATTGTTGTGCTGTTCACTGAGAAGAGCTGAATTTACAAGAGCCCCAGGGGTCACAATGCGCACAACTTTACGCTCCATAATCCCTTTGCTATCCTTGGGATCGCCCATCTGTTCTGCAACGGCAACCTTAAATCCCTTATCGACTAATTTATCGATATAAATTTCAGCATTATGATGGGGAATACCAGCCATAGGCACTCCTTGACGCTGCGTCAAGGTTACATGCGTTTCTTTAGCAAGATGGTGGGCATCTTCATAAAAGGCCTCGTAAAAATCGCCGAGGCGAAAAAATAGGAGCGCGCCAGGTGCTTGCTCTTTGCAAGCCTGCCACTGCTCCATCATCGTCAGTTTTTTTGTCATGGAGTTAAATCGGGTGAGTTAAATACTTTTCGAGTTTACCTTTTAAAGCCTGTGGGACTCTTGCATGGATAACAATGTCATTCCCATCATAATCTGTGGACAAGATATGCCCCTCTTCTGTGATCTCATGCACTAAACGAAATTCACTTTGTGGAATACGCACATGAATTAAAGGCCAGTGTCCGCTGAGTTTATCAGCCAAGACCTCTACTAATTCATGGAGCCCCTCTTTTTTTAATGCAGAGACACAAAGAGCATCCGGATACTTCTCTTTTAATGCCTGACGTGTGGCGCTAGGTTCATCACACTTGTTGAGCACAGTAATCATCGGTTTGTTTTCTGCGCCCAGTTCTTTTAAAACGGCATATGTCGCTTCAATATGTTCCAAAGCATTAGGATGGCTACTATCAATGAGATGGATCAATACATCGGCGTGAAGGGCCTCTTCTAGAGTGCTGCGAAAAGCCGCTACTAAACCATGCGGTAATTTACGAATAAAACCGACAGTGTCTGTCAGCAAAGCCTCTTGATGGTTTGTCAAAAAGAATTTACGAGTCGTCGTGTCGAGCGTTGCAAAGAGCTTGTCTTCCACCAGCACACCTGCATCAGTCAAGGCATTCAATAAGGTGGATTTACCGGCATTAGTATAGCCTACAATGGCAAAAAGAGGAATGTGATGACGCTCTCTGGCGTGACGCTGAATTTTGCGATGCTCTTCAACGACCTCCAACTCATCTTGCAGCTTTTTGATTTTATCCTTTAAGGTTCTCTTGTCGAGCTCAATTTGCGTTTCTCCCTCTCCACGACTCATCACCCCACCGCCGCGTTGACGCGATAAGTGAGTCCAAAGCCGCTTTAAACGAGGCATTTCATAAGCTACGCGCGCCAATTCAATCTGTAATTTTGCCTCTGCCGTCTTAGCATGGTCAGAAAAAACTTCTAAGATGACTTCCGTGCGATCGATGACGGGGATTTTAAAGTGTTGTTCTAAATTGCGTTGCTGCGCCGGACTGATTTCATCATCGATAATGACCAGATCGGCATCAATCAAGCGCACATGGTGCATGAGTTCATCCACCTTTCCGCTACCGATGTAAGTAGCCGCATCGTGGGCACGCAATGGCACGCACCACTCGTCTGCAACCCCTACACCCAATGTTTTAGCCAATTGGCGAAGTTCTTGCAGATGCTCTAAAGCTTGTGGTTTACGCGCTGTTTTTTCATAGACCCCTAGCAGCAGCGCACGCTTGAATTGCTGCGCCATCGTCATCTCTTGATTCATAATTGCACCTTTAATCCATCATAACCAAGAAACAAATTGTGACCAAGTTCCTTGCTCCATCTGTCGTGTTCTACTTCATGATCCATATGAATCAACCATGTGGTGGGGGATCCCAATCTCTTTTGGAATTCTGCAGCCTCTTCAAAGGTAAAATGCGCATAGGAATGGCGCGGGCGAATCGCACCTAAAACCAGTGTTTTGACCCCAAAAAGATCTTCAAAAATTGTTTCTGGATGCTCTTTAATATCAGTCACATAGGCAAAATCACCCAAGCGAAATCCATCTACGCGCATTCCCATCTGCCGATAAGCAAAGGTCTTAAAGGGCACATCCAAGAATGGCACCACATTGCGCGTATTCATTAAAACCTGGCAGGAAAGCTGCACAACGGCATCTTGTCGCTTTCCCTCCAGATTGAAGAGGTAATAGTATCTCTTTTGCAACTCTTCATAACTATCTTTAGAGAGAAGACAGGGCAGCGCCTCCTTTCTCTTTAGAGAGAAAATACGCAACTCATCAAGGCCAGCGATATGATCGAAGTGTGTATGCGTTAAAATAAGTCCGTCGATCTCGTCGATCGCATGTGTCAGCAACTGTTGGCGAATATCGGGACCTGCATCGATGAGATACTTTTTCCCCTCCCATTGCAAAAGGGCACTACAACGCATTCGTTTGTTTTTTGGATTTGTACTCTTACAGACATCGCAAGGGCATCCGATCACAGGGGTACCCATGGAGGCACCTGTTCCCAAAAACAAGAGAGTATTCTTCAAATTCGTATTCATTCAACCGGTGTGTTACAATTGCTCTTTGTCTATTTTTTCAAGAGAGGCTTTCTTGCACAAGAAAATTGCAATCATAGGCGCTGGGTTTTCTGGCCTCGCTTTGGCTGTCGAGCTCAAGGAGCACTTTTGTGTCACTATTTTCCATAAAGACCCCATTGAAAAAAGTGCATCAGCACTATCAGGTGGTCTCTTACACCCTTTTACAGTCTATGGATATGCGCAAGATGGTACTGAAGGCGTTATAGCGACTAAAAAACTTATCGGAAAGGTCACCCCTTACGCAAAAGAACCTATTATTCGTTCAAAAGGAATTTTAAGACCCATCCTCAATGGACGACAAAGAGATGCCTACCGCCTTCTTGCAAGAAAACACCACTTGAAACTCTACTCAAAAGAGGAGGTCACCGCCCTCTTTCCACTCGTCCAAGCAGATGGAGCCCTGTGGATTGATGAAGGGCTTACACTCAACACAACAAGCTATATCCTCGCGTTAAAATCTTACTTAGAAGCATCAGGGGTCCAGTTTTGTGAAAAAAACATCTTCGCTGTCAGTGAATTGACATGCGATGGAGCCATTATCGCAGCAGGAACTGGCTCGAAAACGATCAAAGAGGGCCAATCCCTCCCGATCGAATCTGTCAAAGGGCAAATCCTCCACTATAACTGGGATGATCCTTGCCCAACTTGCAACAGTAGCTGTTATATCACCTTCGATGGCAAAGGGTCATGCTCACTTGGAGCCACCTATGAACACGATCCCCTCCACCTCTTTCCAGAGGAAAACTCCCACACACAGGCTCTTGTCGAAAAAGCCCTGCGCTTTCTTCCTTCACTTTCCTTGCACCCTCTTACACATATCACAACACAAACACGCGCTTGTACTCCCGATAAGAAAACACCTCTTGCTATGTCGATCACAGAAAATGCCCCTTTTCCCCTGTGGACTTTAACGGGCTTGGCTTCAAAAGGTCTCCTCTATCACGCACTTCTCGCCAAAAAATTAGCGGCGGAAATCATAAATAGTTATTTATTGAAATAACCTCATTCGAGTATATGTAAAGTTGTGAGCTCTAAATTTAAGGAGGACCTCATGACTGTCAAGAAAGCTGTAAAACAACCGATCAAAAAGACTGCTCCTAAGAAGGCTTCCCCAGCTGCAACCAAGAAAGCAAAGGGTGGGTCTGATGTACCACCAATTCCAGGTTGTTCTGGAGGTGTTCACGCTAATGCTGGTTTACGACTTTTCTAAAAAGCAATCCAAACACACACAAGAGAGCCCCCTATGGCAGTAGATTTTGCAAAAGAACGCGATGAGATTTTAGCGCTCCTCAACGAGATTAAGACCTCTTTACACCTACCCAACCCAGGTGAAAACCTCGATCGCCCTTTTTCTGTCTCTGAATTGAAGAGCATGCAGGAGAGGACACAGGAAATTTTGGGAAGATTGAAGGAAAAATCGGCAGCTTTGGCAGCAGAATCGGGCATGTCCAAGGAAGAACTTCAGACATTTATGGAGAATCCTTCCAACTTTTCTCCCGAAGAGTGGGCTTCCATTAAGGAAATGAAGGCATCTGTCGATGGTTTCAGAAAGGAACTATCACAAGTAGTCCAAGCCCAGGAGGTCTCTCAAGATGCAGAAAACCACCCAGGTAAAGCACCGCACCATCTTAATCCAAAAAGCAAGCGCCACTCTTGGATCCCTACTTGAGGCTTTTCATACCAAAACGTATAATCGCTACGAACCAAGCACACTGGAGTAGTAGCGATGGAATCTCAAGAGGAATTCACCCCCCAGCAAACAGAACTGCTTCTGCAGTTTGTTTCCAATACCAATAAATCGATTTTTGTCCTAAAAAACCTTCCAGAGGTGATTAAAGGGGCTTTGTTTTCTCGCTATTCTCGCTCAAGCTTGGGTCTGAGATCACTTCTTCTTAAAGAATTCATCGGCAATGAAGAGACGGCTTTCGATGCCATTACCGGAAACTCAAGGCAGATGAGTCTAAGGCAACTCGATGAACAAAGTGTCGCCATTAAAAAAGCACAAAATTTCTATGACCGCATTCTCGATGGCTATGGCGATGATTCTATCTCTGAATTGGGGGGCGCGCATCTGGCCATCGAAAATATCTCTATGCTGGCTGCTAAAGAGGTTGAAGACTGTCGCATCGGCGGCTCTCCTCTGGAAAAATCTACGCGCTACATCTACTTTGATCAAAAAATTAATGGTGAATACCTTTTCTATAGAGAGCCTATCTTGATGGCCTCCGCCTATCGCTCTCTCTATTTAGATACCTGTAACCATCTTTTTGAGACCTATTCTCAACTTGCGGGCAAACTAACAGAAATCATGGAAAAAAAATTCCCTAAAGAAGAAGCGCACACTCCTGGCGCCTATACCGCCGCTTTGCGCGCCAAGGTACTCGATTGCTTAAGAGGGCTTTTACCTGCAAGTTGCCTGACAAACATGGGCCTTTATGGAAATGGACGTTTTTTTGAAGGCATGATTCAAAAACTACATCAGAACTCTCTAACAGAGATGCAAGAGGTTGCAACGAGTGCCTATGAAGAACTTTCTTGCGTGATTCCCTCCTTCATTAAGCGCTCTGAAAAGGGCCACAAACATCAAATGGGATTTGATGCTTACTTATCAGATTTGCAACACACAATCAGTAGTTGCACACATGAGCAGGAACCCATGATTGAAGACTTTACCAAAACTGGTGTGCGTCTTATTCGATTTGACGAAGACAGTATCACTAAAGTGGCTGCCGCACTTGGCTATAGCTACTCACAAAAAGGTCTTAAAGAGTGGTATGAGCATTTTAAAACCATTTCTGAAGAACAGATCGTCAACCTATTCGAACAAATTTGTGAAAAGCGTCAAAATCGACGCCACAAATCCCCAAGAGCACTTGAACACGCTTCTTTTACCTTTGAAATCTTAAGTGACTTTGGTATTTATCGCGATCTACACCGTCATCGCACATTGACACAAGAAAGACAGTTACTCAGCTGCGATTATGGTTTCTGGATCCCTCCCGAAATTCGAGCCACTGAATTAGAAACTCCTTACATCAATGCGATGCTCCTTGCTAAAGAAGCATTTGACAAGATGCGCCACGAATTCCCAGAAGAAGCGCAGTATTCTGTTCCCATGGCTTATCATGTGCGCTGGTATTTTCATATCAACCTACGCGCTCTGCAGTGGCTTTGCGAGTTGCGCTCCTCTCCAGCGGGTCACCCCACTTATCGATTTGTTGCACAAGAAATGGCCAAGCAAGTGATTGCCCAATTCCCTGCCTTTGCCCCCTTCTTTAAGTTCGTCGATTTTGATGGTTATGATTTGGGTCGCATCGACCAAGAACAGCGCAGGGAAACGCGCACAAAAGGGGCTTAAAGACCTTTGTCCATTCCCAGTAGCTTATCTTTCAAAAGGCATTTGGCGATCATAGCTTTGAGCAATTCCGCACAAGATTTGGTCGCCCATCCTTTTAATCCTGAAATCGCCTATAAGCACTCTCTTCAAGGTCTCATTTTTTCGCTGATCCCTGCCTTGAATCGCAGAGAAAAATGTGAAAAAACATTCCGTATCACATGTTTCACAATAAAAAGAGACTCTGAGCAAATGCTCAATTCTCTTAAATCTGTTGTCGAACAATTACAAGAAAGATGTTGTCAAAAAAAAGACTCCGCACCCGTGACTTTTCATCAACAACTGCTCTCAAATAGTGCCGATCTGACCAACCAGCTAAATCAATGGTATTGCGACCACGCTCCCCTCTTAGAAGAATTTCACACCGTCTATGCGCTTTTTGAAAAGGTCAATGGTATTCTCAGAGCGGTATTGCCCCCTTCTACCCCATGTATTCAACATGAACAGATCGAATGGGCGCAGCGAGCTATCGATTTTGTTCACCTGTCTAAATTCGAAAAAAAAATCCACTGCTCTCTTGATCTGACCGTCTTCATCGCATTATTTGAAGAAAGAACCCTGACTTATTTTGAAGAAGAGTCACTAAAAAAAATTCTAAACGGGATGTCGAAAGCTTCGCATTATTTAGATAGGGATCACCGCCTTACTTTAAAAGAACTTATCGGAGCGCTGAAAACGCTGATTTTCTTATGTAAAAAAAAGGATAATCCCCTGCTCCTTTATCGCTGTCTGGCTCGACTCGAAAGTGGAATGAAAATATGCAATATTGATAGTCGACTATTCACAGAAGCATGGCAGAGTTATCAAAAGTGGCTTTGTCAACTTTCCAAAGAGAAATGCTCTCTTCCTTCAGCTAAACCTAAAGATTTGGATGAATTTCGCGTCTTTGAACATCAACAGGACACAGTCATGCGTGTGAGCAACAACAACCATATTGCTCTAGCAATCGAATTGCATCGCGCTCCTCAAACATGGGTTCATCACCCGCCGCGCGCTCAACTCATATCGTGGAATCCAGAAGGTATTGCCATCTTTGAGCGTCTATCTTTCTTTCTCTCAACTCCTGGATGGAAAGAAGATGATCGTCGACTACAGGCCCTTTGTTCTTTGATTCAAAAAATTATTATAGATCGAGTCATCCTACAACCCTTAGCTTCAAATATCTTTGGATTTAGTGGGAGTTTTGAGCTAAAAACAACCAAGATCCTCGATCACACTCCCCTTGAATTCCACGCTCTATGGGAATGGGTGATAGAGATTTGTCATGGAGAGTATGAAACTTTTAAAAAGATTCTCAAAAAAAGCACGCTCGAGACATTACCCGCTGTGACGGCCTACCGTCAATCTCTTCATCAAATGCTGGAAGAAACAAGATCAGACCTTTCTGAAATATTCGCCGATCAAACAACGGCATGCCGCCTTCATAATATGCCTCCTTGTGACCAGGGAAAAGTCATTGAAATCGCATTAAAACAAATGAGCAATCTAAAATATATACTTAATGAACTTCAACGTATCTTACTCAACGAACTACACGCCCCCAAAGATGCGATTAAAGAAGCTGAACACTTTCTTCAAGATGCCCTAAAAGGGGATGGGGTGATCTTTTTTACGACAAAAAAAGATTTTGAGGCACTGCTAAATCAATGGCTTGAAGGAAAAGCCTTTGAAGCAACTTCATTATTTGCTGAGGAAATATTAGGCGCTATTGACCAAGCCACCAAGAAGGATTTTAATTCCTTTAGTCAGGCTCTCAAGAAAAGAAACATTCATAATCAAAGACAAATCACGCATCTCTTCTCACAAGAATCTTCAAGAGATCCTGTAACTCTTCAGTATTGAGCTTAAGCTCTTTAAGCAATTCTCTAGCTTCATTTGTTTTTTCAACAAGCAGCTCTTTTGCCCTTTTTTCTCCCAGATGATCGACGAGGTTCATCCCCTCTTTTTGCCCCCAATCATCTAGATCATCCGCAATTTGAAAGGCAAGCCCCCAATTGAGAGCGAGCAATTTAACGCGCGGCAAGAGAGCAACATCTCCACCACCGAAAAGCCACCCCAAAACAAAAGCAATCTCAAAAAAAGTGGCTGTTTTTCCATGGAAAATCTCCATCAAACGATCTTGTGTAAGATCCTTAGAAAAAAGATCGAGATATTGTCCTCCGGTGGCTCCCAAAATCCCTGTGTTATGTGTTGCATTCTCAAGCGCTAATTGCGCAATCACACAACTTCTTTCACGAGGCATTTCTTTTGCCAAGACTTCCTGTGTTTGCCATAGTGTACGATAGCCAGCTGCAATCAGAGCATAGCTCGATAAAAGGGCCACAGCTTCGGGAAAAGCTTTATGGAGGGAGGGGCGCTCTCTTCGCTGATCATCATTATCCATGCAAGGCAAATCATCTGCAATTAAAGAGGCTGTGTGAAAGAACTCTACGCCTAAAGCTACATCCCAAAGATCATAATTGTTTCCTAAAGCCTTTGCGACGAGGAGAACAATGATTGGACGCACTCTTTTCCCTGCACCAGAAAGAGCGTATATACAAGCTTCTTTTAACTCTGTGTGTACACCAAATTCTCTTTCTACTTTCTGTAGTAGTCTTTGATGGATCTCTTCTTGTAGTACTTTTAAAACTTTCAAAAATGCCTCTTAGTCTTGCGAAGAGATTGTAGATAAGGGAGTTGATTTCACTTGATTTTTCAAATGAGACATTGTTGGGATACATCCGCTTAAGTTGCTAAGAGGCGCTATGAGGCTCTGTGGACCAATCAATGTACCGGGATTTAACACTGAATTGCATCCAATTTGTGTCTCATCTCCAACCACAGCCCCTAATTTGGACAATCCCGTTGAAATACTCAAGCCATTAAAAGACTCTACATGTACCGATACCATCTTTCTATCCAGTCTTAAATTGGCACAAATCACTCCAGCCCCCAAATTCACCTTTTTACCCAAAAGAGAATCGCCTACATAATTGAAATGGGGAGCACAAGCTTTCTCCAATAGAACTGAATGTTTGATCTCCGAGCAGTGCCCCACTACAGCGTGATCCGCTACAATGACCGGTCCTCTTAAGTAAGCTCCCTGACGAATTTGACAATGATTTCCAATCCAAGCCGGACCATTAATTGTCACCCCTTCCTCAATTACTGTATCTGTGCCAATAAACACCAAATGAGGGTTTGTGATTGTTACAGAGGAGGCTACTTTTGAGTGAATGACTCCCAATTCCTGTTGACGAATCCAGTTGTCCAATTGATGCAAGGCCATCCAAACATAGGTGCAATCATTAAACAAGCTTTTGATTCTTGATTCAGCAAGGTCGAAAAAAACATGAGGTGACAGTTCCATAGGGAAAGTCTAAAAAAGGCCAACGTTTTTGACTACTCTTTTTTCATCGAGCACCTTTTGAAAAACCCCAAAATTGAGGGTATAGATGCACTTTTCTTAAAGGAAAAGAAGAGTATTAATACTTCTTCTTCTTCAGGGGGTGTGGAAGTTGTTGAAAACACCAAAATACCTTATATATAGGGGCTGTTCATAACTTGTTCATAAGCTGTTCATAACTTGCGAAGTTTTGAACAATCCCAAAGTTATGAACAAATTATGAACAACTTTGAACAAAGTTTTCCACACCCCTCACAATGAATGAAAAAAAATGGATGCTCAACTTTTTTGGACACTAGCGCTTGGATTGTTGTTTGGAGTCGTTGCTTTCTTGTTTTTTCTTGTTTTAGTAAAAAAAGGCGCATTTGACCAAATTGAAGAAACTAAGTACCAGATCTTTTTTGATGAAGGTTTTGATGATTCGGTGAAAGGTAAAAAAAAATGTAATGACGGGGGAAAAAGTGATAGCGATTAACACGCATCTTGCTATATCTTTTTTTCAAAAGCCGATTTATAAAAAGTTCTTAAGACAGCGCCAAGTGGAGGATTGAAAAGTGGTTGGACGCACCAAGTGGTGGTTACCATGTCTTGCAGCCTTATTGACGGGGGGAGCTGTTGCTGTTGTTTTTTTACAGCCGTTCTCATTTGAAATTGGGTCGCGCAGTTCGGGTGCTGAATCCTTTTTCCTCTCCTATCACACTCACCCCAAGGCTGTTATCTTAAAAAAAGAACTTCCCGAACCTTGTGTCATTGCGCAACTCCATCGCGCGATGGAGTTTTATGCGACACATGCTTGTGGTAATTGTCACCGCTTAAAAGGTTTTGATGGCAATGTCACCTTCAAGTCAGATGATCCCGATGCTTCTCTTTGGTTTCAAAAGTTGTTTCCTAGCCAGTTAACGGGAGAAATGTGTCTAGACGCACTTGATAATCATCTTTTTGATTTGGAACAACGCCTTGTAGTAACAGATCGTCAGGATACGATTTTGCAAATTCTTGAGAAAAATCCCGACGTATCGCTGGTTTCCTATTTTCCCGCGTTTGATTTTGCTTATAAGAAAAAAATAAAGGAATTTACCGACAAGAAAACGCCTATCCCACTTCAAACGCGCTGGAAAAGTGTTTTTAGGAATACTCTATTTTTCTATATTGAAACCTACGGATTGGGACGCTTGATTGCGCCGCCTCTGCATTGGTGTGGTGTCTATCGTGAAGAAAGTTGGTTGATGGGACACTTTAAAGATCCCGCTGCCTATACTCCTGGGACCTATATGCCTGCTTTTCCCTTCTCTGAACAGGAGTTTTATGATCTCACGAAGATGCTTGTCATTTTAGGACAAAAGAATCGCGATGAACTTTATCAAGAGTGGCAAAAAAGTGGTTATAACCCTGAAAAAGCCTATCAACTTTGTTGTGCAGACTGTCATGGAGCTAACCTAGAGGGAAATGGCCCCGTCGCAGCGCGTTTATATCCCGTTGTAAAAAACTTAAAAAACACCGCTTTTATGTTGGGATTGACAAAGACTAGGACCTCTAGCGCCATTGAAAATGGCATTGTTGGAACTTCGATGCCCCCATGGGACAAGAGTTATTTACCCGATCACAAGCCCGTTTTGACTTCCGCACAAATTACACAGATGGTCTCTTGGATTTATAGTATGTTGCCAGACGATGGTTCGTCTTATCAAGTTCCGCACTACACCATAGAAAATGTGGTGCAGGAGCTAAAAAACGAAAAGAGTCCTCTGCAAGGAATAGACATCTTTACGCAAAAGGAAACGAGCGGTGAGGTCGAGTACCGCATTCAACGCGATTTATTTACGCCCGCCAACTTGGAGGCTGGAGAAAAGCTCTTTGAGGCAAGTTGTGCCTCTTGCCATGGTGAAGAGGGACATGGAAATGGCAAGCGCAAGCTGCCTATGAAAGATGCCAAGCCTCAAAATTTAAGAAATGTCACCTGGTTAAATGCCTGCGACGATTTATTCCTTTTAAAAGCGATCAAATATGGGGTTCCTGGAACTGCCATGACTCCTTTTGGAGACAATACTTCAGCTCTGCAGCGTTTACAGTTAGTGATGTATATTCGCTCTCTTTCAGAGGGTAAAGAATTTCCCTTCGAGGCAGATCAGCAGCTTTATACTAGTTTTATTGCTTCTCAAGAAGCTCTTGAGCGTCTCAAATGTTATGCCTCACAGCAAGATGCCTTAAAAGAAAAAGTGTCTGCGTTGATTGCTAGTGTACAGAAAGAAAATGACCTTTATGAAAAATTGGCGGAAACAGTCGCAGCAAGTGGGCAAAGGACTTGTGCTGAAAAGTTTTTACATATGCTCGAAGTGCATGGGTCGCTCTTTAGCTGGAATCCTCAAGCGGGCCTGATTTGTAACATGCGCCAAGAAGAAATTGCAGAAAAGGCAAGAGAATGCCAAGAATCGACGAAAGATCCTTCTTTGAGTGGAATGATCAAAGAATGTCAAGATCAGACAGCAGCGCTTAGAGAAGAGCAAATTCGCCTGTACAAGGAAGTTGTTGCATCGGTGAGTGGTATACCCCCTGTGACTTTCAATGATCAAGGGGGTTCGCCTGTGTTAAAACAGCCTGTGAAGAAAAAGACTAGCTAGTTAATCGACTTAAATCGATCAAACCACTCTGCTGGAGGATCATCATCAAAATCGCTGCAGGAGCTACCCAACGAATCAGGAAGAGCCACGGGCGATACATCCATCCAAAACGACTTCCTTGACAAAACTCTTCATATGAAACGGATTTATGGATACGCCATCCCATAAAAACAGCCGTCAAACCACCACCAACGGGAAGCAACCACACAGACACCAGATTATCGACCGTTAGGAAAAAATTCTTTCCGTAAAGTGAAGTCCAGTCTCCGAATATCGTTCCAGCTCCAGCAAGCGCGCTGGGAATACCGACGATTGCAGAAGCAATGCCTGTGCACCAAACTGCTTTTTTACGTGTCCAACCGAAAAGATCGATCATATTGGCAGCGACAACCTCTACAAGTGCGATTGCGGAGGTGAGGGCAGTAAAGACAAGTAGGGAAAAGAAAGCTACCGAGATTAGTAAGGCGCCTGGCATTTGTGAAAAAAGCACAGGAAGTGTTTTAAAGACTAAGCTAAAACCCTCTTGTGGCGATAAACCATAGGTGAAAACCATAGGGAAAATCATCATAGCAGAGAGTAGCGAAATTAAAATCACACTTCCACCAATAATGAGAGCCGTTTTTGTTGGATCTTCACTACGCTTCATGTAACTGCCGTAGGTGATGATGATGCCCTGACCTAAACTTAAGGTAAAGAACGACAAACCAACAGCTTCTAAAGCCCCAGTGGCAGAAAATTTTGAGAGGTCGGGGTAAAATATAAAATGCGCCGCTTTGGAAAACCCTTCCAATTGAGTGCTGTAAAAGAAGAGACCTAAAAGGAGCACCAACAAACCTGTTGTCATAATGCGGCTCCAGTATTCAATCCCCTTGCGGATCCCCTGAAAGACAACACCCACGGTGATTAAAGTGAAGAGCACATGCCAAAAAAGACTAATATCTGCAGAGCGATAAAGAATATCAAAGACACCTGTAATTTCTTGAGGTGTTTTGCCCTGATAAAATTGACAAAGTGACATGAAAAGATAATTCAATCCCCATCCAGAGATCACGCTATAGTAAGTCATGATCAAGAAAGATGAGGCAACCCCCATCCAACCTACGGCTTGCCATTTGGTTGCTGGTTCTGTCATTTCAATGAATGATCCAACGGCGCCTCTTTGGGCTCGTCGGCCGAGAATTAACTCGCCAATAAAGAGAGGGATTCCAATCGCTAATGTACAGATCAGGTAAAGAAAGACGAAAAGTCCTCCTCCATTTTGGCCTGTGACATAAGGGAATTTCCAGAGGGTTCCAAGGCCAATTGCAGATCCTGCAGCTGCCATGATCATTCCTAAGTATGATCCCCAATGTTCGCGTTGTGCTTTCATAAACTCCTACCCAAAGTAGTGGAATATAGAGCCTTTTGCAAAAGGTTCTATATATTTTATTTTTTTTAATGTGTAATTTTAAAAAAAATTAAAGAAATATCGAATGATTCTATCATAGATCCTTTAGACTTGACAATCCTTAATTTTTTTGTTAATAAGGGAATATATGATGGGGGCTCACACATATGGAACAGTTCGATCAACAAACCGAAATAAATCTGAAAGAGTGGTTAGAAGGCGACTACGATGAACAGACAAAACAACAAGTGCGCGAGTTGCTTAAAAAAGACCGCACAGAAGTCATCGATGCTTTTTATAAAACTCTAGATTTTGGTACGGGAGGATTGCGTGGGATCATGGGTGTGGGATCTAACCGCATGAATTTATATACTGTGAAGGCAGCGACACAGGGTCTTGCAAATTATATCCTGAAGCAAAAGGAGCAGCCAGCTCCATATAGCGTGTTGATCGGGTTTGATTCACGTCATAATTCACAACGCTTTGCTGAAGAAAGTGCAAAAGTTTTGGTTGCAAATGGAATTCGCGTCTATCTGTATAAGAATTTAAGACCTGTTCCCTTGGTCTCCTTTGGTTGCCGTTACAAGAAGTGTACCGCTGCTATCATGGTAACGGCATCTCATAATCCCAAAGAGTATAATGGTTATAAGGTCTATTGGCGTGATGGGGCACAAGTGTTGCCACCTCATGATGAGGGTATCATCGCTGAGGTCAAAGCGATTATATGTCCTAAACAGGTCAAAGATACTCAAAAAATCCCCCTCAATCACCCTTTAATTGAGATCATCGATGATGAAATTGATAAGGAATATCTGCAGGCAATCAGTCCCTTGCAGCATTATAGAGATGAGGCTCTTGCACATAGCAAAGAGTTAAAAGTAGTATATACCCCCCTTTATGGGGCCGGTATCACTATGGTGCCTAAAGCTTTTGCAGCGTGGGGATTTGCTGAACCATTTTACGTGAAAGAGCAGTCTGTACCCAATGGAGATTTTCCAACAACGCCTTATCCCAATCCTGAAGAGGCAGCCGCTCTCAAATTGGGAATTGAGCAGCTACAGGCAATTGGAGGCGATATTTTAATCGCAACAGATCCCGATTCTGATCGACTCGGGGCCGTGGTGATGCATCGCGGAAAGCCAGTCCTACTCAATGGCAATGAAATCGCATGCATCTGTTTGAAACACGTTTGTGAAGCGCTTACTGAGCAAAATCGTTTGCCAGAGCGTGCGGCATTTATTAAAACGATCGTCACAAGTGAGTTATTTGCTGCCATTGCTCAAGGATACAAAAAACCCTGTTTCAATGTTTTGACTGGATTTAAATATATTGGTCAATTGATTGGGCAGTGGGAACAATCTCCTACGGGGTATGAGTACATTTATGGAGGAGAAGAGTCTTATGGCACAATGTTGGGCTCTAATACGCGCGATAAGGACGCTGTTATTTCTTCCGTATTAGTTGCCGAAGCGACTCTTCATCAGAAATTGCAGGGAAAAACTTTGGTTGATCTTTTACAGAAGATTTATGAAGAATATGGTCTTTTTAAGGAACGCCTTATTTCATTGACCTTTGAAGGGAAGGAAGGGGCGACAAAGATCGCTGCAATGATGAAAGAATTGAGAGATAACCAGCCTAAAGCTATTGGAGGCGTGGCCATTACAGCAATAGATGATTATGATTTAAGAATCCACCACGACCTTCTCCAGAATACCAAAACACCCCTAACTCTTCCGCGTTCTAATGTATTAGTGTATTGGTTAAAAGATGGCAGTCGCTTGGTAGTGCGTCCTTCTGGTACAGAACCTAAGATCAAGTTGTATGGCGAGGTAAATATGGGGAAAGTGGATGCTTCTCACCTCGAAGAGAGTGTTCAGCATGCGGACAAGCGTTTAGATCAGTTACTCAATGCGTTTAAAACTCTTGTAGGGTCATAACCCAGATTGAGCAGATTGGGTATTTCATCTTCGATTTATCGAAATTCAATCCCGATTTATCCCCTGCACCTGAAAAACCCATCCGTTCACGGCTGGGATGTAAAGGTGCT
>CAZQVA010000010.1:0-60811 GCA_964596685.1 uncultured bacterium | reverse complement strand
AGATAGGGAAAAGTCGTAGGCGCGCGTTAAAACTAGGGGGGGGGTGAGCATGTACAGCTACCAAGCGTGTCAGTTTAAAAAAAAGAGCGGATGCTCTCAAATTATTAGCGATAAAACACGATTTATATACTTCTCTAGTCAAGAAGATTAGCCAAGAAGATATCCCGCAAACAAACTACGATGAAGCGATTGAAGCGGCTATTGTAAAAAGACACTACAAAACACTTTATTGTTTATTAGATACTTTTAGGCTCAACGAAGAGTGCCTAAAAGGGATCTTAGAACGCGTACAAGATCATCCGCAAAAGGGCCATCTCGATTTTCTTACACAGCGAGTATTTCCTAATACTGCTTTATTCGGAATGCTTAAAGGTGCTTATTCTTCATTCGTGGTCTTTCAGGCAGCAATTGGCTTTGAGATCGTAGTGCCACTGATTCTTAGTCTCTTAATGCAGGATGGTCTTTTAAAAAGAGTTACAAGTTGTGCCCTAAATACTCTCGCCTTAATAACCTATGTCAGTCAAAACACACTAAAAGAGTCAGACAATCCAACAGATCCTCCGATTTTGGGAGAACGTTCGTTGAAAAACGCGCGCACACGGGCCTATACATTTGCAGTTTTTGCCTGTGCCTCTATTACTGCAATGACGATTACCTGTTTATTCAGCAGGATAAATTCACCAAGCCCTTCAGGAGTCCTAAGCAATGCATTGCTCACCTATAACACCTATATGGCCTATCGCAGAATGTTTTAAGTGAGTTCGACTTTTACATCGAACTCACGTTTTTTTATACCTCAAGCGATCGTGATTTCTTTGGCAGCATAGACATCTTGGATAGCATTAAGAAGCTTAATTCCATCTTTCATTGGCTTTTGAAAGGCCTTTCTGCCTGAAATCAAACCAATGCCTCCCGCACGTTTGTTGATCACTGCTGTTGCTACAGCATCTTGTAGATCATTCTTACCTGATGGGCCTCCGGAATTAATCAATCCCATACGCCCCATATAGCCGTTGAGCACTTGATAGCGGGTTAAATCAATTGGATGGTCAGATGAGAGCTCTGAATACATCTTTTCTGAAAATTTGCCAAATTTGAGCACTTTGAAGCCTTCATTGACCTCCGGTAATTTCTGCTTAATGATATCCGCTTGAATAGTGACACCCAAATGGTTCGCCTGTCCTGTAAGGTCCGCCGCTAGATGATAATCCACACCACCTTCTTTAAACGCATCATTACGCAAGTAGCACCACAAAACTGTTGCCATGCCTAATTCGTGCGCAAGAGCAAATGCCTCGCTGACTTCCACAATTTGCCTAGAACTCTCTTCTGAACCGAAATAAATCGTTGCACCCACTGCAGCACACCCCATGTCGTAAGCCTGCTGCACTTGCGCAAAAAAGACCTGATCGTATTTATTCGGGTATGTCAAGAGTTCATTATGATTAAGTTTCAAAAGAAAGGGGATTTTATGCGCATATTTACGCGCCACGCTGCCCAGCACACCTAAAGTACTTGCTACAGCATTACATCCGCCTTCAAGAGCTAATTTGACAATGTTTTCAGAATCAAAATAGATGGGAGAGGGAGCAAAAGAAACACCAGCGCCATGTTCGATGCCTTGGTCGACTGGAAGAATCGAAAGATAACCAGTTCCTCCCAAACGTCCCGCAGAAAAAAGCTGCTGTAAGCTTCTTAAAACACGAATATTGCGATCTGAAGGGGCAAATATTCTATCCACCCAATCAGGTCCCGGTTTATGTAGTAGTTCATTACTTACTTTTGGCTTATGCTTTAAAAGACCCTCGGCACGGTCACCAAGAATCGAGAGCAATTCATTATAGCTCATCTGTCCTTCCTCTCCACTTATAATTGATAGTTTTTTGCATCTTTGAGAGCCTCAGCAAGGGGTAGATGTAAATGACCATTACTTGCAATCAGCTCTTCTTCAAGGAGGTTCAAAGGCCCTCCCTTATAATTTGTGATCTTTCCGCCCGCCTCTGCTACAAGCAAAGAACCGGCCGCAATATCCCATGCCTTGATCCCAGATTCCCAGTAGCCATCAAAACGCCCACAAGCAACATAGGCCAAATCTAAAGCGGCTGCTCCGCAACGGCGAACCCCTTGAGTCAAGTTAGTCAGATAGGAAAATTCTCGATAATTATTTTTTTCACGAATGCTTTTATCGTAAGCAAAACCAGTGGCAAGGAGCGATTTTTGTAATTCCTCTGTTTTTGAAACATGGATAGGCGCTCCATTTAACCAGGCACCCTCGCCCTTTCTCGCCCAAAAGCATTCTTTCGATATCGGATTATAGATGACACCGACAAGCACCTCTCCTCGATAAGAGAGGGCGAGTGATACACAAAAAAAAGGCATCCCATGGGTAAAATTTGTCGTTCCATCTAAAGGATCTACAATCCATAAATAATCATTCCAGTCGACAGGTTTTACACTTTCTTCTCCAAGAATCTGATGTGAAGGAAAATGCTCACTTATCATTAATGAGATCGCTTTTTCACTCGCCAAATCAGCATCTGTCACGAGATCTACTGGCGTGCTTTTCACCGCAATGGAATAACTGAGATGAATATGGCGCAATATTTCTTGTCCGCCTCGGTGAGCAGCTTGTAAAGCAACTTTAAGAAATATATCCATGAAAAACCTTGCCTCATCTGTACTCATTCATCATGGGCAAATCCAATGAGGAATTCAAGTACCTTTTTCTATTTCATTTATGATACAATAATTCACCAACCGAAACTTCTTTTTGTTTTTTGCAAAAAGCTCTTTAGGGCGAGCAATGACAACGCGCATATCAAATAACTCTTTTACAGACTATATACAACCTCTTTTCTTAAATGCATCTATCATTGATGTATTAGCAAAACGTTATACATTGGGTCTGTCTCTCAATGACATTCTTACATTTTCAAACTCTCCAATATTGCCAGAGAATCGCCGCAGCGACTGCTCCCTAATCATTGGGTCTTTCGCACAACATCACCTCAATTGCGCTAAAACCTTTGCTGATTGCGATGTCATCTCTTTCGTCTCCCCTAATCTTTGTTTGGATGAACTCAAAGGAAATATTCTTCAATTCTGTGATCCAACGTGCCACGATGCTACCCTATGGAAAAACCTCCTCTCCCTTAAATTAACCCCTCTCCAACTTGCTCTCTGTTTTCATTTACTTCGCAGCATTTATCCTGGTTATGTTTTTAGTGAAGCGGCCTTAATACAACGCCTTGGCAGCATAGCCGTATTGTTTGACAAACAACCGCCAAAAACAATTGCCCTGCGAGATTTTGTGACGCAAACATCGCTATATGGCGGCGAAGATGAAATCCATCAAATGGTTTTACATTTAGGTCCCCATCGCGTCGAACTTTCTTGTCGCTCTACTCTCCCCTATGGTTTTGGGCTAAGCTCCCTCCAGGCACATGGAATTTTTTACACCCCTTCTAAAGGTCTTTTAAGTGGCTTAGAGCCCATTATTTATCCCCTGTATGGTGCTGGCGATTCTTATAATAAGTCAGAAGAATTTTTCATCAGTCGTGGACGTTATTTCTACACTCCCTGTCTTAAGCATCTACAACGTGCACTTTCTCCTTTAGCGCCCAATTTTCTTAAGCAGATCTTGAAATGGCTAAAAAATATTCATGAAGGCTTTATGCCTTATGACACCGTCTCAACACTCACTTTGATCTGCTGGCAATTCAATCGCATGCAAAGGGTGAATCCTACACCCAAACTCCCTATTCCGGCCCCTCTAGACCAAACATTTGTCTTATCTCTCATCTGGCTAAAAATTCATCGCCAAGAGTTCGAAGCCCAACTTCGACTATATGAAGATTGTAGCGATAATCCACAAGAGGCTCAAAGGATTGCTACCCTAACGCGTGAGATGATAGATGCACCTATTCCAGAGAACTTTACATCCCTTATCTGGCTTATCGATTGTCAAAGCGCAACGCGCCTCTTGCCTTTTGATCAATTTATCCAAACAGCTACTTGCGATGAGTCTTTTTTTAAAATCGCACTCAATACGCAGGCTGTCTCTCAATTACCACGCTTAGTTGCCTTAGCAAAGAGCCAGCCCTCTTTACGCCCTTTCATCAAAGAAGCGGCTAATCAAGCAGCTCTTCTATTATGTTTTCACCTTTTACAGGAGAAATGGGAAGAGGATACTATCGCTCTTCTTCTTGCAGGAGATTTTCCAAAACATTCCAGATTGTATCATGCTTGGGCACCGAAAATTCTTGCTGCGCATCCTAAATCCCTTTTAGCTAGCGAACTGCCAAGGTGGCAAGAATTACAGCAATTTTTCAACAAATATATTGATGAAAAACCCCTTAGCGCCCTTTTCAAAATCGAATCTCGCACCCGATCTGGCGTGGAAAAGAGAAACCATGTTTCTCTCACCGTTAATTCTAGTGAAAACATGTGGAATTACTGGATGGAAATGCTTACAACGAGAGACAGAGGGCTGCGGTTAATGAGTTTGCAATCTCTGGCTGACCTTCCAATCGGATCCCATACTCCCGCGATCTCTCTTTGCCCTTGTGCATCAGACCCAGTCATGCGCCCACTCGTAGCAAAAGTGGCCACACGCATGTTAGCGCACAACTGTCGCCTTACTTTCACAGCTCAAGACCTATGTCGATTAGCTGCTCATTTTGGCGAGAAAGTCATTGGTCAAATCATCACACAGAACAAATTAAAAAATTTAACACCCACTTCATTGGCAAAAATTTTTCGCGCTATCGAACATTGGACAAACAATCCATTACAGGGCATTTTATGGAAGAAAGCTCTTCTTGAAGACTTTACTCAAGGCAATCCTTACAAGCTTTCTACACTCCCCTCTTTTCAAAACTTTATTGATACACATTACCCTCAAACCCCTAGTCCTGTTTCTTCAAATGCTTGTCCATCACAACCACGCCCTGTAACGACAAAGGAAACACACATGTTGCAAACGATCTGGCAACATAGACAGAAAGGCAGTCCTTTGCCAAAAAACGCATCAAATCTCCTTCAAAGATGGATCAACGACACTCCTCCATTTCAAGGAGAGGAAGAGGTTCAATTTCACCTCTTGATGGCGATGGATAATGCAGATGCTTTCTGTAATCTTGTAAAATTTTATAAGAATGCGCACGAGCCTCAGATAAAGACCGCACTACACCATCGCAGCATGACTCTTCTGCATTATTGGAACGCCTCTTTACCTACTATCGCGACAGAAGAGCAGATGCGCGCCTTTATTCAGCTACTCACTCTACTCTGCCCGGAGAAGCGCTCTATCGTAAAACACAAGATGCTTCTATGGCTTGTGTTGTTTGCAATGCATCAAAGTTCTTCTTATTCCCCTTTATCCACCTGTGAGGCCAACACACTTTCTCATCATTACTATCTGGAACCTTTCGAACCAAAGGAGGTCTCTAGACTGCTTTCCAGATGGTGCGAACTACCAGATGTCTATGGAAGACACTGGGGGCCAATTTATAGAATTATCGAAGAATCCACTAAGAACCATCATGCGATCGTACATTTTTACCTTTTAAAACATGCGACAACTCTTGTCACAACCCACCTTACAATGGCGAGTCCACAAGATGCATTTAATGCACTAAATCATTGTATCAAGCTACTTTCCACACAAAGTGCAATAAGACATCTGATTAATAATATTGATTATTTTATGAGTATAACATCTGAGTTACAAGGCATCACTACTGTAGATACTGCGAGAAACGCACTCTTTAGTCAATTCGTGACGAGTGTGAAAGTAGCGCATGTCATGAGAGTCCTTTTTAAGGCATCCATCGCTGCACTCATCATCACACCTTGCTTTTATTTTCTTTTTTCTTCTCCTCGCCCTTCTTCTTAAACATGAGCCTAACTTGATTTCTCAAGATCGGCTATCCGCTTTTCCCACTCCCCTTTGATATGAGGAAAAGCCGCTTCAAAAGCCGCTAACGCGTCATCCACCTTCGCTCCTGGTATCATCTCAAGCTTTTGATTCTTTCCAAAACCCGCAATACGGATCATTTTTGAAAAAACCACCTTTTTCAACAATGTCGTGTCAGGTGTCCATTTCAAAGGCCAGTCACTAAATATGCTGGTCTGATTGGGTTGTCTAATAACTGAGGTCAAAAATAAATAGTTCAAAGTCTGACCAAAAGCATATAAATCTAATGCGGGTTGATGATATGCTTCCATTTCATTAGGGGGCGCAGTCCAGTATGCTTCAGGATAAAACCCTTTTGTTCCAAACTGGCCCACCACTTGACCTTTTGGGGTTGCACCACCAAAATCAGCCCAGCGAGGCAGTTTATCCTCACTCATAAAAATATTGGTAGGTTTAATGTCTCTGTGCACCCACCCTGCATCATGCATTACCTTGAGTCCTTGCATCAAATGATAGATCAAAACTAATTTATCACTATCAGTTAACTTACTTGCGTGTTTCTCAAAATAACTACATAAATCTCCCTCATATTTTTCCATTAAAAGGTAGCCGACCTTATCGCGCGCAATCCCTTTTCGCATCATAACAGGACATAATTCGGGTGCCGCAAAATAAAACTTTCCACGACCAGGTTGTACATCGTTTGCGGCTTTTTTAAGAATCTTTCCTATACGCACTTCTTTACTTATATTTTCGAGCACCTTTATTCTTGCAAACTGTTGACTTGCTGCGTTACGAATCAACGCACTGAGCTTAGCTGTTTTAAAACTTCCTTTAGGGGCTGGATTCGCTTCCGTATATTTTTTGATAATAATTGGCTTTAAAGATCCATAATCACCTTCCCAGTTAAGGCGTGCAAAATGGGCAGGTTCACCCTTTTTATGTTTTGATCGGCGCACAGGTTGAGCTGGATCCTCATGAAAGTACAATCTTTTTCCAAAGGCGCAGTGCTTAAAAATTCCACTAACTAAATTATCTAAATGCTCCTTCTGAATATTTCCTTCTTTCACAGTAAGCAAAGCCTTTTCTAAGGAATCTTTAGATAGAACCTGCAATCCTTTAGGGGTTTTCAAAAAAAGTAAGTCTTTGAATTGCACACGTTCATTTTTTACGAGCTGTCGCGCAATTTGTTGAATATCATCATCAGTTAATACATGCAATGGGCTTTCAGGCGCTTGTAAGCCTTGAAGTTCCTCAATATACTTCTCTGTCATTCCCAAAGAGTCATTTTGTCGCGCTGGAGCTCCTGCCAAATTATCGAACAACTTACCTGTAGTTGTGCCGATCTTCGCCAAAGGGCTACTTGTCTCAGCATTGAGCTCTTTAGAAGGATGCACTGTACCCGGTATCTTTTGTGGTTGCACCGGGTTTTGAAAAAAAGCAGTCGCTTTCCTAAAAAATTGCGTTACAGGTGACACATCTTTTTGCGGGGCTGGTGTGACACCATTAGGAATAGGATCTTGTTTGCCAATATGTACCATGATGCGGAACCTCGATCATTTTCTTTTATGTGTAACAGTAATATTTCATTTTTACAACTGGACTTTAGACACATGCGTTTAAAATAATGTCTAACGGTTGCCTGAAATGAGACTCTCATGTCAGACTTATTGGAAAGTTGAGCTCACGTTTTAAATATGATGCCACGCAAATCACTCTTTGCAGTTATTCTTGGCAATATCTGTGAACATTATGATGCCGCCCTCTTTGGGCTGCTCGCTCCACTCTTAGCTCCCCTTTTTTTTCCCTCTTTTGCCCCTTTACCCGCCCTCATTCTTACCTACGCGATTTTACCCATTGGCCTGCTTTTTCGCCCCCTTGGAGCACTTTTTTTTGGGTATATCGGCGATACACAAAGTCGCAAAAAAGCACTTATTCTCTCCTCAGTAGGCATTGCAGGCGCCACGTTTGCTATGGGCTGTCTGCCGACATATGTAACAGCGGGAATATGGGGCCCCATCGCTTTAGTCGTAACCAGGTCCTTCCAAGCTTTTTGCGCTGCAGGAGAAAGCGCAGGAAGCGCTGTGATTATTTTAGAGGGCACGAGTCAGAAGCATAAAGGCTTTTTTAGCTCTATTTTCGGAGCCTCTTCGATTATTGGTACCGTCTTTGCTGCACTTCTTGTGATGGGTATAGCAGATCGCTCCGACATGCATTTCGCGTGGCGCATTCCCTTTTTTCTAGGAGGAGTTACAGCTCTTTCTACATTTATTACGCGCCTATGGCTCAAAGAACACCATTTGACGCGTCAAGAAGGGTCCAGTTTTTCTTTCCTGCAGTTAAAAACGCAGTCAAAGGGACTCATTGCTGTTGCTGTCGCCACGGGACTCGCTCACGTCACCTATGCCCTTGCCTTCACTTTTATGAATGGCTTTGTTCCCCTCATTACTGCCTATTCAACAGCAGAAATGCTCCAAATCAACACGCTACTCATTATCTGCGATGCAGCCTTACTGCCAGTTTTTGGGTGGTTTTCTGATAAAATAGGCAATGCGCGCATGATGCGTATCAGTGCCATTTTGCTCCTTATCACTGCATTTCCTCTCTTTGGGCTGCTTCACCTAAAAACTTTATGGGCGATCATCACCGCGCGTACGCTATTTATGTGCCTGGGAATAAGTTTTTCAGCCCCCTTCTATGCGTGGGCCCAGGACCAATTCCCTCACAACCTTCGCTACAGAGGTCTCGCATTATCAACAGCAATCGGCGCGCAATGGCTCGGTGCACCAACCACCGCTATCATGCTGTGGTTATATCATGCAACAGGATGGCTAATTGCCCCTGCTTTTTATGTCGTACTTTTGACTTGTTTAGCACTTGCAACAATGAGAGGACCTGCGTATTGTAAAATAAAAATATAATTAGTATAAATATGACGATCGCTACACTTGCACATACACCCCCCATATGGTGTGAAAGCCTATTTCGTTGGGAAAAGGAACCTCATCGAGGGAATGAAGGACGCACAGAAGCATGTGTAGAAATTCGCGGCCTTTTTATCCACTCTCTTACTCTTCTTAATCTTTCAAATTTAGCGCTAACTTCTCTACCTCCGTGTATGAGATATTGCTTCCAACTAAAGATCATTTGTCTTTCAAACAATCATCTCCACAATTTCCCTGAATCGCTCCCCCATTCATCCTTAAACAACATTCTAGTCGACAGCAACCGCATTTCAACACTTTTAACTCTTTTTCCATGGCGCAAAGGCACCGTTATTAATCTAAAAAATAACCCCCTGACCGAAGAAACACGTGATTTTCTTTGCAATCGGGAGCATTTACCAGTATTTGTATTATAGAGGTAATCATGTCATCCACTATACCAAGTAATAGCCAGGGCAAAAGCCATGACGAGGACATATGGAATCGCATAATTAATCCATGGATTGATGGGGGTTATGATATAGAAGCGCGTCCTGTAGCTGCTTCATCTATGCGCTACGCATGGATGCACAACAGCCAAGAACTTTCTCTGGCGCGTTTAGGCCTCTCTCTACTGCCGTCATGTCTCTCCTTTTGTCGTTCATTACGAGTCATTGATTTATCACACAATCAACTAGCTGAAATCCCTCCCCATCTACCATATGCTTCTCTTAAGCGGGTAAAGCTGGTAGCGAATCGCATCGAGGAAGTAACCAATACCTTGCCAGGATGGCACAGCAAGCTCGAGCTACACCTAAACGACAATCCACTAAATGGGGCTACCTTAGAATTTTTGCAAGAAACGGATGGATTGCCTCAATTCTTTCATGAAAGACTTCTTGCACCTTTGCCGCAGCTAGTTATAACGAAAGCTTGTGTGTCACCCGTCATTATCCTCAAAGAGCTAAAAGAGTTAGTCAATGCATATGCACAGCACTGGAGTACTCTTGAAAAGCGCTTTTTCGATATACCTTTCTATCCGGAACGTTTTACTCAACTTTTGGAGGCTTTTTGCGCACAATTTCCTTTCGATTTTAATCCTGAAACTGAACAGGGAATCATTCAAAAATTTGATCTGCCAAGTGGAGCCCAACTTGCTGTACGTGCAGATCTTCACGGAGATCTCAAAAGCTTGATAGAAACTCTTAAATCTCTACAACAGGTTGGATTTCTTACAGAAGACTACTTACCTGCAAACAACAATCACATCGTATTTTTAGGCGACTACATGGATCGTGGAAGCCATTCACTACAAGTGTTAGAACTACTTTTGACTCTTAAAATAGAGTGTCCTAATCAAGTAACACTTTTGCGAGGAAATCATGAGTCTACTTCAACAAATAAACACTATCTCAGTTCCAACGACGAAGATTTCTATCACTTCCTTTATCAAGTAGAAGGACCAGCCTCGCATCTCAATAGGACCAATCAAGCTCTTTTAACAGATGTGTATCGCGCCATGCCTCTAGGATGTTACATTTCTCATAATATGCAAAACGGCTTACGCCAGTACTGTCTTTTTACTCATGGTACTATGCACACAAATATCGATCCGAGTGCACTTCTCGATGATGCCTCTCCTGTTTCAGCGATGAGAATCCCCTTGTCACCTCCTCTCGCTCCACGTTTTAGCAAAATCAAAACAGACTCCTCTGTTGATGAAGCTGCTCTACTAGCCATCACCTCTCATAAAACTATGCGGCGTGTACTCAAGCGATCTTTAGCTGCAAAATCTATTAAGAGTCTTGGCGAAAAAATACTCGCTCTTTATGCAACAAGTTCTCATATAAAATTTTATACTTATGGAGATATGACGCATGACATCCCACAATTAGGTAATCCTTTGCACCGCCAATGGAAACTAACTCCTGAACTTGTCAAAGCTTCCCTTAGTCTTTCAAGTACCACCAACAAGGTAAAATGCCTTTTCCGTGGTCATCAGCACAATTTCGAATGTTTTCAGGTCAATGGGAAAACCGTCGCCGTTACGCTACCTATCGGTCGCAATAGCCATGCAAATCAAGCGCACAATGCAATGGATGTCGTTACTCTATTCAGCCTTGCACCTTTAGTAAAGGACTGGGAAGGGATCTTATTCTGGAGAAAAGAGCAAGACCACTATGAGCGTTCTCCGCAGCAATCTTTTCACAACCTTCTATCGTCAAATATTATCGTGTGTTGAGGCTCTTCTCATAGACTTCCTTCGAATACCAAGTGTAGGTGGACTACCCACAACTCGGCTTCTAGTACATATACCAACATGCTCGCGTTTTCATAGTACTCATCAGGAGTACTATGAACTTGACACGCTACTTTATATTTTCTGCAGGTCTTTTATGATGATTTTATGAGCTAAAGACTGTCATTTGACAAAAAAAAAACAACTACAATTAAGCAAGGAAGGTAAAACGAACGACTCTGAAGACTTCTAAAATCAAAGGCAGCCATTATATGGAAGGACTCAATACATCTAATTTCTTTTCTAATTATATTTTAAACCCTTTTTCATCGGATTTAAACAAAACCGATAGATTAAAAGCCTTAGTGGGATCGATATTCTTAGGAGTTTTTGCATTGGGAATTCCACATGTAGTAGCCTTTCGACACAAGGTCACCCCTCAACAGGAGCCCCATAACAAAGAAACTGCTATTTTCAATGAGGTATACCCTCACCAAGAACCTAAGTATACACTGCCCACTTACTTCTATAACATTATACCGCACATACACTCCGATAAACTTCCAGAGCTCTATCGCTCAGCCCTAGATGGAAACGTAAATGTTTTAAAATATTTTCTCGATGCAAACCCTGATGTTGATATCAATGCTCTAGAGAAATACACAGAGATGACTCTTCTCCATCTAGCAATTATGAATGGGTCCTTAGAGTGCGTAAATACACTTCTTGAACGTGATGACATTCTCCCATCTCTAGATCAAAAAGACCACGTGGGGCGGACTCCTTATGATTTAGCTGTTGAGAAAAGCACCACTGCTGCTGCGCAAAGCTTCACTAATGTTGAGAAAAGGTTCACTGCTATTGCAAATGCAATTCAGAATCGCAAAAATGGAACAAAACCTACACAAGCAGAGCCTCAAAGAGCTGAGGTTCTTCAAACACCAGTAAATCCTGATTCTCAAAAGTCGCTCTTTAATGCTATTAAACAATCTGATGCACCTCAGTTGCGTAAGTTGCTTCAGAGAAACGATATCAATCTCAATCAGCCCAATAGCGAGGGATTGCCCCCTCTACATATGGCTATCATAAAGAATGATCTAAACATTCTTGCAAGTCTTCTTTATGACGAGAGGATTGATATCAACAAGACTTGTAGTGATCTGAACTGGACGCCTCTCCATCTTGCTGCATATCATGGGAATCTCTCTCTAATTCAATTTCTTCTCAAAAAAGGATGTCGTTATGGGGAACTTGATATAGACGGAAGGATGCCGATGGATGTCGCTTGGCGTGCAGGACACAGCGAGTGTTCACGTCTACTCAGGGACCAATTTAATCGGACCAAAAAGTAATGCTCCCCACCCCCCTGTTTCAGGGCTCTGTTATACTGAGAACAATTATTGATTTTGTAACTTTTCATGAGGCATCTTTCCTGCTGTGGTTAGCATAAAAAGTGTGCCTCTTCTTTTATTGCATTCCAATCACTTTTTGAGATGATGGTGATTTTTTAAGATAACGTCAGTTCAACTTTAAATTGCACTTTAGCGTATATTTGAGCCTTGTTTTTTGGCCGCTTGCGCAGCTTGCGGCCCTTTTACGTGGCTTTGATGGAGCAAAGCGACAAGCAAAGATACGGACACTCTCATAATAGGCCAATCCTAGACCACAACATGTTCTAGTGATAAAAACGCCTCTTCTTCAGGTGTGAGTATGATTTTTGGTTTTTTTGGTTGCAAAGTATAAGCAATTAGACCGCCTAATAGATTCACTACAGAGTTGACTGGACTACGATTTCGATACCCTTGTATATGAAAAAGGATTCCAATTGTCATGACTTCGCTCATACACATTCTAGAAATGCGCCTCACGGAATAAGTACCAAGCCTTTTAACCTGTCCATCTGATGTCGTCATTCTGTTTTCGAAGTCTGTCCAGAAATCATCTATACTGCAGAATAGTGCTGTCACGTCTGTCATTTGGTCCTCTTTGGTTTTTTGTTAGGCACTTATAGTGCACTAAGAGGATTTTTTTCTTGCAATGATTCGTTCTAAAATATCTGTAAGATGCATTTGATGCATAAGCAATAACACATACACAGATGACCGCATCTTTGATTGTTGTTTCACTCCATCAAAGCCTCGGAAGGGGGCCGCAAGCTGCGCAAGCGGCCAAAAATACAAACCCACAGATACGCTAAAGGGCGATTTAAAATCGAACTGACGTTAAGATAAAATGACAAGCTAAACTTTGCACTTATATCCAAGCAGCAACTGTCATTTGACAAAAAAAAAAAACAACTACAATTAAGCAAGGAAGGTAAAACGAACGACTCTGAAGATTTCTAAAATTAAAGGCAGCCATTATATGGAAGGACTCAATACATCTAATTTCTTTTCTAATTATATCTTGAATCCTTTCTCATCGGATTTAAAAAAAACCGATAAATTAAAAGCCTTAGTGGGATCGATATTCTTAGGGGTTTTTGCATTGGGAATTCCACATGTAGTGGCCTTTCGACACAAGGTCACCCCTCAACAGGAGGCCTATAACAAAGAAACTGCTATTTTCAATGGGGTATACCCTCAAAAAGGAAAATACTATCAATATGAACAGCACCACGCCTTAGCTGAACTAGGAAATGCAGAGGATTTAAGATATTTTCTTAGTGTAAGCCCTTATCATAATGTCAATGCACCAGAAGTACATAAAGGAATGACTCCTCTCCATCTAGCAGTCGAAAGTGGGTCTTTAGAGTGCGTAAATACACTTCTCGCACGCGATGACATTATGCCATCTCTAGGCCTACGAAACCGCAAAGGGAAGCTTCCTTATGATTTAGCTATTGACAAAGGCCGCACTGATATTGCAAATGCAATTATGGACCGTCAATGGGGAAAAAAACCATCACAAGCAAGGCTTCAAGGAGTTGAGGTTCATCAAGTGCAAGTAGATTCTAGGCAGCAAAATCTCCTCTTTAGCGCCGTTGAAGGCTCTAATGAATCTTGGCTGCGTGAGTTGCTTCAAAGCAAGAATATCGATATCAATCAGCCCAATGAGGACGGATGGCCCCCTCTACATCGCGCTATCATAAACGGGAGCGAAGCAGTTTCTAAACTTCTTCTTCAAGACAGCAGGATTAATATCAACAAAGCCGGTCCTGTGGGCTATACGCCCCTCCATGTTGCTGCATCTGAAGGAAAGACTTCTCTAGTTCGTGCTCTTCTCTTAAAAAAACCTAATCTTAAACAAACAAATGATCACAGCGAAACCCCGGAGGACCTCGCTCTTCACTACAAACATCCTGAGTGTGCAGAGCTAATCAAAAACGCTTTTTTAAATAAAAAAGTACAAAATTAGCTTTTATCTAAAGTCTAGTTATAGCGTAGTGTTTGCTTCAAAAACTCAATAAAGGAAAAGGATCCCCCTGCTATGATTCTATCCAGATGAAGCTTGCCATGCGTCCGCATTGGGGATCCCTTCTGTGCGAAAAATAGAGATCTGGATGCGAAAATGTACAGGTGGGTTCTCCAAAAATCATCTCTACGCCCATATGGAAAAGATGCATGACAGTCAGACCAAAAAGGTCTATCTGCCACTTTTCATCAGCGAGTCGCGTTGCATAGCGCATTTCATCAGTCCCGACAATGAGTTGATCATAAACCTGCTGCCCCACAACAAAAGCTTCTTTGCCAATACAAGGCCCCAACCATGCCATGAGATCCTCTTTTGGCAGTTGATGCAGGGCTTTTTCAATAATGCCAGAGGCAAGACCTCGCCAGCCTACATGAAGCGCTGCCACAAAGGAACCGGCGCGATCGGTAAGGAGAATGGGCAAACAATCAGCAGTCATGACCACACAGGCAATTTGTGGCTGAGAGGTCCATGAAGCATCTGCCTGCCTATCGGTCTCATAGGGCGCTTCAATCAGACGCGTGCCGTGAAGCTGCTCCAGCCATACTACTTGATGGGGAAGGCGTATATGGTCGGAAAGAAGTTGCCGATTCTGAAGAACGATCTTGTCATCATCTTTGACATGCAAACCAAGATTTAATGAAGCATAACCATTTTGGCTAAAACCACCTTTTCTCGTAGTGGTGTATGCACGAATATGACTTGCTGCTGGCCAAGCAATAGCCTGTACTAAAGGGAGATGTGTCATGATTTTTTAAATTGCAAACTAGCCGAATTAATACAATAGCGTTGCCCTGAAGGCATCGGTCCATCGTTAAAAAGATGACCTAAATGCCCTTTACATTTTTTACAAATGACTTCTGTACGCTCCACGCCATAAGAATGGTCGGGCAACTCGTCCACCTCACCTGCAAGCGCATGAGAAAAAGCTGGCCATCCACAACCTGCGTCAAATTTACTCTCGGAAGTAAAAAGCGGTGTCCCACACCCAGCACACAGATAAGTCCCCTCCTCCCAGTGTTGATCATACTCGCCTGTGAAGGGTTTTTCCGTTTGTTTTTCTCGCAAAACAGCATACTGTAGAGGTGTCAAGGTAGGTGCCATTTTATAAACTCCTCGCACAGCGGAATCCGTAGGTTTTGTTAAAAACCCCCGGATTATTGCGATGGCGATGGGTTGTTCTTAGGTCGTCTTTTAAACTCTTCCAACAGCCCCCTCGCAAGACGCGATAAACACCTTGAGCAGGTCCTTTGGGATTGTCTGGTTCTTGTGCAGATAGTGTATAGAAGTTAAAGTCGTACCAATCTTCACACCACTCATAGACATTGCCTGCCATATCAAAAATCCCCCATCCATTGGGTGGGTAGCTCATCACGGGTGTTGTATCCGTTCCAAAAAAATTGGCTTGATGCTTTTCTATTTCATTACCTGTTGGATAGGGCGCTTCTTGCTCTTGACTTTTAGCTGCCGCCTCCCACTCCGCCTCTGTAGGCAAACGTTTACCGAGCCATTCGGCATAGGCCCTCGCCCCATACCATGTCACACCAATTACGGGATGTTTGCTGTAGCCCGATTCAATCACCAGCTTCCCCGCGATACGACGAATGCGCGACTCTTTAAGGCGGATCATGTCGTGATGCGCGCGATCTTTTTCCGAGCCCATGTATTCCAAAAAGCGCACAAATTGTTCATTTGTGACGGGATGGATATCGATGGCGAATGAGGATAAACGCACATCATGTTCTGGCGCCTCATCGCGACCTCCAATTTGTGTGCCACGTCGATACGTACCCGAAGGAATAGTTACCATTTCCGAAAGGAGGGGCTGTAATTCCTCTCGATCGCGATCTGCTACCTGATAATGGGTTACGGTATGATCGCTGCGCATGCGCTCTTGAATAATTTTCTCCACACCAGCTGTCATTACACTCGACGCTGCTCGACTTTCAAAGAGCGGTTGTAGCTGAAGGGCGCGTTGCGAAGGTTCATATTGCAGTGTGGAACGGATGATTGACTCGAGGATCGGATCGGCAGGAAGAGCAAAGAGTCCTTCAGGATAGCGCTGAAATATGGCGTAATAAAGCAGTACTCCAAAAGCCCAGGAATCAGTCGCTGGTGTGGGCCCATGGCCATGTTTCTGCTCAGGCGCAAGGAAAGCAAAATAATCAAGAAGACGCTCGTCACAGTGTTCATGATGTGTGACGACAGCTTGCCAGATCTTTTTTAAAAGGTGCTCTACCCCTAAAATCTGCACAAGTGCTGCATCTGAAAGGTGGAATTTAATGCCTTCTGCACCTTCTTGTACGAGAATATTATGGGGATGAATCGCCCCATGCACAAGCCCCTTTTCATGGAGGGCATCTAAAGCTGCAGCTACCTGCACTAGACCCATAAGAATGCGAGGGGATGCCGTATGCTCCTTTAACCACTTGAATAGAGGCTGTGCATTCTCTATCCAGTCAGAAACAATGAAATAGCTGCCTTCATGAAAAGATACGGAGTGCAATTTCACGCTATGCGGATGATCCTGTTGCGCAAGTTTTTGCACCTGCCCTTCAAAACGCTCCACAAAATGTGGGTCGTCACTCCATTCACTGGGCAGTATTTTAATGGCGTAAGTTTTTTTAGTAAAAAGATGTGTTGCACGGTAGCAAGACCCAAGCGGCCCTTTACCCACCAATTCTTCTAGAACATAGTCCCCTAGTGTTGAGTTGTTTGACATGCAAGACTCCTTGTATTTTTTGAGACAATAGCATAGCATGGCTTAAAATTTGGAGTTTTTTATGGATCGCATCAATTCAGTTAGCTCGCCTTTATTTCCAGAATGGAGTCCGTCAGTAGAACAGATGAGACACCGTGTTGCAGGAATGCCTGATGCCTCGAAATTACCCAGAGAACAACTCACAGAAGCCGCAAGACGCATTCACGCGACAGACCGCGCAACGCGCCGGTTGGGATTGAAGGCTATGGTAACTGGCACTGCAGCAGAAAGCCCTGAAGTAAGAAATCTGCGCGAGAGTCTCTTGGGAAGATAAAAGGATACTTGATAATGGCCCTATCGATACAACAAGAAATTAAACAGCGTGTCGGCAAAGCCGCTGCGGACTTTGTTAAGGATGGCATGTTGGTCGGTTTAGGCTCCGGCAGCACAGCGGCTTGCTTCATTGAAAGCTTAAGTCAGAGATGTCATGAAGGACTAAAAATCCAAACTGTCGCCACTTCTCAGCGCTCTGCCAAACTCGCTCAATCGCAAGGCATTCCTGTACTCGACATCAATACTGTAAAAGAGCTCGATCTCACGATCGATGGAGCCGACGAAATTGATAGTCAAATGCGTATGATTAAAGGGGGCGGTGGCGCCCTTTTGCGTGAAAAAATTATCGCCACCATGAGCCGCGAGATGATTGCTATTGTTGATTCCTCCAAGCTTGTTAAGAAATTAGGTGCCTTTGGCCTACCTGTAGAGATCATCCCCTTTGGACATTTAGCTATTGAATATAAGTTATTTCTACTGGGTTTTAAAGGTAAATGGCGTCTTAAAGATGATGGAACGCTTTACGTCACAGATAATGGCCACTATATTCTAGATATTCACTATGATCATTTGACTGATAGCCCTGAACGCGATCATGCAATGATTCGCTCTGTAACAGGTGTTGTAGAAACCGGTTTTTTCATTGGCATTGCGAAGAAAGTTATTGTTGGTTATCCCGATGCCTCGATTAAAACTTATGACGATCTCAAACAGTTGCAGGGGTGTTGTTGATGACTCAAAGGGTGCGCGGGTTTTTCATTGTTGGAAACTCTAAAGGACTTCACACGCGCCCTTCCACAGAACTGGTCAAATGCGCCAGCATCTTTCGCAGTCAAATTCGCCTCATTTACCATCGTGAAACAGCCAATGCAAAATCCCTCTTAGGAATTTTGATGTTAGCTGCTTCAAGAGGTTCAAAAATCACCGTTGAAGCTATTGGAGAAGACGCTACCGATGCTGTCAATGCCATCCTCGAATTAGCTAATAATAAATTCAATTTTACATTCTAAAGTACTATGCACGATACCCAAGAGCGCAGCTCAACCCAAAAACAGTGGGACCTTTCCACCTTTTTTTCGAATTATGAAACATGGAAAAACACCTTTGAAGACCTTCAAGGCTCATTTTTGTGGGCAATATTTGAAACACCTCAAACCATTGCATCGGCCAATGAGCTGGCAACACTCTTGCGCGCTTACTTCTCACTGAAACTGGAGATTGAACGTCTTTACACGTGGGCGCATTTAAAAAATGATGAGCAACTCAAGGATCCTCTTTATAAAGATGCCTACACTCAAATGTTGTTCATGAACAGTCGTTTTTCCCTTAAAACGGCATGGTTAGAGCCCGCCATTCTAGCAGCACCGGCAACACTCCTCAACGAACCGGCCGTTGCTTCTTGGAAAATTTACCTAGAGCGCATCGTGCGCGCACGGCCTCATACCCTTGACCACGCACAGGAAGCGATTATAGCGCGCGCAAGTAAAGCGCTAATGACCCCCTATAATGCCTTTCGCAACTTGAACGACGTTGATCTAACTTTTCCTACTATCAGTGATAGCCAAGGGAACACACACGAGCTTTCTATCAGCCGCTACTCCCTCTTCACGCAAAGTCCTGATCGCCTACTTAGAAAAAATGCCTTTATCACCTTGCATACCACCTTTAGAAACCATGCGAACACCTTATGTGAATTGCTCGCTGGCAATTGTCAGGCCCATGCTTTTGAAGCCGCTGTACGTCATTTTTCTTCCTGCAGGCATGCCGCATTATTTGCAAATGAAGTCGATGAAAAAGTCTATGATGTCTTAATTAAAACAGTTCACGAAGAAATCGATGCTCTTCACAAGTGGGTGGCAGTAAAAAAACGTCTTTTAAAAGTCGATGCGCTACAGATTTGGGACCTTGGCGCACCAATCGGTGATCACAAGATAGAGCTCGATTATGAAGCAGCCACTCAACTCGTTATTGATTCTGTTGCCCCACTAGGTGAAGCCTACCAAACACGTCTTCGTCAAGGACTTCTTGAGGAGGGGTGGGTTGATCCCTTCGAAAATAAATTCAAGCGCTCCGGTGCTTACTCTAGCGGCTGCTACAGCAGCTACCCCTATATCTTAATGAATTATAAAGGCCTTGTGCGCGATGTCTATACCCTTGCTCATGAAGCAGGTCACAGCATGCATAGTGAATTAAGCAGAAAGAATCTCCCCTATCACTACGCAAATTACTCCATATTTGTCGCGGAAGTCGCATCGACACTCAATGAACAGTTGCTCTTTGAACATTGGATGGCGATTGCCTCACCACAGGATCAAATAGTTTTACTTCATGAGCGTCTACAGGACATTCGAGCAACACTCTTTCGTCAGACAATGTTCGCTGAATTTGAATTAAAGATTCATGAATGGGTGGAAAATGATGAATCCCTCACTCCTGAGCGTCTCAATGCAGAGTATGCGCGACTTAATGCATTTTATTTTGGAGAAGAATTAGTGATTGATCCCTCGACGCACAGCGAGTGGGCGCGCATTCCGCATTACTACTATAATTTCTATGTCTATCAATATGCCACAGGCATCAGCGCTGCTTTGACTTTGGCAAAAAATGTCCCAAAGGACCCCTCTTCCTACCTTGAATTCCTAAGTTCCGGCTCGACACTTGCTCCTGTCGAGCTCCTAACAAAGGCAGGCGTCGATCTTATGCAACCAGAAGCGATCAAAGAAGCGATCAAAACCTTCCGCGATTTAACAGAGCAGCTCTCTCTTTTGGTGAAAGATTAGCACTCATTTGATGTAACTGCCAATTTTTTGTTGCACAAAAAATGGGAATTGCGGTTAAATCATCGCCAAAAGCTTTTTGTAAGGAACAACTATGGAAAAGAAGACATCTCTACAACCACTCAGTGATCGAGTTCTCGTTAAGCGTGTAGACTCGCAAGATAAAATAAAGGGAGGCATCATCCTTCCCGATAGTGCGAAAAAGAAGCAAGAGCGCGCTACCGTTATCGCAACCGGTCCTGGAAAAAAAGACACTCATGGCAACTTGATTCCCATGCACGTTAAAGTGGGACAAGTAGTTCTCATGGATAAGTATAGCGGACAAGATATTACTATTGATGGCGAAGAATTTGTTGTAACTCGCCAAGATGAGATTATCGCAATTGTAGAAGAATAAGGAAAAAAAAGATGAGCGCAAAAGACATTAAATACCAAGAAGAAGCACGTCAAAAGATCCTTAAAGGCGTAAAGACTTTAGCAGCAGCTGTAAAAGTAACCCTGGGCCCTAAAGGTCGCAATGTGATTATCGATAAATCTTTTGGTTCTCCTCACATTACAAAAGACGGTGTCACTGTTGCTAAAGAAATTGAACTTGAAGATCGCCACGAAAATATGGGCGCACAGATGGTAAAAGAGGTCGCTAGCAAAACTGCTGATAAAGCGGGCGATGGAACCACAACAGCGACAGTTCTTGCCGAGGCAATCTACGCAGAAGGGCTACGCAACGTAACTGCCGGCGCTAATCCCATGGAATTAAAACGCGGCATTGAGCAAGCTGTTAAAGTGGTCGTTCAGGGGCTAAAAGATTTAAGCAAACCAGTCAACAGCACAAAAGAGATCGCCCAGGTCGCAACTATCTCTGCAAACAACGATCCTGAAATTGGTGAAATGATTGCCAAAGCAATGGAGCGAGTTGGCAAAGATGGAACGATTACTGTTGAAGAAGCAAAAGGTTTTGAAACTGTTCTCGACGTTGTTGAAGGAATGAATTTTGACAGAGGTTATCTTTCTTCCTATTTCATGACAAATCCTGAAACTCAGGAAGCTATTTTAGAGGATGCTTATGTTCTCATTTACGAAAAGAAGATTTCGAGCGTAAAAGAGTTCCTTCCTCTCTTACAAGCGGCTGCTGAATCGGGCAAACCACTACTCATCATTGCCGAAGATGTTGAAGGTGAAGCGCTCGCTATGTTAGTGGTCAATCGTTTGCGCGCAGGTTTGAAAGTGTGTGCCGTTAAGGCTCCTGGCTTTGGCGACCGCAGAAAAGCAATTTTGGAAGATATTGCTGTCCTCACTGGCGGCCAAGTGATCGCAGAGGAACTGGGCCTAAAACTAGAAAACACGACCTTAGATATGCTTGGTCGCGCGAAAAAAGCGATTATTAAAAAAGAAGAGACCACAATCGTTGAGGGTGCGGGCAAAAAAGACCGTATCCAAGAGCGCGTTGCCTTCTTGAAAAAACAGATCGCCGAAAGCACTTCCGACTATGATCGCGAAAAGCTACAAGAACGCCTTGCCAAATTGACTGGTGGTGTTGCGATTATCCGCGTGGGTGCCGCTACAGAAGTTGAAATGAAAGAGAAAAAAGATCGCATCGAAGATGCGCAGCATGCGACAAAAGCTGCAGTTGAAGAAGGCATTCTTCCTGGCGGTGGTACAGCGCTCATTCGTATGACATCTCTCGTAGAAAAGCTCGCTGCAACACTCTCTGCAGATCAGAAGGTAGGGGCTCAAATTGTGGCTCGCTCTCTCAGCTCACCTTTGCGTCAAATCGCAGAGAACGCGGGTAAAGAAGGCTCCATCGTCTTACAGAAAGTGCTCTCGCTCTCTGCAAACGAAGGCTACAATGCGTTAACGGATGAGTATGTCGACATGGTGAAGCATGGTATCTTGGATCCTACCAAGGTCACACGCTCAGCCCTAGAAAGTGCTGCTTCTATCGCTGCTATCCTCTTGACAACAGAGGCAACTGTGGTAGAAATCCCTCAGGAAAAACCCGCAGCTGGACATGGTCCTCATCAACATAGCATGGACTACTAATCGTTTTCCTCTTAAAGAAAGGGGCGCTACAAGGCGCCTCCTTCTTTTTCATACTGTTCTAGAACTTCAATGACCCGGCCAATTGATGGTCTCTTTTCTGGTTCCCACGCAAGCATTTCTTGAATAAGTGAATCAAGCGGATGGGGCAAAAGTTTTAAAGCTTCTCCAAGGAATTGGATCCAGTACATTTGTGCAATTTCAGGCGAATCATTTAAACGCTTATACATTGCCGCTTGAAAGGCCCTGTTTAGTTCATCCCGATCCGTCATAAATTTGCTGCCCCCAATCACATAGTGAGCAAAACAAAATACGACAGATTTTTGAGCCTGATTAGTCAATACAGCATTCTCTAAAAATTTATTAAGCAAACTTACTCCCAGCGACCAAATATCCCACTGTCTTCTATCGCTCTTCCACTCATGACACTCAAAACGCACCTTCAGAGCCTCAGGAGGCATATATTCAACGGTTCCAGACCTTTCAGAAGGCATAAAAGGGACACGGCACTTGTGTAAATCATCAAAATCAATGAGTGCGACTCTATAGTCAGCATCCAAGGCACCTAGCCTATGATCTTTTTTGTATCTAACAAAATTTTCAGGTTTGAGATCGCAGTGTGCATATTCACTCTTATGTAAAACAGCCACTTGGCGTGCTAATGCAATAAATAGTTCAACATATTTTCTGATAAATTTTTTTTCAAGAGATGTGTTTCTTAAGAATGTTTTAGGTTGGGAAGGATCTAAGGGATCAAAAAAGTCTTGGCCTCCATATTTCTGTAAAAGAATATTTTCACGTAAATAAACTTTAGGAGTAATGTCTAAAGTTCCTACATATGAAAGGGAATTCTGCATAGAGTGCCATTCGCTACAGAAAGAATTTTGTTGCTTTACATACGAAGTAACCACCCACAATTTAGGACGCACTGGCTTTAAAGTGGTTTTTGAAAGGTCATTAACCTTAACGTATAAAGCAACTTCCTTAAAAGGCTTACCACTAGGCAGATCCTGTAAGCGAATCAACACCATTTCAGTGCGATCTAGAAGAGGAAGATGAAGAAGATCAGCAGAAAGTGGCCCCTTACCTTCACGCCACTGCATCACTTGGAAAAAAACTTCTTCAAGGCGCTCTTTTAGTGACCCAGCAATCTCATGTTCCAAACTAGGATAGCAGGATTTTATATCTCTAATAAAATCTTCACCATTTAATGCTCTATTATAATTATATATTGTCATAAAGTAATAATAACATTTATCAGAGATCCACTAAACAAAAATTTCTATCTTTAATGCGGTAGCTCCAGAAGGTTCTGCCTAAAGACCAGTAATAGATTTTTTTTTAATTCTTCTGGACCTTTATCACGCAAAATGAGATCTTTTCGGTAATAGATTTTTTGTATAAATGAGGATTTCTTATGTGGAAACTATTTGTCACCCTACTTTTAGCCATTGTAATTATTGGCATGGGAGCTGCGTACTATATCGACTCCCAAAGTCATATTTTCTTGGCGCAATTCCTCTCGAAGCGATTGAACACAAAGGTCTCTATCGATCGTGCTTCTCTTGGATGGAGAAATCTTACCTTAGAAGGTATTGCTATCAAAAACAATACGGCCATCCAATTTGCAGATTTGTTAAAAATTGAACGTCTTGATATCGAATTTGAACCCACTTCCGTCGTTAAAGATGTCGTCGTACTCCCCACACTCGCCGTAGAAAAACCCGTGCTTAACATCGAGTTCTATAGTCTAAAAGGTGACGACAATAACTGGGCGCAATTTTTTAATAATCTCCCTGAAAATGAAACCGCTGGAACAGCATCGACAGCTACATCTGTGAGCGAAAAGAGCTCAGAGAAGGAGCTACTCATCAATACCCTGATCATCAAAGGGTTGACTGTCAATGCCGCTCATAAATTGATTAAGGATTATGCTCTGAAGCTACCGCCAATGCCAACTATTGTCCTTAACAACTTCAACAATGCAAAACCATTGACTGCCTACAAAGAGCTTCAACTCATTTTAAGAGCAATTGTTGCCTCTGTAGCCCAATCTCAAGGCCTTGACAAACTGGTCGAATCTTTAAGACCTGTGCCTAGTGACTTACAATCGACGTGGAAATCCATCCAATCCCAACTTCCCAAAGCGAATGCAGAGGAAGCAAATACCTGGCAACAATGGTGGCAAAATGTCCAAGATGGTGCTTCAAAAGGTTGGGAAAACATTAAGGGCTTCTTTAAAGGAAAAAAACCTCAAGATTCGCTTGCTGAAAAACCACTCATAGAGTAGTATGTTAGTCATTCTACATTCCGGATTAGCTCAGCGGTAGAGCAGTGGACTGTTAATCCATTGGTCGCTAGTTCGAATCTAGCATCCGGAGACTTACTGGTTGATGTGACAGTGCGATAAGGGTCAAAAACGACTCAAGCAGTGTCACAAGCAGCCTTTTCCCATCCAATTCGAAGTTCGAAAATACAAAATTCAAAGTTCCTGTTTTTCAACTAGTTTCAAACTCATAAAGAGTTCCTTCGCCCGTTTTGCTAAATCCAAGACTGTTTTTGCTGTGATAATACAAGTTTCGTCAGCGTTCACGTGAGCTTCCATCTCTGAGGTGATCTCTCGTTGCCTTTTCTTGTACTCTTCTAGCTTGGAATGGTAAGTTTCAGAGTCAATACCTCCATCTAGGTGAATATCAACTCATTTAGAGCGCCTATTTTGGATAGAATCCAGCTCCTTAAACATGGTGCGGAAACTGCCAAAAAGCGTCTAAAAAGTATGTACAGATGGGGCATATGATTCACAAGCCTTTCGTAAGATAGTTACTGAGAGAGATGCTGAAGCTGTTGTCCCACCACCAAAAAAATGAGGCGATCAATGCTGACTGGCACGAAGGTGTAGAGGATCGAAACGATGCAATCAAGATCATAGAAGGGCATGGAGGAGGTAAAGAAGAGCGTAAACAATGGAAAGAAATGGCTAGTTATCACAAGCAATCCTTAGTGGAAACCACCATGTTTCGTCTAAAAAAATTAATGAGGTCCCATCTCAGAAGCCGAACCTTCAAGAATCAGGCGGCCGAAAGCTGGGTGAGATGTGCAACTCTGAACAAATTAACGAAGTGGGGGATGCCATTGGGAAACTAGCAAGAGGCCTAAATGCCAGTCGGGCTCGGGGGGGCCACTTTAGAGACGGTTAGCGGCATTTATGCAACAAGACCTTGAAAATTAACTGATAATAGTTATATTATTAACAAATTAAAAAAGTAATTTTATGTTGCCAATACAAAATTCAATTCATTCATTTTGTAACACTGTCCATTTAATCGATGAATCTTTTAGAAGCAATGGATTATTGACCAATGATCAACTAGATCTGTTGTCAAACCGTATCAATCGGTTGATTAACTTGATTTTACTCTCTCCGAAAATTGATGACTTACAGATAACAGATCTACACACCTTTGTAACAGAACTCAACGAAGAAACTTCTTTCTATTTCCATCTCAAAGATTCATTAGAGCGCATAATCGCTTTTAATCACCCCTTATTAACTATTTTTTCACGAAGAATTTCCTATTTAGTCAATAGACAACTCATTTTTCCTCTTCATTTTAAAGCTGCAAAATTAGATGAACAAGTTGCATCAAAAAAAACAGAAATTTCCTCAACTTTAAACTCGCTTTATGCAGCCAAAGCCTTCATTGAAGAAAGTGCACTTAGGACTCCTCACCAGGGTTTAAATTCTAATCTTGAGGAGATTAATGGGAAAATTTTAAATTTAAGAAATGAAGCAATCTTCTTAGGATTCTCAACAATGAACTTTGTTTCAGCACTGGGAAGCTTAACCATTCGTTTTTCTCACACTAAAATCATCAATGACCAAAATAGTTGATTTCACAACTCATTTCCTATAGAGGGCGTTGTTGTGTAAATGCTTCTAGCTGGCACTCAAGGATGTAGCGACCTAATCATGAGAATGCAGAGAATCGCCTCATCAGAATAGATCTTTGGACGCCCCTTACGGCAGGTATGAGCGGAGGAGAACCAGCTGTCAGCAGATTCTTGGTTGAACCAAAAAGTAATGCTTCCCCTTTGCTTCAGGGCTCTGTTATACTGGGACCAATTATTGATTCTGTAGCTTCTCATGGGGCACCTTTCTTGTTGTAGTGAACGTAGAAAGTGTGTCTCTTTTTTTATTGGCTACCAAGCACTTTTCAAGACGATAGTAATTTTTTCAGAGTGATTTGAGGGGGAAGCCACGATGCGAGCAAAGCTCGCATAAGACTTCTTTGAAGTCTCCATCAACCTTCGGTTGAATCGTGGCTTTCCTTGGTTCGCGGTGTCCTGTTAGGCCATTCACGCAGCAAGGCCAATATAATTAGCCAACCGGCAAAATTCTTTTTTTTTGTGATTTTTATAAGGAGATACCTCTGAAACATGAATCAAAAGTCGAATTCACCTTTGTTCATGTCCTTGGTTTGCGAGCTTTTTTCTCCACCGCCAAGCAAAAGCACGCTCTTATTGCCTAGTTTTGAATAATAGACTCCAATTCCTAGTCGGTATGGTTATTCTGAAGAGGGACAGGATGCAACCACCTGGATATCCCCAGATGTAGTAATTGTTCCAATGTTTACAGAGTCTACATCGAGAGGTCTAAGATAGAAGGTTCCATCAACAGGATTACTCAACAAGTAACCTGTGCTGCTATCGTTACCAACAAGTTGTAGGCAAGCTGTTGGAGTAGGTAGAGTGGAACCTATGAATACAGCAGTACCTGTATTGTCAGAGAACGTATTATTAGTTACAGACCCCTCAAAATCAACAAATTGCTCTATATCGAGACCTGAAGCAGCATTTGAGGATGCGTTTTCACAACCCGTGATAATATTATCTGCAACACTTAATGTTAAGGAAGCAATACCAGTAGGCGCATAGCTAATAATCCCTGTTCCTTCGCACCTGTTAATTTCATTATTAGCGATTATTAAATTAAGTTGAGTGAAGTCTTGATTTATCGCAATTCCATTTGATGCATTTCCGATATCAGAAATGGCATTATCCTCAATTGTTATGGTACCTGTTGCAGTAACTGCAGGAGCAATTACAGAGATTGCATTATCATTACATCTAGCAACTGTGTTATCCGTTACAAGCAATGTCAAAGTTTGAGCAGGCGTTGCAAAAACCATTCCTGACCCTCCATTATCAGTTATGGTATTTCTCAATACCGTGCTTTGCAGGGTTGTAAACTCACCAGAAGTATGTAGATACAGAGCATTTGATTCATTATTGGAGAATGTGTTGTCATTCATGGTGATCGTACAGCTCTCAGTAGTTCCAGAGGAAATAATAACGAAACTCGACCCCAGAATCGATTGAGATCCACTACCATTGTCTGTAATCGTGTTGTTAAGAAAGTTGATATTGGCATCAACAACACTATCAAAACCAAAGCGGACGCCACCAGTTGTATTACCATCAAAGAGATTATTTTTGATAAGAGCAGAGAAGCTATTCTCATTTGCAGATATCTCTATGGGGACACTCGAAATAGAGGTTTGGCCCTCAAACGTGTTATCTGTACAAACAATGGTGGAACTTCCATTAAGCCTTAAATAGACCCCGTTGACATTATCCAAAAACTGATTGTTTGTTAAAGATATAGATGTATCACCTGAAAAGGCTGCTTCAATCGCATAAGTCGTGGTGTTTTCAAATAGACAGGAAGAGACTTCCAAGTCTTGCGCATCGCTGCCGTAGATCGCATCATTTAATGCAGAAGTAATAGTAAAGCCGCTGATCGCATTATTAGTCGCCAGCGTAATGGCATTGCCTTCTGTATCGATATCTAAATTAGTAATTATAGGAGCAGTGCTGCTTTGGGCAGGGATAATGACATTGCCTTGAGTCGTTTGCAGTGGGTGGGCAATGCCGGAGCCCCAAAATTTTTGATTAGCTTTTAGCGCAATACCAGCATTCATTCCTGTGGTCGTTCCATCACCAGGGAATACATAAATAATGTCATTGACGGAGGAGTTATCTTGCGCTTGCACTAAGGTAGGATAAGGACTTTCATAAGTGCCGTTTGAACTGCTCGTATTATTCACAAAAACAAAATAGTAAGGAAGTCCTGTTGTAGGATCTATGGCAACATCTGTTCTACTTGTCTTATTGATAACAATGACTTCTTGTCGGTGTACAGGCTGTAGCATGCGGTCATTTAGAGTATTTGCCCATCTACATGTATGGCCTTGCTGTTTTTTCACCTTAGAATGAGGGCCAAAAGCAAAATTGAAAGAAATCGACCCTTGGAAGTTGTTGCCAAAAGTTCTATCGTAAGAATTACTAATTTCCAGCGTTACAATATCATTGAATGTACTTGAGATGCGCGCTCTTACTCCAAAAGCAGAAGGATCAATATTTCCTACGAAATAGTAGGGTCCTATTCCTGCATAAAAATCAGAGGACTCGAACCTGCCAAGGTGAAAACCAAATTCGGCATCAGCGCCTCCCATAGCCGAGTAATATTTTGCTGATATAAGGGCAAAATGCTCAGAAAAGGATGCAAAGACAGCATCATAGGGGTCAGAAATTTTTGAACCAAAAGGCAGATAGGAGTTTATTCTAAAATCAAAGAATTCTCCGAGAGTTTCAAGGCCAACACCAATTTGACTCGAGCCAAGACGGTCTGTATTTCTGTAATCGTAGTAACAATTTATGCCATAAACTCGCGCTTTCACGAGAGCTCGCAACCCAACACCTATATTGCCAGCCCACTGGCCATTATCAAATACGTGGCCCCTCACATCGAAAAAATGGGTTGCTTCGCGCCGACTCGGATCTGAAGCGAAAAATCCCTCTAAGGTGGTATACCCGTCATCATAGCCGACACCCCCACTTTCAATATGGCGAATGCTGGTTCGGTAGAGTTGTTTGCCGTCAGGACAGTTCCTTACTTGTGCATAAACATTCACAAGACCACAGAGGATCGTTACACAAAAAACAGAACGCAACACGGCTACCTTAAAAAATAAACCTTTTTTCAAAAACGAGCTCAACTTACCGACAATTTTTGACTTTTATTTCCGAGGTGTCTACTCATACAACCTCTTGGATGGGGCACTTCTGGCATAATCTTCAAGCCATCTATCCCCACATAATAACAATTAAAAGTTGATTTAAGAGCAAGTTCACGTTAGTTTTATCTCATCCCACGCATTGACAGCAACTACTTTTACTAGGCGTTGGACAAAATCTAATATTTTTAAAGCGGTAGATTTGAGAGGGGCATTATCATGCATAGCTTTCGCTATTTCCGATAATACGCCACCTTAAAGATGCTCTATTGGCAACTCAAACCAGAACGAACTCCCCTTGGATGTGGTATCAAATCCGATAACACCTCCTTGTTGCTCTACTAGCGATTTTGCAATTGCAAGCCCTAAGCCTGTTCCCTTCTTAGTTTTGTCACCCGCTGCCTTGCCTCGGAAAAATTTTTCGAAAATCCGAGGTTGATCCTCCTGACAAATCCCTGGCCCCTGATCCTCAACTGTTATCCGAACACGCCCTGAAGAGATGGAGGATCTTATGGTAACCATTGATCCTGGTGGGGAAAATTTAATCGCATTTGATAAAAAGTTTGTCACAACTTGCACCAAACGATCTCGGTCCCCTTTTACAGTGACATTTGACCCTTGGGCTAGCTGCAAAATTACATCATTTTGTTGTGCGAGAATCTGATATGATTCCACTGCCTCTTTTAACAAATTGTGTACTTCTACAGAGGCAAGATGAAATTCCATTTTGCCTGCTTCAATCTTCTGCAGATCCAATAAATCATTAATAAGCGCTAATAGTCTCTCCGTATTCCTTTCTGCCATTTCCACAAGAGAATGTATTTCAGACGATAAGGTAGCATCCGTTCCAATAAGAGTTAAAGACCCCTTGATTGCATTTAAGGGCGATCTTAATTCATGCGTGGTCACAGAAAGAAGCATCTGCCTCGTCTCTTCCATTTCTTTTTCATGTGTGAGGTCATGAATCACTCCTAAAAAACCTGTAATTCGTTGTTGCGCATTTTTGATGGCTGATAAAGAGAGATGCCCGGGAAAATGCGTTTTATCCTTTCGGTAATATGTTAAATCGACCTCATCAGCTAGACTTTTTTTAGCTTTTGCAAGCATGGAGAAAAAATCCAGTGGCAAGCGTTCATGTAGTTCCTTAGAGAGCTCAGCAAGATGTTTCATGACTTCTTTAGAGTCATGGAAAACCTCAGGGGTCATTTTACCAATCATCTCTTCAGCACTATAACCGAGTAGTTTTTCTGCGGCTTTATTCATCAAAGTAATTGTGCCCTGTTCATTGATAGAAATAATTCCATAAACGGAACTATCCAGAATCGCCTGCCGCATCGCCAAGGCTTCCTCTTTTTCCTCTAATACAATTTTTAATTTACGGCCCCGGAAAAGAGAAGTTTCCCCAAAATAAGCGGCAGAAGCAGCTAAAATAGAGAGCAGCACCCCAGAACTTAAGATAAAGAGGGGTAAAAAACCTTCCTTGACATCTTGTGCTGTTTTCAGTAGTGAAAGCTGCAATGTTAACTCTAGGGATCCAAACTGCAGGTTTGTCTGGGCCTCAAAACCTTTAGCTTTCTTATCAGCGCCATCACTTTGATAAATGAGTGTATCCCCTTGCGAAATAACGACATGATAATCATCGAGATTAGTAATCCGTGGAAATTTCTGCATAATCTTTTCTAAATCGACCTCTCCTACCAAGATCATATTTTGCGATTTGTCATTAAATAACAGGGGAGAAACAATGAACAACATCTCATTTTTGGGATAAGGGATCACAACCGTTTCTGAAGATGACTGCACCCCATATTTTTCAAACAAGGGTATTAAAGAAAATTCCTCTTTTTTGCCAAATTCAGTAATTGCATGCAATTGCCTATCATATAATGAGAGGTTGACGAGCCCATCAAAATCTTCAATATCATGCTTGGCATCTAGCGCAAATGACTTAAGCGAATATTCGCTTGACCCCTCCCATCGCGTTTTGATGCGATAAAAAACCTTTAATATATCACCTACCTGCTCTTCCATATAAATCTTTAAATGCTGGGCTTGCACTTGCCCAACATGTTTAAGGCTAAGATCTTCCTGCACTACAAAGGCATTCCACAGGGCAAATGTCATCGCGATACACCCCACCATGACACCCAAAGTTGGTCCTATCTGGAAAGTTTTTTCCTTGCTGCGAGAGATGAAGAAGGAGTAGTTAAAAAGACTGAATCCGATGACAGTAAAACCTACTGTCGAGAGAAAGGGGATCCTTGCAATATTATGCCAAGATACCTCCGCTTTAATATCAATCAGATACCCTAACAAGTTGAGAGCAGCGACTGCAATCACACAACTCGTTAAAAACTCCATGAGGCATGTGTAAATATAGCGATAGGGAAAAGTCGCTAAAAAGAGAGTCACACCGATCACAATAAATGATAGCGCAGCATTCAGTGGCATCTGAATTTGACGCCCTTGAAAGGCAACCTTTGAAAATACTTCTATAAGAGCTGCATCATGCGCAAAATACAACTCTGCCAAACGTTCAAGAGGGATGACTAAAATGATTAGACTTAAGAAACGTGTGATTTTCAGTTGATGAAAAGATAAAAAGAGACCACAAACTCCAATTAAAAAAAAGCTTATTGCACCAGTGTGGGGCATCGGAGGAAGATCAGGAGAAATATATTTTAAAATATTTATCTGCCAGCCCAAAAAAACAACCAAGCCAAGTAAAAGGACAAATGTACTTCCCAATACAAGAGCTGTACGAGCAAAGATTAATTGCCTCCCTTGATTCATATAAACGATACCGCCTCTACTAGACTTCTTTCGAAATTATCACCGTATGGTAAATGACACCACGAGTCAAGTAAATTGTTTTTTATCATTCAAAGATACTTTGAATGCCTCTTGACTTTTGCATGTTCTTTAGATAGGCTTTAAACGCACTTTATAACAGGAGGTGCATGCACGCTACGATTATTAGGGCTATTCTGATAAATCCCCAAAACAACGAAAGGATAGTCAGACGAGCCTTTTGCAAAACTATCTGCAATATGGAGTAAGTGAAGGGTATAAGTTTGAAGAAAAAATCTCTATCACAATGGCCAAGACTCACAAGAGAGAGACTTTTTCTTCAAGATTGTTTCCTGTAGCACTCTAGACTGCAGATAGTTTTGAAAAAGGCTCTTAAGATGGAATTTCCTCACAACTTGAATATCGCATCTACTCTTAGCCAGAATTAGGAACCCCATTATGGCAGTTAAGATTATTTCTACTGGCGGCCATCCAACAGACGCTTTGGCCATTGGATCGGTTGTAGACACCATTGCAGGTCGCATTGATCCAAAGCTAAGCATGCGTCGCTTTCTCGCTGCTGACTACTCATTCGGATTTGAGGCAGCTTCTCCTAAGAATCTTGTTTCTATTGGCGAAGCAGTCTTAGTGAATGGAATTTGCTACGCAACCTCAACAGAAGAGGAGAGTGCAGAATATAGAGAGGTTATTTGGGGCAATGAGTTTGTAACGGGAGGGATGTTTCTCTTGCCTAAGCATGCCCTCCCTACTCATCAGCTTATTTTGACAGAGCGAATGCAGCTAGAACATCTTTATCAAGAAATCTATCGCAATGTTCAGCGTCCTGTAGCTTTTGTTGGAATGTGGGAGAGTGAAACGCTCTATACTGCAACCATTGCGAAGCCACCGATTCACGGGTTGCCAGTATTTGAAAATCGGGATTATTACTTCCCTACGCCTCATCAAACTTTGTATGGACAGCATTGTTTTGTTATGGGATTGATAACTTCCCATAATGAGGGCCAATGGAACGATCTGAATAAGCAGCTCGAAGTAGCTCTTTATAAAAACCCGTATGATGGAGAATTTTCTCTTTCCTCTCATACGCACTGTCTTATCTTAAAATCAGAACAGTCCATTGAAAATATTACACCGGAAGTGGTTGAGCGGTGTCTCCATGTATTCACTGATAAAACAATCATGAAGAAAGGCCACCTGAATCTCTATACGCTAGCTGGAGTAAATCAGTCTAATTAAAAAGGCCAGGAGGATCTGCTGACCAAAAATGAAGATGAAAAGATGCCTTGAGAACTTCAGGAGCATAATTCCTCAAGTTAAGCTTCTTCATTGACAAACCCCTCATTTGTGAAGGCAGGATTCCTGGCTCTAATGCTTGCTTAATAAACTCATCGACTAGAGGCTATCGATAATTTTTAAATCCTTAATATCCTTCATAGGGTAGTATTTCAGAGTTTTTTACACTTGCATTCGCACCATATCAGCACATTTTTCACCGATCATTATTGCAGGTGCATTGGTATTGGCGTTGACAATGCTTGGCATGATCGATGCATCAGCAATTCTTAAGCCTTGGATATGATGGACTCGTAGCCTATCATCAACAACGGCCAGTGGATCATTGCCCATTTTACAAGTCCCCACTGGATGGTAAATATGTGTCCCATATGCTCTAATAAAAGACTCGAAATCTGCATCTGTTACGACGTTGTCATCTGGCAAGCACTCTTGCTGGATATATTTTTTAAGTGCATTGGTGCGCATGAGTTTTCGTCCAATTTTTAATCCTTCAACAAGAAGGTTGATGTCCTCTTTTCGAGAAAATAAATTTCCATCAATGAAGGGATGTACCGTTGGATCAGCGGAGATAATTTTAAGATACCCTCGACTCAAAGGACTGGTCACAGAAACAACAAGTGAGACTCCGTGGCCTTCGGGGGTATCGAAACCGTGCTTGCCACAAAACATAGTATGTAAGTGATACTGAAGCTCAGGAATCTCTTGAGATAGCCTGATAAATCCTCCTGATTCAGCAATATTAGAAGTCAGTATACCGTGATGGTCATTTACATAGTCTTGTAACACTTTTTCAGTAACAACAGCCTCAAGTGAGGTTTGTTGCGAGGTATAGTAGCTAAGAATAGCGGTTGCATGATCATGGAGATTTTTTCCAACGCCCTGCATATCACGGATGACTTCAATGCCACAAGCCTCCAAATACTCTCTTGGACCTAAACCCGACAACATCATAATTTGAGGCGTATTCAGGGCGCCAGCAGAAAGAATCACCTCTTTGCGACAGAGGGCTTTTTTAACTGCCCCATCCTGCACATATTGTACACCCGTACATACGCCCGATTCGATGATGACTTTACTCACTAAACAGCGCTCTTTTAAACAAAGGTTCTCTCGGCTCTTTATAGGATCTAAATATGCATTTGCCGCACTACACCGTTGACCATTTTTAATAGTCACTTGGTATAAACCAAATCCCTCCTGCTCACCATTATTAAAATCATTATTTAATGGATATCCAAGTTCTATGCACCCTTTAATAAATGCCAAGCTAATCTCATGAGGACATTGTAAATCTGATACATTTAGCGGGCCATTCACGCCATGAAATTTATTTGCACCCCGCTCCTGATGCTCTGCTTTGATAAAATAGGGCAGCACACTTTGCCACCCCCATCCCCTATTTCCTTCCCGCTCCCACTGATTATAATTTTCAGGGTGTCCTCTTTGATAGATCATCGCATTGATAGAACTACTACCCCCTATAATCTTGCCTCTTGGCATATAATCAACGCGATAATTCGTATTGCAGTTGGGCGCATAACAATAATTCCAATCATCTTCTGTTTTAAAGTTTGTTTGAAAAAAGAGTGGAGTCCTAATACGCGGTTTTTTATCGTTCCCGCTTCCTGCTTCTAGTAGCAATACTCGAATATTTAGATCTTCAGATAATCGAGCAGCCACAGCGCATCCAGCTGACCCTGCGCCAATCACAATGTAGTCAAATTCGCTATTTTCTGCCATCGCCCATCCCCCTAGAAAGTGTGTCAATATAGCGAATAGGCATTTTTTACGCATAAGTGATTTTTATTGTTCGAAGTATTTGACCTGCTAATTGTTCAGCCATTGCTCCGTTATTAATGAGGATAATTTCAGATATTGAGACCAATTGATGCAACGAAAGTCCTAATGAAATACGACACAGTTGCTTTTCCCATGCTGTGATTAGCACTTTTCGCTATTACTTTTTTTTCCTGCTAATCTCATAATTTATCCTGCTATGAGTGATTTGCTCGTAGGTAAAGTAGGGAGACCAGTGATCCTGAACCATATATCCAGCAAAGTGGGGTAAGATACCAGCCTCATCCATGGCTTCTTGAACGAAAGGCTTCAGTCGTAAAACTGAAGCCTTAAAATTGATTGGAGGTGGAGAGACGCATTTGGAACTTTTGATTGGTCTTCCCCTTGCCTCCTCAATGAAACGCTTAGAGCTATCAGTCGCCTGTTAGGGTTTATCTAAAGTCTTAAGGCTAGCTCTATAGCTGGCGATGACGAGTAGTATCATCAAAACAAGAACAAGTATTTTAAGATAGATAGCGATAGCTGCAATTGATCCAAACGCAACTAAGAGTCCTTGCATGGTCAGTGATGGAACCGCCTTCATAATAGGTAGTGCGATCATCTCGGTAACGATTTTTGTTTTGAATCGGTTTTGATAGGGCAGATAGAGATATAATATTTGAATTAAAGGGAAAAACAGAGAGCTAACAGTACCCACGAGAAGTCCGTTCAAGACTCCTTGTCCTAGCCAAGATAAAGAAAAGCTTAGAAAGATAATCCCACCTACCAAAATAGATAGAGAGGCATAGAGTGCGGTCGTTTTCCATCCCTTCTTTAAAATAAGCCATGTGCCCAATATAGCCCAAATAATTGAAATTGCAATTATTGCAGAGCCTACGGACATTGAGTACTTGCCCATAAAATACTGGTAATCGGTGGGATTCGGAAACTGCGTCTTAATCTGTGACTTAAAGAGAATGTCTAAAAAGTTTTTGATCATAGCAGAGCCAGCTAATACATAAGCTGCGCTGAGGAAAGGAAATCGAGTTTGTAAAGAGGAGGGCTCTTTGGGATGGATGAAACTGTCTGGTAATCTTTTCCAGAACCAGGTAAAGGTAAAGAAAGAGCAGACCATAAGAACTATAGCTGGAATGATCATGGCCATCAGGGACCATTTGGAGGCTTCAATCACCATTAATCCTAGATTCGATACAATAGCTCCGACAACGCCTAAGACGAATACAAGTGGAATATAATATTTCACCCCTTCAGATAGGGAAGTAAGACGATTAATAAACCCCCAGATAAATAATGAATATAAGCTGAAGTTGAGAACACTTAGCACGATGTACATTAGAGATATAGGCCAATGAGCTATAAGAGGTTCATACATTCCAAAAGCTTCTGATACCTCGTTCAGTGCCAAATATTCTTCAAACAACATCAACCCTGTAAGAAGAACGATCACTCCTGTTAAAGCAATTAAAGTGCCTTTGAAGACTTTTTCAAAGGGCTTATAAATTGAAAAAACAAGCAGACAGATCGCTAGGATTATTTGGGGCGGGATAGTGGATACATTAAGCGCTGGAATTTGGGCAAATCCCAATTGATTTCCTATGAGAGCATCTTGGGAGAAATGAAAAAGAATGCTGCTGCAGGAGAGTAGCACCGATAACAGCAAGGCGGGAAAGAAGATGTATTTTATGGATTTTCGTAAGTTAGTATTTGTCATGATAAACCCTATTTTTTAAGCCGCATGTACACTTAAGCTCATCTTTTCAATTTGACTTTCGATATATATAATCGACTTCTCAGTTCTTCATTTTTTAGAGCGATTTCTGCAAATGCGATTTCTTGGAGATTCCATAATTCTGCTGTAAATTTCAGATAGCACCAGCAGATATGAGAAAAATGGTAAATCTCCCAACCCCATTTTGGGGCTTTTTTAGTATTTTGGTGATAGTTTTGTAGAAATAAACACCTTCCGATGGCTGAAGTCCCTATATTGTCATTTAAATGAGTAATTTTTCGCTATATTCAAAAGAATATCGGGTATAATTCAAAGTGTTTAAGCGAGATGAACAAAACTAGTGACCCGCATTCTTCTAATACCCACTCCGGTCTGCATTAATTCTCATTCAGCATAAGGTGTAACCGCTTATATGCCCTCTGTGGGCTCTGTGGTAAATATTTTTATTTAAACTTGTGCTATTTTTTTTGAGCCATAGAGCCAAGAGAGTGCTCAGAGGAGGAAATAAGGATTTTTTGGCAGAAGGTTATCTGGTGAATCCTTAAGAAAAGCTTCCATTCTAGCCCTAAATAGTTAACTAAAAAATTGAATTACACCCGAGAATATCAACAGCATCATGATTGAGCAGCAAAGAGAAATCTTTGAAAGCTGTAAAGTGGGTGAAAACCGACAACTTTGGAACTCGATGTTTCAGAACTTGCAACTGAGAGACATAAAATCTCTCAGTATTAGTGCAAGAACCGTTTAAAACGATGGTGGACTACAAAGAGTGTCCAACCCATTGGAGGTGGAGAGAATTGAACTCTCGTCCTAAAGAAACGCTAATAGTCACTTCTACACGCTTAGCCCTTCAAGAAAATTACAGCCCGAACAGACTCATTGAAGAACGAGATGAGATCTACTGCCGGGACTGTTCCTTAAAATCTCGAAAATCTCCCAAGGAAATATGAAGAATTCCATATCAAGATTAATGACGGTGATTCAAAAGCGCCTTGATCCACGCCTTTGAGACCGGACCCCCTCCCAGCTTCCGCCAAGAAGGAATCTGCCTTATGCTGCTCTTGCTACTTCTTGTGAGAAGGAGAAATCACCAGCAATTACTTTAGAGTTGGCATTTAATGTTTTACCAGTTGTTTAAGGAGTGTAACCGATACCCTCCGCGTGCGATGTCTACTTCGTCAAACTAGTCGAAGCCGTGACACCCCCATCTTTCGATACCCTTATTGTATCAGATCCTCCGATTAATGGCTAGTTGCTAAAAATATTACTCTTATAATTCCTAGACAGGAATTTATGCTTTGCAGCCTCTTCCAAGGAAATGCGATCCTTTGGGTGATTTTGCAGCATCTTTTCAAGCAGATCTATACAGTCAGCGTGTGCCTGCTGCAACCCTGTGACCCCGCTTAACGCAACTTTATCTAAGCGCCCTTTTAAGCGATTTAAAAGGGGATCTTCTAATTTCTCTTTTTCAATTACAAACTGCACAACTGCATTTACCTTTTCTATCTTATTGAGCTGCTCAGCTGTTGGACAAGAGTCACTTTTCAACGATGTTAAACAATTTAACTCGTAAAAACTTTTTACAACTTCATCTAGAGTCTCATTTGACTGTGAATAGGCTCTTCTCAGCTCCTTGCAATCCTTTTTCCATGACTGAAGCGCCTGAGGAAGCCTTTTATTCCATAGTAGGATCTTGCCGCTCAATAATTCTGCAATAATACATCCAATACTCCAGACCTCAACTTTATAGGGATCCGAATTATTTTGCGGATAATCCACTTCCGCTCGACGTAGATGGAGCTCAGGAGCTCGATATGCCCCCGTTTGAGCCTGATTATTTCGAAAACGCGTATAAAGCCCGTTTATGCTTAACGCCGCCAATCCAAAGTCAATGAGTGTTAACTTTTTTTCAAAGGGATTCCAGGTCATATTTTTCGGAGCGAGATCCAAATGGGCTATGTTTTGCTGTTTTAAAGCCACAATAGTCTTTATCAACTGACGCACAATCGTCTGTATCTCTAGAATCGGCAGCTCTTGGATCCTATCTAGATATGTAGCTAATGATTCACCAGCGTCCTCCATTAATATTCCCACATGCTTAGACCCTGGATGCAACTCTACCTGACACAATCCATAAGGTTTGATCACATGCGGGTGCCGCATTAATTCATCAAGCGCGCGATATTCCGTAGTGGCATTCTGTAGTGCCTCCTCTGAGACAGTTTCTTTATAGAGTTTTAAGATCACTGTATTACTCGCAGAAATCATCTTAAAGCAAGTGGCATTAGTGCCATCCCCTACAGTCGCTACAGGATAATACACTGTATCTTCTCCACTAGGTTGATAGTGTTGCGTTGTGATAATCCGCGCTCCTACCCAAGGACCAAGAGTCGAAGGGCGCACGACAAGCGCTCCTTTTGCACCAAAAAACCGTCGTGTCACCTCGTCTTTATGAGGTATAAACGCTTGAGAAAAGGTTCGTTTACGGGAATCGCCATGGTTATCAGGGCTATATGGTGGAATTACATGTGAAGAAATACTATTTACCATCACTAATGCCTAATATTGATTTAGATGCTTAAGATTTTAATTTGTTTAGTATAATAAAATCACTCTTTATGACAGCTAAAATCCAGATTTATGCAACAACACCCTTGAAACTTCCTCTATTTGATTGTTTTTCGCTATAATATGGCCAAATAAAGAAAGCTCCATGATCGAATCTGCCTACTGCCATCTTCCTCCTTGTATACCCATCGAAATACCTCCTGAAAACACTTTCGAAAAAGCTACAGAAGTAATCCACAAAAAAGATGGGGCAATTTCTTTAGCTGATCTATGTGACTTCTCTCTACAACATGGCAAGCGCCCTGCGATCTTCTTTGGGTCCTGGATAAGACGTCATATGCAAGTTGCAAAGACCAAATCCCCGAAAGACATCGATATTATTTTATTTTACAGAGAGATTACTCTACATTCGCTGCAGGAACAATTAAAGGCTAGCTGCCCACAAGGCAATGATGCCGATCTCCTCAATGAACTACTCATAGAATACCCCCTCGTAGAACTATCTCTACGTCTTCATTTACTTAGTAAGGCACATCCTAAAGGCATCCTTCCTCAGGCATTTACTGCCGAGATGAAAAATATAGATGCCTATTTTAAATCAACGGCGCGCCCCATTCTCATCCAAACGCATGGTGAATCTGTAGTGCAAATTGCCATGGAAATTGGCGAAAAAAAAATCGATCTCACCTTTCGGTTAACCAATAACAATAGAGGGCTCGGTCTTGATTCTGTGCATGCAGCATGTGCTGAATGGGATGGGCATCAACTCTCGCCGGTCCTTTTCCCCTTGATCGATACCGATACAGTTGTCTCAGAGGATAACTACAAGAGTTCTCTCATCACGCGCTCTTTTACTATTGCTTCTGCAGATTTCTTGCAAAATCATCTCAATCCATCCAATCCAAATACACCAAAACACCTCTGCCACTGGATTACTCTTCTAAGCAAGAACTTTCATTGCGATGATCACATTGCCATGCTGACATGCTTTCTATGGCAAATATCACGCTGTATTAGCGCTAAAGTCCACTCTGCACAACATTCTTTCGAAGAGATCTTTATAGAATTAATGCAGCAGCACCTTTCAAAGGAGGGTCTGCATACTCTTTTTATAGCTCTTATCTGGCTAAATCACCACAAGACTCGCGCATTGAATTACGGCACACGCCATCCTTACATAGATTTGTCCCCTATATTCACTCAAGTCTATCAAACCTCTCTTCTCCAAAAACTCTTTACTTGCCACCCACTGCGCTATTTTACATGGATACACCATGCTTTGATACACTATGTCGACCCAGGCGAGCTGCCCTCTTTTCTTCAAAAGGTTAAAGAACCCACAGATCTATGCCGCTCATACCTTGCTGCACCAAACATGCCTTTAACATGTGATTTTGATCCTCCTGAAGATATTGCCCATAAAAGCTTGCCTCCTTCATCTACTCCTCAGTCGCTCGCGTTAATTCAACGTCACTTTATGACATCACTAGATGTTAAATGGGTTGTGGCACTTGGAAAATATTTACCCGCTTTGCCACTCGAGCAACGCACTTTATTAATTTCTGAATGGATGCAAGCATTTCCGCGACAAATGCATAGCGCCGCCTACCTTACGTGGCAAAGTTTATATGAGACTATTCAACCAACATGCCCCTCTTTAAATGCCGCCAAAGCTCTCTTTGCTATTCGGAAAAGCAATTCACAACAGGTTGTTACACAACGCAAAGACGTCGTAGTAGAGTGGTCACAAGAGACAAATCATTGGAATTATTGGGCCACAATCTTTAGAGAGTGTGCGTCTTTACGAGCATTAGCAACACGTCAATTGCAAGAATTTCCCACCTACAAAGGGATCTTTGATCTTCCACTCGCACTAAAATCCACTGACCTAAGCATTCTTTGCTTTGCAGAACTCTATTGGCTCAACAACAGACACCTAACGCTTACTTTTACAGAGCTTTCTGGGGCAGCGAATGCATGGTCACATGAAACACTAGATCTCATCTTCAAAGAGACCTCCACACTCCTCACTAAATCGATACCTAAGGAATCAGCAGCTCTTTGGAAACATCTTTTAGCAATCCAGCAATGGGAGCGCTTTTCTCAAAATAGTCGCATCACGTGGATCGAACAGGTGATCGAACACTGGTTGCAAAAAAACATCGTACGCCAAGATGCCTTAAAAGCACTTGTTCAAAGCATTTCAGAGGAATTTGCCGACTTATTCGCTCATATGCTGCCTCACTTACAAACAAATGAAGAAAAGTGCCGACAACTGCGAGCAGAACTCATAGGTCGATTCCCAACAAAAAAATGGCACGCAATTGACTCCTCTCTTTGGCGTCAGTCTATTGACGATTTGGCTAACTCGAAAGAATCTGGTACTTCTATCATTATGCGCTGCCGTGAGCTGCGTCAACAAGTGCCATCGACATGCAGCGATTTAGTTAATGAACTTGATGTCATTGAAGCTCTGCATCAAGGAATTAGCAGTTGCGGCCAACTGGAACTAGGGCGCCTACAGAACCTACCTTTAACTCAACCCTATCAAATCAGATACCTTCTTCAACTTGCCCACCAAGCACTAAAACTCACTGATGCTCTTCCTTCCGAAGTACAAAGTGCTCTGCAGCTAGTACCTTCTCAAAGCGGCAACCACTTAGGACTGCAAGTGGATGAATGTATGGCGTTAGAATCTCTTCGTTGCATTATTGATAAGAATGACTTAGTAACTTTTGCACAAAAATGGAAAAAAGCCCCCTCAAACACACTCACTCAAGATCTTGTCACTCAATTAATCGATTTATCAATTCAACAAATTTCGACGCAAACAACCCGCCCTCATCTTTTGGCTCTCGAGAGTTTATTGAGTAATTACCTTGAAGAACTTTTTGACAGAAAAGAGCCCGCTGCATGGCTGATCCATGCCCATACATGTATAGTCAGACAAAACTTATCATTTGATCAGACATTTCCGAGATTTTTATCATTTCTCACCCAGTTTTGTAAATGCGTTCAGAAACACCACCAAAATACAGATTATTGTCTTGCCTATTGGCAATGGGTGCGCCAACAAGATGGCAAGGGTTTTCAAATCCATCAAATTCTTTTTGATAAGTTTTTGCTTATGAATCCTAACCCCTGCACCTTGCAATTTGAAAAAGAATACTTTCATTGGGGGGTAAATGGCCTTAATAACTGCCATACCCAATCCCCAGCTATTTCGATACAATATTGGTGGGCTTATTTTTATAACATCACTAGGCGCCCTGGCAAAGATTCCTCTCTGAAACCCTTTGTCCATGCACAAAAAAGTGACCAAACATGGGAGTATTTCGCACGCATTGCTCAAGCAGGCAAGACATGGAAAGTTGATCCATTGGTTGATATAGCCAAAGAGTTATTTTATGAGATGAGTGCACTAAGTGTTTCTGACGAAAAATTAATGGAGGACATAAATGCTTATATGAGCGTCATTCTGCCTCTATTACAGCCTCTGGCAACAAGAATGCCTACAAATAGAAATGTGCGTTCGATCAAGGCATTGATCGTGGTCATCAAAGACCATTTAACCAGTGCAGCTCAGCCTGATCCTTTACACATTGAATACATCCAATCATTTTGCCTCACCCTACTTCCCTTTTATATCGAATCAGATGAGGACTTATCTCTTCGCAGGCTCAATGGAAATGCTCCTAAATGCTGGACTATACTCCTTGAAATTCTTCTTATATGTGGCACTAAACTTCCACCCGCAAAGGCGCTTGCTGCAAAAGAGGAAACGATTGATGTTATGATTCATCAGCTCGTTATTAACCAAACTCTCAATGCTATTTTAGCCGCACAAGAATCTCAGGATAAAGACATTCTCATTTGCAAAACATTTTGTAAAATATATGGGTCTGAAGGATGGAAAGAAGTCCTCAAAATGGCCTTTAAAAAAATCACCGAACTGCGAACTACTACAGAGACCCCTACAGTGACTGAACCTCATTCAGAGGTGCTTTTTGCTGGACTTGTCTATAAAATTACAACGCTCACTTTTTCACTAAACATCGTACAGGAAGATGCTTCTCTCTACACTCATCTCAAAGAACTTACTGAACCCCTCGTACAAAGAGATTTTATTATCTATTCAAAAGATGCGCGTTCACGGTTTTTTCCTTCTCTAATACGGTACATGCGCTTACTTCTCAATAATCCCCCCCCTATCGACCGGCGCGCCCTCATTCTTTTTATAGAATCCTTATGCATACCCTACTTTAAAAAATATTGCGAGGTGATCCACAAGCAGGGCCCTATCATACATAGACAGAATGATCCAACGACTGCGTATCTAATCGAGCCCATGCGACAAATTCTACATTGCGCAACCGATGATCTTCCCAAAGAATCTCCTATTACCGCAATAATTTTTAGAACCCTCTTAAAAACTTTTTTCGGAGACCATCAAGATTCCTTCTGTATGATGCCCTGGATTACACTCTTCCTCCAAAAAGCAGCCTCCATAATCATCACTAATGTCACTCTATCTAAAGAGATCCTTACCTATTTTGAAGACGAAAATCCGCTTCATATACCTAAGAAAAGCCATTTTCTCGAGGAATTAGAAAAAAGAATCATTACAAATGAGGCTATAGACCCTGTTTTCCGAGCAATCATCTTTAATCTTTACCAACGTCTGATGTCAAAATGCGCTTGCTAGACTTTAGACAATCTGGCCACATCGGTTTTCCTTGCAAAAGAAATATTATTTATGATTTAATTTATTATAAATAATAATAATTGATTGGTTTTTATGTCTGTTAATTTATTTCACTCACTTCCCAGCGAATTACTCCCTAAAATTGGCGAATATGAAGTGAAGGGCGTCAAAATTAAAGAAAGTTTCGCCCTAGTCGATCACCGGACACATCAAGCCTTCTTAGATGCAGCCCGCTGTATCAGGATTTCACCCCCTTTCTGTTTTTCACACGAGAGCCATCCTTCAGATATACCGGAAGATATCTTGGTACATGTTATTCGTCGCTACCGAAATTTGAAAAAAATGACCTTTGGACCACCAAAAAATTGGAATGGATCCAACTTCACAAGTAAAGAAGCGCCCTATCTTCAGGCCTTGATCTCCTATTTGGAAAGTCACCCTGACAAACACCCCTTAAGCTCAGTAAAAAAAATCATTTGTCGTGAAATTACTTACAATATAGCTGAAGATTTTACTGGGGAAAAGGCAAAGGCACTCAACAAGCAATTCCTATGCGCTCTGAGTCATCCCGACTTAGAAAAAGTCAGCGTAAAGGCTCATCATGCAGGCTCTGTTCTTACAGGAGATGAGATTCAGCCGGTTTTGACACGTTCTTCTCATTTGAAAACTTTCGTCTTCGACGGCTTCCAATCCAGTCAAACCGTTTCCCTATCTTTTGCCAACCAATCGAGATTATCTAAAGTAAAATTATTACATTGGAGAGGAACTGCTTCAACAATTGAATCACTAAAAGAGTGTAAAGACCTTGAAGAGTTAGTAATTGACTATGAAGGACATTCCCCTAGAGAAATCATAGCAGCGTTTTTAAAAAAACACCCTTGGAATTTAAAACACTTACACCTGAACCAAGTACCTCTACAAAGCGATCAAGAATTAGCTACAATGCTTCAACAATTTCCCAAGTTAGAATCTCTGAGTATTAAATTTGAACACATTTCTGATGAGGGAATGGAACAACTTGGACGCAATTGTCGCCACCTAAAGGCTCTTCAATTGACCAATGAAAATCTAACAAACTCAGGACTTGCTAGGCTAACCCAGCATCTGCCACATCTAAAAACAATTCACTTAACACGCGCTTACACTATCACAGAAGAGGGCCTTACTGCTCTAGCGCAAAATTGCAAAGATTTGCGTTTGGTGAACATGATTAATTACAAGCGGATAGGACAATCTGGCATTCATGCCTTGATCGAAAATTGTCCCGCACTAAAAGGTGTAGAGTTTAGCTTTGGCGGTCCCCTCTCTTTTGAAGCCATGGAGCAGCTAGTTGAACAGTGTCCACAAGTGCGCTATGTCTCACTTTTTTCTATAAATGGCATGCGGAGCGAATCACGCATAGAGGACTTTTACAAAAAATTTTCTCACGTTAGTAAGATTCCCTTCACTTCAAGTGCAAAGAAACTGCTTCATGTTGCGAAATCTGGTCTTTAGTATCGAAAAGAGTCGCCAGAACCAGGTCGCCTCTTAGTGCAGTGATTTGCATGAATAGGAAAATCTTGAACATCCCCTACAGGCGCTGTTCTTGAGCGTCTCTGGAGCACGTTTTGAACAATATCACGACGGCGCATAAACTCTAAACGCGGCATTTCTTCATCAAGAATTGGATTAGAACTCACGTCGACACGAACGCTATACGGCAAATCCACTAGTACTCTAGGAACTCTGGTAAAGGCATTATAAGAGAAATCTACCTTTTTTAAAGCAGGCAAGGTTGCAAAACCTATTGGTACACGAGTCATTGCATTGCTGGATAGATTTAACTCCTCAAGGGAAGAGAGTTGTAAAATCCCTTCAGGAAATTCAGTTAGACCAGTTCCAGGTTGCATTGAAGATATCCTTAGGCGTTTTAAAGTGGTAGGAAATTGCATCTGTTTTACCTGCTCCGCAGAAGGAGGCCTGATAGATAATGTCAGTGATTCTAAAGAGGGCAGCCTTGCAAATGAATCAGGCAAGCTTTGCAATTGACATCCATTAAGATTTAAACGTTCTAAGCTCCTCATTCGACCGATATCTTGTGGTAAAGAGGTCAGCGGAGCATTCCAACACTCTAACTCCTTCATCCAATACATCCCACTCACCACATTGGGTAATGAAGAAACCTTTTCTACCACAACCTTGGTACCTTGATCATCATAAGATTTTAATAATAATGTTTTTAGAGCCTCTCGCACACTATTCTCTTGCGGCTCTTCTCGTATCCATTGGTCTAAACGACTGCTAAAATCAGAACGAGGCGTAAGTGAGTTTGGCTGAAGAACAGAAAAAGCAACTTCTTCCAGCCTGTTCACAGTGTCCACGCAAGCATGTGGAGAAGAGCTTTCTTGACTCGATGCAGTCACAGCTGGATTCACAGGTATAAAACCCGAAGGAGAGTTTACAGGTATGCGTGTCATAAATAGTTTCTCTACTTTTTGCAAAAGGGCCCTCAATTTTAACACGTTCCGTACTATTTCATGTAATATTTTAATATTAAGAATCCTGATTTCGAGGAATTTTTATCTAGCGTGACACCACAAAGGTGACAGAATATAGGATGGGAAGGTAAGGTGATTATTAGTTATTTATTTTGAGTCTTGGCTGATGAGCAAAAAGTCTATCCTAATCCTTTATTCCCTTGTCTTTCTCATGTGCCTCTTATGCGCGTCGATGTTTTATTACGGCAAGGATATTGCGGTCCTCGAGCCAGCTGGAATGATCGCGCTGAAAGAAAAAGACCTCATCGAGGTCGCTACTTACTTAATGCTTATCGTTGTCATCCCCGTATTTATTATTACAGTCGTTTTTGCTTGGAAATATCGCGCAGGCAATAATAAAGCAAAATATGACCCCGAATGGAATCACAGTCATGTTGCTGAGGCGATTTGGTGGGGTTTCCCCTGCTTCATTATCCTTATTCTTAGTATTCTTACTTGGAAGAGTAGTCACGAACTAGATCCCTTTAAACCTCTTAAAAGTGATGTTAAACCAGTAAAAATCCAGGTGGTTGCTCTTCAATGGAAGTGGCTATTTATCTATCCGGAATATGATATTGCAACAGTGAATGTGGTTGCCTTTCCCGTTAATACCCCGATCAATTTTGAACTGACTTCTGATGCGCCAATGAACTCCTTTTGGATTCCAAAACTTGGCGGTCAAATTTATGCCATGCCTGGCATGCGCTCGAAACTTCACCTGATTGCTGATCAAGGGGGAGATTTCAGGGGCTCATCAGCCAATCTCAGCGGTCGCGGTTTTGCGGGAATGACCTTCACAGCAAAGGCAACTTCAAAAGAGGAATTCGATGCGTGGGTCACTGCAGCAAAGAGCTCGACACAAGTACTCGACCTGACAACTTATAAGGAACTTGCCAAACCTAGTGAATACAATCCCCCTGCCATTTACACTCTTCAAAAGGCAGATCTTTTTGATTGGATTGTAATGAAATACATGATGCCAATGGATGCGAAGTAATATGTTTGGAAAATTAACGCTCGATGCCTTCAAACACAACGCTATCGAGACCCAGACCGGTATCGGGATGGTTGTAATCACCCTGTTTATCATTGGGCTACTCTTTTATCTAAAACGCTGGAAATGGATATGGAAGGAATGGCTCACATCCCTTGACCCCAAAAAGATTGGGGTAATGTACATGATCATCGCCTTGCTTATGCTTTTTAAAGGAGCTGTCGACGCTCTTATGATGCGTGCGCAACAAATTCTTTCTGTTGGGGATGCACACGGATTTCTTACCTCTGACCACTTTCAACAGGTTTTTTCTGCTCACGGCACCACGATGATCTTCTTCGTGGGAATGGGAATTGTTTTTGGACTGATGAATTTAGTTCTCCCCCTACAAATAGGTGCACGCGACGTTGCTTTTCCATTTCTCAACTCACTGGGATTTTGGCTCTTTGCTGGTGGCGCCTTTTTATTAAACATTTCTCTCATTATCGGTGAATTTTCAGCTGCAGGTTGGCTCGGCTACCCTCCTCTATCCAGCTTGGAATATAGTCCGGGAGTGGGTGTCGATTACTGGATCTGGACTTTGCAAATTGCCGGTATTGGCAGCGTACTTTCGGGTGTTAATTTTCTTGTGACAATTTTCAGGATGCGATGCCCAGGAATGACCTTCATGAAGATGCCCCTATTCGTATGGTGCGCTCTTGGCACCCTTGTACTGGTCGTCTTTGCCTTCCCCATATTAACAGCAACTCTTGGCATGCTCTCCTTAGACCGCCTCTTCGATATGCACCTCTTTACTGCAGGAGGAGGTGGCAATCCTATGATGTATGTCAATCTTATCTGGGCATGGGGACATCCCGAGGTCTATATCCTTATTCTTCCTGCCTTTGGAATTTTTTCTGAGGTCGTCGCTACATTTTCTCAAAAGCGTCTATTTGGATACGTTTCAATGGTGTGGGCAATCATTGCTATTACATTTCTCTCCTTTATTGTCTGGCTCCACCACTTCTTTACTATGGGGGCAGGCGCAAATGTGAACGCCTTCTTTGGGATTATGACAATGCTCATCGCCGTACCTACCGGTGTTAAAGTCTTCAACTGGCTTTTTACGATGTTCCGAGGCCGCGTTCATTTTACGTCGCCCATGCTATTTTTCTTGGGATTTGTCATTACTTTTACCTTGGGTGGAATGGCAGGGGTTCTCATGTCGGTCCCTTCAGTTGACTTTCAAGCGCATAATAGCTTATTTCTCATCGCTCACTTCCATTCGATGATTCTACCCGGTGTAGTCTTTGGGTTCTTTGCCGGATTTACTTATTGGTTCCCCAAAATATTTGGTTTTAAACTTCACGATATTCTCGGTCGCTATGCGTGTATCTGCTGGATTGTGGGATTCATAGTCGCCTTTGCTCCGCTTTATCTTTTAGGATTTATGGGAGCCACGAGACGACTCGACCACTACGAAGCGTCGACAAATTGGCAGCCGCTCTTTGTAATCGCTGGTATCGGCGTGGCAATTATTTTCCTTGGAATGGCGATTCAGGTGCTTCAAGTGGTTGTCAGCATCAAGCAACGCCATAAAAATCGCGATGTAACAGGCGATCCATGGGATGGACGTACGCTCGAGTGGTCAATCCCCTCCCCTCCCCCTGAATATAACTTTGCCATTATCCCTCAAGTTCACGAACGCGATGCCTTTTGGGAAGTCAAACATCATCAGAAACCAAATAAAATTGTATATAAAAAGCCTTTTGCAAAACTATCCATAACAGGACTTGAGCGAGGGCTGCAGGATTCAGAAAAAAGCGACGCACGAATGGCCATAGCCATGCGTAAGGAGGTTTTCTCTGAAGATTGCTGCCCGCAGCCAGTCCATGTTACGGATAGTTTTGCAAAAGGCTTTAAAGACATTTACATCCCACAAAACAGTCCGATGGGCCTTATTATCGCAGCATTCGCCACACTCTTCGCCTTTGCTCTCATATGGCATATGCTATTCTTCACTCTACTAGCACTTGTCGGCGTTATTGTTTCCTTGATTGTAAGACTTTCGAAAAATGACTTAGAAGATTGCATCACCGCACAAGAGGTTCAAAAGATTGAGGAGCGTCTAAAATGTCCGCAATAAACACTTACGAAGCTCGTCCTCAAGTTGCCCCTCATGAGGACCCGACACCAAAAACACTTTTTGGTTTTTGGGTGTATGTCATGAGCGACTGTCTGCTCTTTGCTACACTCTTTGCAGCCTATGCTGTATTGCATCAAAACACTTACGGCGGTCCCTCTGGAAGTGATCTATTTAGTTTGCCCTTTGTACTGGCTGAAACACTGCTGCTCTTAGTCAGTAGCTTTACTAGTGGACTTGCGCTCTTAGCCGCTTATCGCCACAAAAAGTCGCACGTGCTCCTATGGTTTTTTATCACCTTTCTTTTGGGAGCAGGCTTTTTAGGGCTTGAACTCCATGAATTTTCCACCCTTGTTCGCGAAGGGCACTCATGGAAGAGCAGCGCCTTTCTATCTTCATTTTTTACCCTCGTTGGCACACACGGCGCACACATTACTGCAGGGCTTATTTGGATGGCTACTCTCATTGTACAGATCTTTTTCAAAGGTATAACGAGAGAAACTCTGCGTCGTACAGCCTGTTTAGGAATTTTTTGGCACTTTTTAGATATCGTCTGGATCTTCATTTTTACAATTGTTTATCTCATGGGGGTCGCTCATGTCTAATGATGTTCAAAATGTGGAAATTGAAAGCTCTCAAGAGACGCATGGCTCATTTCTGTCATATACCTTTGGGTTTATCCTCTCGCTCCTTTTGACTTTTCTTGCCTTCTTCCTAGTCGCCAAGAAGATCTTAAGTGGCTGGCCATTAATTCTTGTTATTGTCCCTTTGGGTGTTTTCCAGGCGTTTATTCAACTCTTCTGCTTCTTACATCTAGGTGCAGAGAAACGTCCGCGCAGAAATCTTATGGTCTTTCTTTTTATGGCATTGGTATTGGTCATACTTGTTTCAGGATCCATTTGGATCATGTATAACCTCGATACACGCCTGATGGAAACTCCTAAATGAAGAATTATCTCGCTCTTACTAAACCAGGCATTATTTTTGGCAATGCAATCACCTTTATCGGCGGATTTACTTTGGCTTCCGCTGGATCGATTCAGTATGTGTTGCTGCTTATAACCCTATGTGGTCTCTCGCTAGTTGTCGGCTCTGCATGTGTCTTCAATAACTATATCGATAAGCATGCTGATGCCCTGATGAAGCGTACGCAAAACCGTCCTCTCGTTAAGGGAACGGTCAAAGGATCCAATGCGCTTATTTTTGGCACTCTCTTGCTGATCGCTGGTTCTCTACTCCTTGCTGCAAATGAATCTTTCATACCCCTTGCAATCGCGCTGATTGGTTTCGTCATTTATGTCACCGTATATAGTTTTTTAAAATACCACTCCTCTTCAGCAACAATTGTTGGAAGTCTAGCAGGGGCAATCCCTCCTGTTGTTGGTTATACCGCTGTTAGTCACCAATTAGATTTACAAGCCCTTCTTCTTTTCCTCATTGTAGCTCTGTGGCAGATGCCTCATTTTTTTGCCATTGCCATCTACCGCATGGAAGATTATTCTAATGCATCCATCCCTGTACTTCCTGTTAAAAAGGGTATTGCCATCACCAAGATCCACATGTTTTGCTACGTCCTGGCCTTCTCTTGCGCTGTTTTAACCCTTTCTTTCTTCGATTATGTAGGTCCGATATACTTTTATATTCTTGCCCTACTAGGGCTCGCCTGGACTTGCCTCAGCTTCTACGGCTTTTTTACAACCAATACAAAATTATGGGCCCGTAGAATGTTTCTCTTTTCTCTGATCATCATTACCACTTTTTGTTTCACTATTCCCTACGAGGTAAAAAATGTCGACACGCCAAGCCTTACAAATTCAATCAACAGGTGGCCCCGAACAACTGAAGCTAGTGACATTGCCTATAGAGGCACCTAAAGCTAACGAAGTAAGCATTCGACATGCCGCATGTGGTGTCAATTTTATTGATATCTACCAACGCACAGGCCTATACCCTGTAAACTTACCTGCGATTCTTGGAGTAGAAGCTGCAGGTAGTGTAGTGGCCGTTGGCAAGGAGGTGCATCATCTTAAAGTAGGTGACCGCGTCGTCTATGCTTCTTCTTCGCCAGGAGCTTACAGCACAGAACGAACACTCGATGCCACAGTCGTTTGTAAATTACCAGACCATATTACTGTTGAAGACGCTGCAGCGATCCATCTAAAGGGCTTAACGGTAGAATACCTCTTTACGCGCACACTGAAACTTGTTGCTGGGGATACCATCTTATTCCATGCCGCCGCCGGAGGTGTTGGATTGATTGCATGCCAATGGGCACGTGCCTTAGGGGTAAAACTTATTGCTACTGCTAGTTCAGATGAGAAATGCCACTTGGCAGAAGAATATGGCGCATGGAAAAGCATCAATTACACAAAGGATGATTTTGTCGCCAAGGTAAAGGAATTTACTAACGGAAGTGGTGTCCGCGCGGTCTATGATTCGCTGGGCAAAGACACGTGGGATCGTTCCTTAAATTGTCTACAACCTTTGGGCATGATGGTGAGTTTTGGTAATGCATCCGGACCTATTCCTCCTGTTGATATCAATGCTCTTGCCGCAAAAGGATCCCTTTTTGTAACGCGTCCCGTTCTTTTTCATTACACAGACACACGTGAACACTGTCAAGCAATGGCCGACCATCTCTACCAAATGGTCGAAAGCGGGAAAATTCGCCCCCATATCCACAAGAAATACCCACTGCAATTGTGCTCTGAAGCACATCATGAACTGGCGGCACGCAAATCAACGGGTAGCATCTTACTGCTCCCGTAAAATGAAAAAGATAGATAATTTAGCAAAAGACTCCTAAATTGATTTTCAAAAATTCCCCGGATCTGGCATGACGGTAGGATGTGATTATAATAGAGATCCTTAGAGATCTCTATTGCACGCATGGGATCACATCCATTTGACGTCACCAAGGCACTCTTATATTTTATGAATACAGCACTGCAAAAAAAATTGGATTGGCATTACAAAATGCATCCCGTTTTCAATCTAGAAAACTATCCCTACTATCGAAAAATTCAATCCGCTCAAGATACAGAAGTACAGATTGGTGGCAAAAGCGTGCTGATGTTTGGGTCAAATTCTTATTTAAGTTTGACAACACATCCTGCAGTAAAGGAAGCCGCCATTAAAGCGATTGAAAAATATGGCAGTGGTTGTGCAGGCTCTCGATTACTCAATGGAACTACCGACCTTCATCTGGAATTAGAACACGCTCTTGCCAAATATGTCGGTAAAGAATCTGCCATCACTTTTAGCACGGGTTTTCAAGCAAATCAAGGCGTAATTGGCGCCATTGCAGGACGCAACGATTATATTTTTCTTGATGCAGCCAACCACGCCTCTATCATCGATGGTGCACGCTTGTCCTTTGCACGCACAGTTAAATATCCTCATCAAGAATATGACAAGCTTGAAGGACAGCTCAAAAACCTGCCAGAAGATGCCATCAAACTTATTGTCGTCGATGGAATCTTCAGTATGGAAGGCGATATAGTCGACTTACCTCGATTGACTGATTTAGCTCTTAAATATGGCGCAACCTTGATGGTAGATGATGCGCATGCACTTGGTGTTCTTGGCACTCAAGGCTCTGGTACGGCCTCTCATTTTGGCGTCACAAAAGATGTCGACTTGATTATGGGAACCTTCAGCAAATCCTTAGCTTCTATTGGTGGCTTTATTGCAGGCGATACCCAAGTGATTCAACACATTAAACACAACGCGCGTTCCCTCATTTTTAGCGCGAGCATGCCTCCCGCTTCGATCGCTAGTGCACTCGCGGCATTAAAAGTCATTGAAGAAGAACCTGAACGCATTGAGCGTCTATGGAGCAACACCCACTACATGATGGCGCAGTTGAAGGAATGCGGCTTTAATACGGGTAAAAGTGCCACTCCCATCATTCCTGTGTATATTTGTGATAACCAACGCACCTTTACTATGGCACAAAGACTTTTAGAAGAAGGTGTATTTGTCAACCCAATCATGTCACCTGCAGTGCCTGCAGCGTCTTCACTGATTCGGCTGTCTCTGATGGCTGATCACACTCACGCTCAAATCGATGAAGCGATCGCTAAGATGGTCAAAATTGCTCAATCACTCAACATGGATTTAACCAGTAAAGAAGATGCTCTCAGTTGTTAAAGTTGATAATAAGAGCGCACTAAAGGTCTTTATTGATTTTCCTCACGCGCTTTATGCCAATGATCCTTGTTATGTTCCTGAACTATATATGAGTCAGAAGCATCTACTTGCAAAAGATGGCTACCCCTTTCACAAGCATTCTGATGTCGAACTCTTTTTGCTCTTTGATGATACACGTCTTGTAGGGCGTATTGCTGCCATCCACAACAAAAGACATAATGCGTTTTATAACACTGCAGACGGCTTCTTCGGTTTTTTTGAATGCGAAGAGAATCCCCTGTATGCTGCCGCACTTCTTAACACAGTCAAACAGTGGCTCAAGCAACGCTCTTTAAACACCTTAATTGGTCCCGTTAACTTCTCAACAAATGAAACATGTGGTCTGCTCATTGAGGGATTTAATGAGCCTCCTGTGGTCAACATGACCTATGGGAAAAAGTATTATCAAAAATATTTTGAGGAATATGGGCTGCTCAAAGATAAGGATCTCGTAGCGTATAACATCAACCTGGCCGTTGATGATCCACGCATCTTTCATTTGGGTGAGAAATTACGTCAAAGATTAGAAAAAAAAGATATTATTATCCGCCCCATTGATATGAAGAACTACAATCGCGATATAAAGGGGATTTTAACCGTTTACAATAGCGCATGGGACAAGAACTATGGTTTTGCACCCATGACCTCCGAGGAGTTTTTTGACCAAGCAAAAGAATTAAAGGGAGTGATCGAGCCCTCTCTATTTTTAGTCGCAGAACACAAGGGTGTGATTGTTGCTTTTTCCCTAGCGCTCCCGGACCTCAACCAAGCCTTAATTCATATTAAGCGAGGGCGCCTTTTCCCCTTTGGTCTCCTGCAATTTCTCTATCACAAGCGATCTATCAATCAAATGCGTGTGATTGCAGAGGGAATTATTCCAGCGAGTCGCAAATTAGGGATTGAAAGTGCCTTTCACAATCTCCTTTTCGAAAATGCGATTAAAAAGGGGTATCAACGCGCTGAAGCATCCTGGGTGCTTGAAGACAATTTACTGATGTCGCGTGGTATTGCAGATCGCATGCGCGGTCAGATTTACAAGAAATACCGTCTTTATAAGCAAGCGCTCTAATATGACTCCACACCGCTTGCTGATTACGGGTGCTAATGGATTCATCGGCAAATCACTAGTGAATGAGGCGCATGCTCAAGGGATAGAGGTGACTGTAGGGGTACGCAAAGGATCCAACTACCAGCACCCTTTTTTGCCTACTGTTGAGCTCGATTATGCCTCTTCCTCAGCTCTACAATCTACATTTGCAAAATTACCTGCCTTCAACTCGATTATCCATAATGCAGGCGCAACAGCAGCCAGAAATGAGGCGGAGTATACTCTCGTCAACTGTGTCTATATGCAAAATATCCTTGCGGCACTGAAGCATCTCCATCAGCTCCCTCCTAAATTTATTTTGATGGGCAGTTTAGCTGCTTATGGTCCTCTGCAAAATACAGGTGAAAGGCGCCCACTGAGCGCATATGGCCGTAGTAAACAACGCGCCAATCAATACCTGGAACATCAAGATGAAATTCCTTATTTGATCTTCAACCCTACCTGTGTCTATGGAGCACACGATCGCGCACTCTTGTTGTTGCTGAAAAATTTAAAAAGGGGGCTGGATCTTCGCCTTCATGGCAAGGCGCAACTCATCTCGATGATCTATGTTAAGGATCTCGTCAAAATTGTTATTGACGCGATTGGCCTTCCCATTGTCAGACAGTCTTTCTTGATAAGTGATGGAGAAACATATAGTTATGAAGATCTTATTACAACAGCCAAGGAATTGCTAAGTACGCGAGCCCTCAAAGTGCGCCTTCCTGGTGCCCTTATCGCTAGTACAGTGGAGTTTTTTGCAAAATGCTCTCATCGAACACCCCCAATTCATCGGGACAAACTTGCTGAACTCACAGCTCCTAACTGGAGTTGCGACATTACAGCAGCAAAAGAATTATTGGGATTTATCCCCCGCTATACTTTGCGAGAAGGGCTAACAGAAACGATCGCCTGGTACCGACAACAGGGCTGGCTCTAAGGGACATTAGACTTCTTTCGAAATTATCTTTGTTGTTAAAATTACGTTTTTTAGCATCTTGATCCCTAAATTTATCGACCATATGTCCACATATGCTCTCAAAATTTAGCGATCAACCTGCGTAAAAACCGTAAATTTTTCCATCAAGGATAATTTCAAAAGAAGTCTATTAAAAGCGCAGGCGAACGCTACCAGATTTGATTTTACACTGGCATGCCAAACGCTCAAAGGTGCAGGCGCCAAAAAAGTCTTGTTCTTCTTGAGTGGAATCTGAAAGATTTTCCATCCCCTCAACAACCTCGATCACACAGGTGCCACAAACGCCTTCTGTACATGCAAACGGCACTCCAGCCTCTTCACATGCTTCTGCAATTGTAGAACCATCAGGCAGTTCAATCACTTCCTGTGTATCTTCAAAAATTAATTTTGCCATTTTTATACTCTTGGGACGACGATGCCTTGTTGATGCATATACTTTCCTTTGCGATCTGCATAGGATTTCATACAGGGCTCATCAGATTGAAAGAAAAGGACCTGTGCCAGTCCTTCATTCGCATAAATTTTAGCAGGTAAGGGTGTTGTATTAGAGATTTCTAATGTCACAAAACCTTCCCACTCAGGTTCAAAAGGGGTCACATTGACGATGATACCACAGCGTGCATAAGTGGACTTGCATACACACAACACAAGAACGTCGCGTGGAATGCGAAAATACTCCACGCTGCGCGCCAAGGCGAAAGAATTTGGAGGAATGATACAAACAGGTCCGCGAATATCTACAAAGGAATTTTCACAGAACTGTTTAGGATCGACGATCGAGTTATACACGTTGGTAAAAACTTTAAATTCATCCGAAACTCTTAAATCATAGCCATAGCTTGAAAGACCAAAGCTGACAACTGGAGAGCGATGCTCATCAACATGGCGCACCTGATTTTCCACAAAAGGTTCAATCATACGGTGCTCTTTTGCCATTTTGGCAATCCAACGGTCAGCTTTTAACATCGATTAGCCCTCTTCAGCTACAATTTCTAATGTGCATTCAGATGTTACACCTTCTTTTAATTTAAAGGTGATCGTATGTGTGCCCAGCTCTTTAATCGCGCGTGGCAACTGCACATAACGTCTTTCGATTTCAATTCCTTGCTGTGCCAACATCTCAATGATATCGATCGCAGCGACAGAACCGTACATGTGTCCTTCTGGATCCACTTTCACAGTTGTGTGCAATGCAACAGCACTTAGCTTCTCTGCCAATTGTTCAGCATGATGACGATCAACGCGCGCTTGTTCAGCACGCTGCTCTTGCAAGCGCTTTTGCAAACGACGCGCATTTGCATCAGCGATAATCGCCAATTTCTGAGGGATCAAGAAATTACGTGCGTAACCTGGCTTCACACTAGCGATATCGCCAGAGCGGCCTACATGCTCCACGTCTTGAAGTAATAATACATAACTTGCCATAAATCCCTCTCTTATTGATCTTCGCCAACAAAGGGCAACAGAGCCATATAACGTGCTCTTTTAATCGCATTTGTTAATTGCTTCTGGTAGAAAGCACATACACCCGTGATACGGCGTGGCAAAATTTTGCCTTTTTCAGTAATAAAACGTCGCAATGTCTCTACATCTTTGTAGTCGATGTTTTTAACGCCATTTGTTTTAAATGGGCACACTTTTTTTCTGCGGCTACGCGCATCTTGACCAAATTCTCTTCTCATCATCGTCTCCTCTTAGTTCACTTCTGGTAAAGGAGGAAACGCTAGAGTTTCCAAAACCTTTTCTGCACGCAAAGTCGTAAAGCGGATCAGATCTTCATGTAGATGATATTCTTTCCACAGTTCAGCAATTGCTTCTGTTGGAGCAGTGAAATAGATCACGTAGTAAAAGCCTTCGCGCTTATCTTCAATCTCGTAAGCTAGACGACGTTTTCCCATTTCATGCAGCTTTTCAATATTTCCACCTAAGGATTCAATTCCTTGAGTGATTTTATCAAGTGCTCTTTGACGTGCTTCTTCGCTCAAAGTAGCGCTGATGATGTACATCCCCTCATAGAGGTTCTGTGTCTGTTTTTTCATTCTTTTTGTTCTCCTAACTTCGGAGGTTGGCAGCCTTGGCACCTCAATGCAGCTTCCGCACCCGAGGTGAGCCATGCCTCAACAACTTCCTGCGCCAACTCTAAAGCGGGCTGCAAGAGCTCTTTTTCTTGTTCATCAAAACGCCCCAACACCCACTCTTCTAGGCGCGTATGGGAAGGGCGTCCTATTCCTATTCTTAGACGTGCAATCTCTTGGGTCCCTAAGACATCCTGGATATCTTTTAATCCCTTTTGACCCCCACTAGATCCTCGCTCGCGAAAGCGAACTTTTCCCAGCGGCAGGTCAACATCATCGCTAATGACAAGAATCTTCGACGCCACAATTTGGTAGTGACGTTTTAAAGACTTTACCGCCATGCCACTCAAATTCATGAATGTCTGCGGCTCAGCGATCACGAGATTATCTTTAACAGCGACCTTCGAACGTAAAATAGGGATACTTTTCCAAGCAACACCCAAACGTTCTGCCAGTTGCTCTACCACCATGAACCCCACATTGTGGCGTGTCATGCGGTATTGAGCTCCAGGATTTCCTAACCCAACGATTAACGTATCCAAAATTAACGCTTCGCAATCACCACAGCGACTTCATTCAAATCAGCAAGTGGTCGCACATTTGCAGGCAATGCGATATCTTTCAAACGCTTTGTTTCGCGCATCTGCAGTTCTCTCACATCGATCTGGAATTTCGCTGGAATATGTTGTGGCAAGCAACGCACACGCATTGTGCGAATAACTTGGCGCAATACACCGCCCAATTTAATTCCTACGCAATCCATCACACCAGTACACTGGACAGGTACATTCACATTCACCTCTGAACCTTCTACAAGGCGCTCAAAGTCTAGATGTAAAACAGCATATGTAGTGGGGTGGTATTGAATCTCTTTCACTAGAACTGGCACAACCTTTCCCTGTGCGTCAGTCAAGTTGATGCGTGCAGTTGAAAGGGTCCCTTTCTCGATGCTACGCAAAATCGCATCATACTCGTCACCTTCGACGCTGACAGAAATCGCCTCATGTCCTTTAGAATAAATGACAGCAGGAATTTTTCCATCGGCACGCAACTGGCGTAAAGACGCCTTGGAGGAGTCTGTTCGTGGATGCATTGTTAGTTTCATGATTTCTCCTCAAAAGAAAACGCTAAAGCAGCAAAGCTTTTTTTAAAAAAGGCCCATAGAGTCTTTTGCAAAAGTATCCGCAACTCGGACTGGCTGCCTAGCAGCAATCTTCAGAGAAAACCTGCTTACGCATGGCTATGGCCATTCGTGCGTTGCTTTTTTCTGAATCCTGCAGCTCTCACTCAGATCCCGTTATAGATAGTTTTGCAAAAGACTCTATATATCCAAATCACAAGGGCAAACAGCAACTTACACTTAATTAAGTGCAAATCCATCACAAAAGAAGTTATTTGTGATCCCGCGTCCCTCCAATCAAGGAACGATACACCTTGACTGCTTTATGAGCGACGAGTTGAAGACTGTGGTCGGGATACAGTAACACTGTTTGGGGTGGAAGGATTCGAACCTCCGAATGGCGGTACCAAAAACCGCTGCCTTACCACTTGGCGACACCCCAATCTCATCAGCCTTGCCAGCAATTTCGTACCAGCAAAGCCGTGATGCTTAAAGATACTACTAAAAAGGCGTCTTTTTTTACAAGCGCTTTTCACAGCAAACAACTTCCACCAAAGAACAAGGACGACTTGCAAGGCCTTCTTATCTAGAAACGTGAATTCGCTTTAAAATCGAACGAACATCATTCAAATCAAATGTAGCCTGCATAATGCACAAACGGCTTTAGTAGTGGCTACTGAGGACTTCATTATCAATAAGGTAGTTTCTAAGCAAGTTAGAGGGGAAATCTTTCTGTGTGATTTTCTCGTGAATTGATCTTGCGGTTGCATCTTTCCACTCTTTAGGGACATGATCTTTAGCCCATGCCAGCAAACGGTTTTGTGCTAAACCTGGTGTGCTGCATGCTTTCTTCATCCAAGCAATGAATACATTCGGGTTATACTCCTTTTCGAATTCTTCATAAGCAGCATCAGGAGAGATCTTAGCAGCTACCCATCTTCTACAGCCCATTAAAAAAGAGGCACACTTTCCACGTTAATCACAACAGGAAGGGTGCCTCATGAAACATTACAAAATCAATAACTGGTCCCAGTATAACAAAGCCTTGAAGCAGCGGAGAAGCATTACTTTTTGGTTTGATCAAAAATCTACTGATAGCTGATTCTCTTCTGCTCATACCTGCCTTAAGGGACGTCCAAGAGTTTATTCTGATGAGACGATTCTCTGCATTCTCATGATCAGGCCGATCTTTCATCTGCCCTTAAGAGCTCTAGAAGGCTTTCTGGGTTCTTTCATGAACCACTTAATTTGCTAACCTTCCTACCTGCAAGGTATCCACTTGAAGGTGGTATTTCTGAAATGGGCACTCTTTTATGCCTTGCACCTGAAAAACCCATCCGTTCACGGCTGGGATGTAAAGGTGCTAAAGCCATCTTTCACAGAGTGATTGGTGGCTTTACTCTTTT
>CAZQVA010000009.1:50262-62487 GCA_964596685.1 uncultured bacterium | reverse complement strand
CATTAGTGGGAGCTGTGAAGCAGGAATCCTTCGCCTTTAGGCGAGGGAGATTCAACAAAAATTGAGGATCATAGCTTAGGCTATGACCGTCAATTTTGATAGATCAGCCTTGAAATCGTTAAATTCAAAACTGAAAGGACCCAATCTGCACAATCTGAGTCATAACTTTCAAAGTTAAAGCTCTCCAATTTTGGCTAAAAGCATCATGTTTGTGGTGCCTGTTATTCCAAAGGGATCACCTGCTGTAACAACTACCAGGTCACCTTTATGGAGATAACCAAGCTGCATGGCCACATCAGATGCTTCTTTTAGCGCCTCAGAGAGGAAGAGTGAAGAAGGGAGCAAAAGTGGAAAGATTCCCCAATCCGAGGCAAGTTGGTGATAGGTCATCGGATGGGGTGTGATGGCAATAATTGGTAGGTGCGGGCGAAAGCGAGAGAGGAGGCGAGCCGTTTTCCCAGAAGTGGTAAAAACGATAATAGCTTTTGCTTTGGCACTATACGCCGTTCTAACACTGGCAAGAGTAAGCGCAGCGGTGATCTCTTCAGAGGGCCATGTAGTTGCATTTTCGAAATATTTTTTGTAGTCAAAGTCGCTTTCTGCCTCTTCTATGATCTCGCTCATCATTTCCACTGTCTCCTGAGGGAAATGACCAGCCGCTGTTTCCCCTGCTAGCATAACAGAAGAGGTGCTGTCATAGATTGCGTTGGCAACATCAGACACTTCTGCGCGCGTTGGACGCGGTTGGTGAATCATTGTTTCTAACATTTGGGTCGCTGTCACAATTGGTTTGCCGGCCTCAAGTGATTTACGGATCATCATTTTTTGCAAGCGCGGTACTTGTCGCAATGGCAATTCCACCCCTAAATCACCTCTTGCAATCATAATGCCATCGCTTGCGGTAAGAATTGTGTCAAAGTTGGTAATCCCCTCTTGATTTTCAATTTTTGAAAAAATCATTGTGTAGGGATTATTTTCTTCGTGCAAAATCTTTCGAATTGAGGCAACGTCCTCTTTTGAACGAATAAAAGAGGCCGCAATAATTTCTAATTTATGCCGACAGGCGAAGAGGATATCTTTATAATCTTTTTCAGTGATCGCTGGTAAACGAAGTGTGCTATTGGGGATGTTGACGCCTTTTTGAGAGGTGAGATGCCCCCCATGATCAACTTGTAGGACTACTCCACTTGCGGTTTTCTCTATTACATGACAGGAGATGTACCCATTATCAATAAGGACACGCATTCCTGGGATAAGATGGTGAAGAATTTCTTTCGGAGTGATGCTGACAATAAAATGAGAGGGTTCTTTATGACCAATAAGGGGCTGAGATGTCAATAGAAGAGTATCTTTTGCAACAAGAGTGATGCCCTCATCTTGAATCTTTCCAATGCGGATTTCAGGCCCTTTCGTGTCGAGCATGATGGCTAAAGGAACTTTACGTAGAGCGCGTATTTCTTTCAAAAGAGTAATGACGCCCTCATGTTCTTCATGAGTGCCATGACTAAAATTCAGGCGCGCCACATTCATGCCTGCATCAATTAAAGCATGGATTTTTTCTGGACTTGAGCAGCTGGGTCCAATGGTACAAATGATTTTTGTGTGACGTTTCATCTAAGCGCTCTTCTTTCTGGAGTTAAGAGTAGAAATATGAGAGGGCATTTTGGAGGTGGGGATGCGGTGACATCCACGTTCTAGAGCACTTTTCCCATCATTGCGATGTTCTTCTTTTAGCCATTCATACATCTCGATTGTCTTTATCTTACATAATTGCCAGATTTGCCACACAATATTCGCTGAAGCAACGAGGCAACGGGCGGGCTCCGTGATTAAAGAGATGCGATGGCTCGTCCCCAGAGATTTTAAGATTTCGTTGATTTCTTCTCTGTTTTCGATGAGATGGTTCATAATCTTACAACAATTAATGCAAATTTCAACAACCGCATCTTTATTAACTTCTGAGTCCTTTTTTAGCGCTTGCCACAAGTCCATCCAGCGCATGCTTAGAGAAAAAAGTTCAGAAAAAAACTCTAAAATCGCTTTTGATAGCTCTGCAATTCTAGAGAGGCGCGCATTGCATTTTCTTTCCCAGCATAGTCTTGTCAATGGAGACAGGAACCATATTCTTTTATAAGAGACATATTGATTAGGGCGACTGAACCCTGAGTGACTCCAAATTTCTTTTAGCTGTCGGTAGCTATGCGTGAATCTTTTTTTTTGTTTGATGCACTCAATTGAGTAAGCAGCAATTTGTAAAACCTCTGCTGTAATGCGTAAAGGCTTGATTTGTGCACATGTTTGCGCTGCAATATACCCAACGAGAAAGGCTCCAAAGCGGTCAATACTTGATGTTAACTCTTTAGTGCGCTGGTACCCCCTCCAAAAGCGATGGACCTTGCAAAATATCTCAACGGCCTTGTTGATTCCAGGAGGTAAATTTTCTTCTGCTTTAGCCGCAACAGGCATCCCTGTTACCAAACTAATGGTACTCATTCAAATTCAGCAAATGCGGGGTTTTTACCGGTAGGAGCACTTGGCGCACCACCCTGACCGCTGCCGGTATAGTTTTGAAATTGTGCGAGAGTTTTTCGATAGACCATCAGGACATTTCCTACAGCGCCATGGCGGTTTTTCCCTATAATTAACTCAGCGAGACCTGGTTTGTCAAGGGGGTCATAATATTCGCGTCGCAGCAGAAACATCACCACGTCAGCATCCTGTTCAATACTTCCGCTCTCTCTTAAATCGCTCATCTGGGGGCGATGTCCCTGACGTTCTTCCACCTTTCTTGAAAGTTGAGAAAGACATAAAATCGGGATGTCGAGTTCGCGGGCGAGATTTTTTAACATACGAGAAATTTCTGAGATCTCCAAATGGCGATCCATATTGCGGTTTGTACCCGAACCAGAGAGGAGTTGAAGGTAGTCGATGACGAGAAACCCAATTTTGTAGGTTTCTTTCATCCGGCGTGCACGCGCGCGCAAATCAGTAATTTTTAAACCCGGCTGATCATCAATAATCATTGTATGTTGACCCATTTCATGAGCCGCGGCAACAATGCGCTGATATTCAACGCCCGTAAGGGACCCTGTTTTGATCTTTTCAGACTCGACCTCGGCTTGCGAACAGATCATCCTATGCAGTAGTTGTTCCGCACTCATTTCAAGAGAGAAAATGCCGACCGGAATACGATTTTTAAAACAAATATTTTCTGCTACATTGATGGCAAAAGCCGTTTTACCCATAGCTGGGCGCGCAGCGAGGATCATGAGGTTACTGTTGTAAAAGCCACCCAACAACTTGTCGACATCTAAGAAATGTGAAGGGATTCCGGCAATCGCCCCCGCTTCTTGCCCAAGAAGTTGAAAGCGCTCCTGGCGTGTTTGTAGTTCTTTGAGGAAAGGGATTTTAGATAATGACTTGACGCCATTCAGTAGGTCTTTGATAGAAACGCCCACTGTGGGGTGTGCAGATTGTCCAATAGAAAAGAAGTGCTGTTGAGATTGATCAAGCGCCTGATATACATCATCGGGTTCGCTACAAGCGATCTTTTCCACTTTTTGTGCAGCATCAATCATTTGGCGCAAAAGTGCCTTACTGCGGACGATTTCAACATATTCATCGATAAAAGCAGATGATCCGGCCGCTTGTGCTAGGCTGACGATGAATGGCACTCCCCCTACGCCTGCAAGGGTTCCTTGTCTTTTGAGTTCTTCGCAAACGAGATGTACATCAGCGGGGCGCTCATTGAGATAGGCCTGCTTCATCACTTTAAAGATTTTCTGATGCTCCGGAAAATAGAAATCACTATCTTCAAGACGATCAGCAGCAATGTTTAAGCTATTTATGCTGGTAAGCATACAACCCAAAACCATCATTTCTGATTCTTTAGATTGGGGGGCGATTCGCGTATTCATTAAAACTCTTGCTCAAAAAGGGTTTCCATAGATATGATCTTTGTTTCACGAGTGGAAAGATGGCTGAGTGGTCTAAGGCACGTCCCTGCTAAGGACGCGTACTCGCAAGGGTACCGTGGGTTCAAATCCCACTCTTTCCGTTCCCTTTATGGAGCGATGACAAATCCAGATGTCACTCGTTTCCCATTTAATGCATTCCACTGCGTTGTCATCACCGATCCATCGGGATTTTGTACACCAATAACATATATCGGTAAATAAATTTCTGTCGTATGACGGATTGTAAAATCACTGTCAAAGGCATTACAAGCTACTTTCTCAATCTCTGATAGAGAGAAACGCTTTTCGGCGCGCTCCATTCCTGTATAAGATTTTGATACCAGCCATTGGTCAAGTTTTGTTTCAGGAGTGAGGGCAAGACGCGGATTACTAAAATGTAGGCGGTACTGGTTACCCTTCTGTACGAGGAGTTTCTTTTGGCGGCACCCTTCTACCAATCGATCTAAAACGTCATTTTCCATTTTAAGATCGCGTATAATCATTTCGCGATCTGCATGACCACCTTTTCTCGAAAGTAGATTGAGCAAGCGAAACTCTTCTTTTGTGGCTTTAGCATTGATGCAATCGGCAAAGCCATGTGTACTTTGCCAATTCTCTGTATTGAGAATTAACTCACCATCCACAAGACTCCAGAGCATGACGCCTTCCTTTGTTTGCTGGTCGGCACTATATTTCACCTCCATAAGCGCATAAGGGTGAAATTTGATGACAGCAGGCAAAAAAGAGTGTTGTGGCGTTTTAATCAGCTGCTTCTTTTCGCGTGCCATGATCTCTTCTGCAGAATAGCGCACCTCCAGGGTGTGAAATTCCCCTTGATGAAGATATTCATTGACGAGGTTTTTTACTTCAGGGTTGTGGTGATAATACCAATAACCACCCCCTGCAACTGCCAAAAGAGAGAATACAGAGCTAATCAGGCGCAACATGCTTGGAACAACCGTTCTATTTAATTTTCATAGTAGTAATAATACAAATAGCATTTACCCCCTCACCACACCCACAATCAGTTAGGCCAGCGCCCGATGAAACCGTAATTCCCACTTGTTCACTGGTGATGCGTAAAACTTTCGCAATATTATGCCTCATTGCCTGTAATTGAGGGGAAAAAAGAGGACGTTTGCCTTCAAGAGCGATGGCAACATGGGTGATTTGCTGCTCATGCAGTGTTTTTAAGGCTTCTTCTACATAAACTTGACTATCTGTAATACCCGCTTTAAGGCAGAGTTCATCAGCGATTCCCCCTAAAATTGGCACACCACTTAAAGAGGTAATTGCTTTACAAATTGCATGGTAGACGACATCGCCATCTGAATCGGCATTAAAACCACTTTCGCCTTCAAAAATGATGCCGCCAATGACGCAGGGTTTTGAACTATCCGGTGGTAAAAATCGATGGCAATCTTGACCAATACCAGTTTTAAAAAAAAGATCCATAAAATGTTTGAGCTTATTTTGTACAATCGCTTATATAGAAGCTATGAAAGCTTTAAAAGTCAAGGGTGGACAACCCCTCAATGGTCAAGTTCGCGCTGCAGGTGCAAAGAACGCAGCGACTAAATTACTTGTAGCTTCTTTACTTTCTAATAAAAGGTGTGTTTTTTACAACGTTCCCAATATTGGAGATGTCGAAATCACTGTTGATTTGTGTCGTGAAATTGGTTCACAGATCCAGTGGGATAGAAAGACGCAAGTACTGGAAATTATTACCCCTGAATTGCGCAGTTCTTATATTCCCCAGAGATTTTCAGGTTCCAATCGTATCCCCATTCTAATGATTGGCGCTCTTTTGGGGCGTTGTGAAGAGGATGTCATTGTTCCTACAACGGGTGGATGTCCTATTGGGCAGCGCTCTGTCGACTTTCATATTGAAGCATTGCGGGCTCTTGGAGCAACGGTTGAATATCACGAAATGAAGCGCGAAGGTTCCTATTTTGCGCATGCCCATCAGGGACTAAAAGGTGCTGTGATTCAATTGCCTTACCCCTCTGTAGGTGCGACTGAAAATACAATTTTGGCAGCTGTGCGTGCGAAAGGAACAACAGTCATCAAGAACGCAGCCACTGAGCCAGAAATTGTTGATCTGATTCTTTTCCTACAAAAGTTAGGGGCCGTGATTACAATTGATGTCGACCGGACGATCTACATTCAAGGCACGCATAAGTTTTATGAAGCTGAACACACAATTTTACCCGACCGCATTGAGGCCGCCTCTTTAGGGATGGCAGCTGTCGCCACAAAGGGCCGAGTACTTGTTGAGGGAGCACAGCACCTCCATATGATTACCTTTCTCAATAAATTGCGCGAGGTAGGTGCAGGGTTTGAAGTAAAAAATAATGGCATTGAGTTTTTTAGCACGGGTTCCCTGCAAGGTGGAATTCATCTAGAGACAGATGTCCATCCGGGATTCAGCACAGATTGGCAACAGCCCTTTGTCGTTCTTTTAACGCAAGCAATAGGTTCATCTGTCGTTCATGAAACGGTTTATGAACAGCGATTTGGGTATACAACGGCGCTTAAAAAGATGGGAGCCGATATTGAACTCTTTCGCCAGTGTCTGGGTGGCAAGTGTTGTCGTTATTCAGGACAGAATTTTTACCATAGCGTTATTGTCAAAGGACCTACTCCTCTCAAGGGTCGAGAGATCGCGATTCCCGATTTGCGCGCTGGTTTTGCCTATGTGATGGCAGCCATGTTAGCGCCAGAAGAAAGCATTATTACAGGATTGCCCTTTCTCACACGTGGCTATGAAAATATCGTTGAGAAGTTGCAATCTTTAGGTGCGCATGTCGAAGAATTTGAACAAACTCTAGTGCGCCCTGAAGTTCTCGAACCAGCCCTCGTATAGTTTAAAGATAATAAAAATATGTTGTTTAGAAATTTTTTGCTTCTCTGCTGCTGTCTTATGGCTTCTTCGGATTATTTTGCTTTGGAAAGGGTTCAATCACCCGCCAGCGCAATTGAAATAAAATGCCATTTAATGACAAAAGATATTTTTGAAAAAATGGTAGTGGAGCATACGATAACTGGAGTAACCAGCTGCCACAAAACGCCATATACGCTATATTTTGCCGCAGATGGCAGTTGTGACATGTGGAAAGAGGGGAAAATTTACCAAGGGCAGTGGTGGTATGGCGAAAATGATGCCGCAATCCATGCCTCATGGCCTACCTATGTTTCTAAAAACCCAACATCGCAATTTTATCCAGGTAGTCCGCTTTTTGGAAGACCGACGACAATGTTTTATTATTTTGATCCCTCAGCTACGTGTGGTAATTTTGCTTTTGTTACAGCTCTCACACCACCCGAATTTCATCCCATTAGTATCGTAGAAGGAAAGCAGTTCCCACCAACGCAACAATAGACTTCCTTGCAAGAATATCTACATATTTTCTTCAGTATGTCCATAAAAAATGGCCATACTGAGGAAAATATGCGTTAATGAATTTATCCCCCAATAAGAATTGCAAAAAGCTCATAAATTGATCAAAAATGGCCGTTTTGTTTGAAATACGGCCAAAAAGCTCGAAAAAATGGCCGTATTCCGGTTAAAATGGCCGTATAAGGATAAAGGTGGCCGTAATGAGCTTGCGTGACAATAAAATGATGGTATTGAGGCTGCTGAGTTTAGAGTTCGAACCGATCGGTCTGTCAGAACTGATGCATAGATTGGGAGAAAATTTTAAGGAAAGATCGGTTAGGCGATGGCTACACCTTCTAGTTGAGGAGGGAGCAGTTAGGAAAATAGGTCAAAAGCGTGGAACTAAATATAGCGTAGTAGGTCGATCAGAAAAAGCTCAAGATGGAATAGGAATAAGCAGTTGTTTCAGTTCGGCAAGTTTAAAAGTTATTGAGCTCGTGAAGAGGCCGTTATTTGAGCGTCATCCTGTGGCCTATGCTAATGACTGGTTCGACAGCTATGAACCTAATTCTAGCTACTATTTACCAGAGATATTGCGACAGCAGTTACAAGCATCAGGAGAGCGAGCTAATGCCAAAGATCCAGCAGGCACTTATGCTCATCAAATTTTTAATAGACTAATCATTGATCTGTCATATAACTCATCCCGTTTAGAGGGGAATACGTATTCTTTGTTAGATACTGAACGTTTGCTGCTTCATGGCGATCCTGCTGAAGGAAAGTTGGATGCAGAAAAGGCAATGATTTTGAATCACAAGGAAGCTATTCGTTATCTTGTTGATAATGCACCAAAGATAGAGGTCAGTCGTAATGTTATATGCACGCTGCACTTCTTGCTGTCTGATGGACTTGTGGAATCAACAGACTCGGGCAAGGTGCGAAGGCATGGTGTTCGTGTTGGAGGATCAACCTATATCCCATTTGAAGATCCAAAAAGATTAGAGCAACAACTGGAGAAGATAGCTCATAAGGCAATGCAAATTAGAAATCCTTACGAACAAAGTGTTTTTCTATTCATTCATGTGAGTTATTTGCAGGCCTTCGCAGACGTGAACAAACGCACTGCTCGACTATCAGCCAATATACCGTTGATCCGAGGAAACCTTGTGCCGCTCGCATTCAGTGATGTCAGAGTTGAAGACTATATGTCAGCAATGATTGCGATTTATGAACTCCAGAACGTAAAGCCACTAGTAGACCTATATGTTTATTCCTATCTGCGTACCTGCGCAGCCTATGACTCGACAGTTAAAGCGATGGGCTTTGATGAGGTGCGCGTGCGGTATCGACAAGAGAGAAAAAAAGTAGTAAGGAACGTAATCTTACAAACATTAATCGGAGAGGCACTAAAAAAGTTTGTGGATGCAGCTGCAAACGAATGTGTTCCGACGAAAGTGCAGAAAGATTTTGTGGAAGATGTTCTAGAAGACTTAGATCAGATGGATGAAAGTAGATTGGTTGGCCTAGGCATCACGCCAGAGCAATTAAGGGAGTGGATATTGATAAAGCAAAGATAAAAAGCGCTAACATCTAGGATTTTGATCCCGTCTGCATTGCTCAGTCTACTGAAGAGGATAAGATTTTTCTTTGAATCGTTGTGTTTGCTCGTGTGAGAATTGCAGTGCAGAAGGAAGATCTGGATCAATAAATCTTAATAATAAGTACCCGATTCCGGTTATTCCATGAAGAAGCCCCAATGTGCTAATAACGGCATTATGTTTCAATTGCCACTTCCCTCTCTGGTTCATCGTTTGTACCCATTCCGAGGCTTTTAGTTGTGTAGCGTCAAAAAATGTAGGATCTCTTTGAGAAGAATGTGCGATACTCCAGCATATATCCAAAAGCCCTCCAAAGCCGCAACAACAATCATCGCAATTGAAATTATGCTGCGTAAGCAGTTTATGCATTAACCTTTCTTTTGATGCTGGCCAATTTATAGTTGTTAGGTGTTTTTCAATATGATGCCGTGCTCCTATGGAGCCTGAAAACCCCCTACACCATCCCAAAATATCAGTACTAGGATTATTTGCGTCGTAAAGGTCCCACCAATTTTCTTGCTCATTATTCCAATAGGTATCTTCCCATTTTAGACCTTCTAAGGCAGCTTCAAGATAGGCGTCATTATGTGTAATATGCCAACTTTCGATTAGGGCATGAGCAATTCCAGCTGCTCCATAGGCATAGCCAGTATGGCACCATTTCTGATTGATTGTATGCCAGCTTCTTAACCCATGGCTATTTATCACACGTTGTGAGAGCAAATAATCCGACCATTGAGTGATTTTTTCTAATAATAAGGGGGATTTACTCCAATGATACAGTTCAATTAAGACCATTAATCCCCCAGCAACCCCATCAAGCACGCAGTTGTTAGATGTGTCTTTAGAAAGAGAAGCATTAGAAGCTATTTCTAATGCTTCTTGTACAAGTGTTTGATCTTTCATAAGCATTCCACATCGCATTAATCCTAATGCGATGCCTGCCATTCCATTGAGAAAAAATGACTTGCCAGGACGGTGATAGCCTAAAGAGTGCGTATGGATCGCGTTTAGTAAGGGATTTAATGTCTCATATACGTGTTGTTTCCTTGCTTCTGAGGGGGCTGCATGATGCAATGCTGCAAAAAACATAGCTATACCACTTACGCCTTCATAAAAATCGAAATGTGCAGGAGTCACCATAAAAGAATTTTGCGAAATATATCTAGATGTAACCCATGACAGAGAATCTATTTTTGCATGGGCCGTATCAAGCAAGGCTTTTTCTATTTGCTCGATTAATCCCCATGTCATCTCAAGATCGAGTGGTAAATTTGTATTCATTAAAGTAATCTGAGGTAAGGTAGATTCCTTCATATGTTCAAAAGAACTCATCAGTAATTTGATGTTGAAATGCAAAAAAGAGGGAAGTAAAACTTTTTGACGACGCTCACTACAATGAGTTAATCCATTTTTTTGAAAATAACCACATACGATGGTAGTTGGATCAATCGTTAAATCAAGAGAATCGCATCGTGTTTGAAAATAGGGAATGTCCCCTCTTTCCATTTGCTCCATCTCAGATTTAAAAATCGCAAAATGCTTGTCTTGGTGGTTGGGTATTAAATGATCCAATGCATAAAGGGCGTAGAGGCGTAAACTGCGCATCAGCCCCGATTCCACTTCTCTTTTATCAGTGGTACATCGCAGTAATTTATGATATGTTTGTGTTGGCCGATGTACATAACGGATTTTACCACCCAGAAATACATGCCAAGGCAAAAGGTCTTGGTTTTTTATGATAAATTCGTAGGTGCTGATGATGGCATCAAAAAACACTCGTTGATCGTTAGGGGACAACTTTGAAAATATACTTTTAGATAGTCCTCCGAATTCTATTCCATGAATATCCTCAGCTGACGTCATCCAAAAAGGCAACAAATGAGTGGAAAATAACGATTCAGAAAATAATTCTTCAGCTAGGGTTTGCTCGTAAGATGGGGGCCTGTATGGTAAAACAATTGTTTCTAAATCTATAGGGATCAGATGATTACCAGATGCAATAACATTTGTATTATGCATGTCATTTGCACATAGTAAATGCACAAGTGCCGTCATAGCACCTGCATTCAAAGCTAATTCTTGGGAGCTTGTTATAGGTGTGTCTTCTATAAACTCCATCCATCCATACTCACTTTCGCCACAATGTACCCATATTTCGCGCAATTGAACTGTCGTTTGCAGTAAATTAAAGGCGTGAATAAATTCAAAAAACGCCTTGTAGCATTCCATTGCACGGGGTTTATAGATAATTTTTTGAACATGATTAAACTCAAAAATTAATACCTGCTGATTATTGTTATGTAAGTCAGCACCTGAGAGTATGACTTTAGTTAAAGTAAGAGGACATTTTAAGAAATTTTCAATATATATTTTGTCGTGAGTCAATCTGCTTAGTGCCTTTGAAATGCCTGCGGCTAAAGCATCTATGCGTAAGCAAGCTTGTTTTAAAGCAGCAGGAGCTTTCTTTCCAAAATGCAACCATCTATCTGTTCCTGACAATTCCATAGTTTTTTCACGACAAGCGTCAATTAGTGACTGATGCATTTGAATCGGTATTCGAAATTCTTCTATGAGAAATGAAAGGACTTGTTCAGATAAGTGCTTTCGAGAGTCACTTGTAAACAAGGTGTCATATGCGGTCAGTTGTTTCCAGAAATAACTTATAAAGGGGGTGAAGAGAGAAGAAACGGAGAAATGGATGTTGTCCTGAATCAATGATTTTTTATCTAGAAATAGAATCTGTTCAAAAATCTCTATCCATCTAGGTAAAGAACATTGCCATCGGACGTCTCCAAAGAATCGCGGTGAAAAAACGGGTAGCTTATTTAATAGAGCATCCAAAATTTCACGAGACCTACAAAGCTCTTCAAATTGTGTCATGTATAGATGAATCTCTTGATCTGTGGGCTCACGTACGACGCATAAATTTCCATCAAGATAGTCTTTTAATTCAGCAGCTTTTGTTGCAAATTCAATTTGCCAGGTCATAGCGCGCATATCATTTTTTTGCATTTTGGGCGATTCTTTGTAAATACGACTTTGCAGTTTTAAAATAGTCTACATGCCTACATGAGGTATATAGATCGATATAGACTCATTTAGATTGCTGTGATTTTCCGAAGAAAGTAGCTGCTGTGTATATCAGCATCCCTGCACCTATCACAGTTGTTGCCGTCGATGTCCCACCGCCAATTGCATTTTCAAGTTCAGCTTTTTGCAAGTGGTCACTGAGAGAAAACACCAGTGTTCCTAGTTCTATAAAATAAATTTCCTTGTCTAGCAAATAAGG
>CAZQVA010000009.1:0-50162 GCA_964596685.1 uncultured bacterium | reverse complement strand
TGCTTTTTGTCTAACTGTCTCGATTACCTGTATGTTCTCATGAGACAAATGCTCTTTTATAGCAGCGGGTACTTCAGCTTTTTCAGAAGGAAGGGCTTTTGGCTCCGGCTTGCTTGGCTCAGGCAGTATAAAAACAAGTGCATTAGGAGAGACAAACTTGATTGCTCTATTGAGTAAACTCGTCTGCTTATCGATTTCACGAATGGCTTCTATTGGATTTTCGAGGCATTTTTTGCGGAATTGCATATCAGCATGGGCCTTCTTGATTAAATCTTCGAGAACCTTGATTTCTTCGCTTTTGATTTTCTTTACTACTAATTCTTTCATATAATTCATTCGCTAATGTTATTTCTTCAGGTGATTTTTTTATTTCTAATTTCTGTAAGATCCGTATTACAACTACAATTCCTGTAACAGCTACTCCATAGAGTCCGGCTGCTATGGCTGCGACTGCTTTAGTACTCCACCCAAAGCTATTACACCAATTATTCCACCCACTACGCCTGCTGCAATTATGCCTGGACAGGAACAACCTCCAGTAATACTGCTTAATTCGTCGGCATGGAGTGGCTTATTTTGCAGCACAATCACAAGGGTCTCAGAAGGAACGAAATGGATGGGTTTTGTGTGAAAGCTAGATAGCTTTGAAGCGCTTTTGAGGACTGCTTTTGCATCTTTGAAACATTTTTCCCGAAAAACAGGATCTTGATGTGCTTGTTGAATGATTCGTTTAAGATCCGTTATTTCTTCTTTAGAATAATGTTTAGAGAGCGAAGTGGAAATAGCTTCTAGTTCTTTGGGTAAGGAGTCGCCGATAGGTATGACAATTGAGTCAGGTTCAACAAATTGAATGTGTGGATGCGATTTCAGTAAAGAAGAGTTGTGGTCAAGCTCTTGAACAGCCTTTCTAGGGCTGACAATGCATTTCTTGCGAAAGGCCGCATCGGTTGCTGCTCGTTTAATGAGGGTCTTGAGAGCCGCTGTTTCATCTTGAGTGAGCTTGTGTTCTATTTTTTTCATTGTTAACCTTAAGGTTGCTTTGTTTTTTAAGAATCTTAGTTGCCCACCGCGGAGGACCCTCTGTATACAAGCGAATGCATTGGCGATGAATTTGTTTTTACCTTTTCTGTCGGTTGTGGGCATGCCTCTCATCACTTTTTTGGAAGTGTAACATGGTTTTTTGTCATGTGCCTGCGTTTGCATCTGGATAACTCCACCCCCAGTAATACGGCTTAATTCGTCGACTTTAGTGCTGCACCCATAATTCCTGTAATAATGACTCCACCGATTATGGCTCCTACGAGTATGCCTGTATCACCACCGCAACCTCCAGTAATACGGCTTAATTCGTCGGCCTGGAGTGGCTTATTTTGCAGCACAATCACAAGGGTCTCAGAAGGAACGAAATGGATGGGTTTTGTGTGAAAGCTAGATAGCTTTGAAGCGCTTTTGAGGACTGCTTTTGCATCTTTGAAACATTTTTCCCGAAAAACAGGATCTTGATGTGCTTGCTGAATGATTTGTTTAAGATCCGCTATTTCTTCTTTAGAATAATGTTTAGAGAGTGAAGTGGAAATAGCTTCTAGTTCTTTGGATAAGGAGTCACCGATAGGTATGACAATTGAGTCAGGTTCAACAAACTGAATGTGTGGATGCGATTTCAGTAAAGAAGAGTTATGGTCAAGCTCTTGAATAGCCTTTCTAGGGCTAACAATACATTTCTTGCGAAAGGCCGCATCGGTTGCTGCTCGTTTAATTAGGGTCTTGAGCGTAGCCGTTTCATCTTGAGTGAGTTTGTGTTCTATTTTTTTCATTGTTAACCTTGAGGTTGCTTTGTTTTTTAAGAATCTTAGTTGCCCACCGCGGAGGACCCTCTGTATACAAGCGAATGCATTGGCGATGAATTTGTTTTTACCTTTTCTGTCGGTTGTGGATGTGCCTACACATTACTTTTGTTGAGATGTAACATGTTTTTTTTTTTTGTCAATCGCGTTAAAAAAAAATGTAACCGCAAAATAGAAATTTCCGCTTTTGAATAAGAAATCTCTTCAGGAGGTTTTCAATGGGGAGGGATAGTTATTGCAGAAAAAGAAGAGGGCTGAGTTTTTTGGCGATCACCCTGCGTAAAACCGGTGAAGTTCTGCATCGAAATACCGTTTTAAAGAGTTTTTTATCAGACAATCGCTCTTGCAATAAAGTGCCTGGTTAAGTATACCCATTCCACCTGAAGAATTGGATTTTAGACAGAAGAGAAAGCCTCGGGCTTGAGTCAGAAAAAAAAGTCCTCATATACTTATCATATGGGGACTTTTTTTTTGACTCGATCGCGGGAGCTGTTTCTTCGGCCAAAACCAATTCTTCAGGTGGAATGGGTATAGTTTGATAGTCCTTTGAAAGTTCTTTTTCTCGTGTACAGCGTTATTTTTTGCCTTATTTCTACTTTGTTATGCGCGTCCCTTTGTGCGCAAACGCTTGAACTGCCTTTTTTTATTACAGCTGTCGCCAAAGAAGTCTGGGTGCAGCCCATTATAAGACGATGTGTCTGTTATGAAAATCATCGACCTGATGCCAAAGAGAGCATTGTCGTCATGCTTGATGGGTCTAGGGTCCCTTTACAACAAGTCATACATGATCCGCTGAATGAAGGTTTCGAACTTGTGTTTGAAGCAAAAGAGGGGCATTGTTGGCTGATCTGTAAGGATACTAAAGAAGGGCGTACAGCTAATACGCAATTAGTTTTTTCAGAAAAGGAAGAGCTTATTGATGGGGAAAAATGCGATCTTGCATGGTGGCACAAGCGACAAGTTTTCCTTCATGGTGTCGATCTTTTTTTTAAGGATATGGATGACACCGCTGCGCCCATCTATTGTGTAGAATGTCGCGCAACAGGGCAATGGCTATCTTTAGAGCAAGGGCTTGTGTGGAGCGATAAAAAATGGCAGGAAGTGGATTTAGGAAGCGATTCAGAAGGTCTATTACTGCTGACTATCGATGCAAATGCACAAATGACTCTTTGGTCCCCTTTAGGCCGTCAGTCTTTGAAAATTCCTTCTCGTAAAGAGGTCTCTTTACCTTCTAAAATTGTATGGAATCTAAAATACATTGGCCGTAAAAGTGCCTCCAAATGGCACTGTGAAGATGGCACGCAAAAAATATCGATTCAAAAAAATGATTGGTGGTTGTGCAGCGAGGGAAAGTGGCGTAAACTGGCTGCCTTTGAAGAAATTTACAGTTACTTGCAGCGGCAGGTGCGCGGAGAGTTGCTTGTGATAGATGATCTCGTTGTGCGGCAAGGCAAACGTTTCATCATTGGACGACTCTATAATTCAATGAGAACCTGTGTCACTGAAGTGCAATGGCCATTAATGAATAAAAACAGCGCTCCGCCTCCTAAACCCACTATAAAAAATCAATGATCGCCACTCTTTTTGCCTGTTTCCTGCTTCTTTTTCCTGTCACACTGTTTACAGCCCGTGCTGCACAGTTAGCAGAAAAGATGAAGACAGTGGAAATGCAACAAGATACATCCCTTGTAGAGTGTGATGAAGTCAATGCGCGTTTGGAAGAACTTAATGTGCAAATCGCTGCAGCACTCGGACAACTGCAAAAATCGTATCAGGATTCCTGCGATAAACAACAAATTGAGATGCTGCTCCAGGAAATTGCCAATTTGCGCATGGAGCGGGCCTATTGGCAGGAAGGATGGAAAGAGCGCCTAGTCAAAGAATCGAATTGTCAGCAATGGCAAACGCAACAGATTACCTTAGGAGAACTTGTTGTCGAATATAGCCAGCGCTTTGTCTACCTTATCCCGAATGAATGTGCGAATTATCCCCTTACTTTATCTTGCCCCATGAGTATTCCCAATAGCTGTTGGGATGAGATGATCGAGCTGATTCTCAAGCAAAATGGATTTGATATTGTCGTCATGAATCCTTTTATGAGACAAGTTATCCAGCGGAAAGAGCAGCCCTTGAATCAAGTCTGGATCACTTCTAGAAAGGACGAGATTGAAAGATTGCCGCCAGAGATGCCCGTTTGTTTCGTAATGCATACGAATCTTGCCGATCCCAATGAACTCTACTTAGGGTTGAAGCGTTTTGTGCATCCTGATCGCATGCTAATGTCTCTGTATGGACAGGAATTGTTTTTCGTGGGAAATGCCGCCTCAATTAGAGAAATCTTGAAGGTCGCTCTTCTGATGACAGAATGCGGGAATGGGAAAGAATTTCAATTGTTGCGTCTCTGCCGACTTTCACCTAAAGAGGCTGAAGGCATACTGAGCACCTATTTTATTACCTCTAAAGAGGGAGTTGTAGGCTCACAATTGCGCGTGATGCCATTAGAAAAAAGTGTCGCGGGCATCTTTGTAGTAGGTACAAAAGAACAGGTAGCGCGCGCTCAGCAATTGCTCAGCTATGTTGAACAGCAGGCAGATGATCCCAGGGAGCGCGTCCTCTATACCTATACCTGTCAGCATGCCCAGCCAGAAGAGGTTGCGCTGGTACTTAACCGCGTTTACCAGTTGCTTTTACAAACACCTGAGTTGAGAGAAAAGCCCGATGGCCCGATGGTAGAAGTGGTTAACTATGAAACTCAACGCGGTTGTGGTCCCTGTGCGAATGGCTTTTGCGACGTAAATTCACTTTACAACTATACGCCAGTTGGTCCATGTGATCCAAATTTAATCGTGTCCCCCTCCTTCAATCGCCCCCCTAGTTCTTGCGCTATTAAGAAAGATGACAAAGATCTTGGGAATTTTGTTGTCGATCCTAAAAGTGGTTCCATTACTATGGTGGTTGAAAGAGAGTTTCTTCCTCGCTTAAAGGAGTTACTCAAACGATTAGACCGTCCAAAAAAAATGGTCAAGATCGAAGTCCTGCTTTTTGAGAAGAAAATCGTTGAAGAGGATCACTTTGGTCTTAATTTATTAAAAATTGGTGCCGCAGCTTCTAATACCCACAAGACAGGACTGATTTGGAATGATGTAGGCACCTCTCCTCTAAATGAGGGGATTTTGACCTTTTTTATGAGTCGCATGCGGACGGCGACAAGTCCTGCTTTCGATTTGATCTACCAATTTCTCCTTTCCCAAGAAAATGTGCAGATCAATGCATCTCCCTCTGTAACCACTTTGAACCAGACTCCAGCGAAAATTGCGCTTGTAGAAGAAATTTCAATCAATACGGGAGCCGTTATTTTAGATTGTGGTGACTGTTCCCCTCCTTTTATAAAAGATGCTTATACACGGACCCAGTATGGGATTACAATCGACATCACGCCGACGATTCATTTAGCAGAAGATTGTCTTGAGGAATCGCCAGGCAGGTTCATCACGTTGGAAACGGATATTACCTTTGATACAATGCATCCGAGCAAGAATAATCGCCCCGACGTCACAAGACGCAATATTAAAAACCAGGTGCGTGTCCCTGAAGGGCAGACGGTAATTTTGGGAGGGTTGCGCCGCAAGGTGACCCGTGACCACCGCGAGGCAATGCCAATTATCGGAGAAGTCCCCTACTTTGGCAAGCTATTCAGTCAGGCCGAATGGTTTGATACACAAACAGAAATGTTTATTTGTTTGACGCCTACGATTGTAGAAGATGATGTCTGTATGATCGAGGAGATGAATATGCACGAGTTATGTAGGCGTCCTGGCGATCTCCCCTGCTTTTTATCAGCTCTTGAGAATGCTCGTCTCCACCAGCGCTACTGTCAATTAACTGGTGGATTAAAAATGCTTCTTAGAAATGCGCCGTGATAATATGGACAATCTTTTTGAGACATTTTCCTCTTTCGATGGTGAACCAAATATCGCTTTGATTCAGAGCATTGCCCACAACATTCCCTATTCCTTTGCTAAAGAACACCTTGTTTTACCACTTGATAACAAACATGGGTGTGTCATTTTGGCCGTCGCCCGAGCAGATATTCTAGCTATTCTTGAAGAGTTGCGGTTGTTTTTGAAAACACCCTTCACCTGTGTACGGGTAAAAGAAGAGAAGCTTCACCACTGGATTGAGCTATGTTACAATGTCGATAGAAGTGTGGAATTTGAGAGCGAATCTTCTGGTAGTGATGAAGGCAGAATCATTGAAGAGGACTTGCTGACGGAATGTCCTGATGCACCGATTGTAGAATGGTTGCATGCAATGATTAGAGAAGGACTACAAAGGCAGGCATCAGACATTCACTTTGAGCCACTCGACAATGAAGTACAGGTGCGCTTTCGTTTAGATGGTGTCTTACAGGCGCGGCATATGTTGCCAAAATCACAGCATATGGCACTTGTCACGCGTTTAAAGGTCATGGCTCGCATTGATATTGCTGAACAGCGCCTGCCGCAAGATGGACGCATTAAGTTGCGACTTGGACAACGCCCTATTGATATACGTTTGAGCACAATCCCCACTGTTTGTGGAGAGCGTGTGGTTTTGCGCCTTTTAGATCAACAGCAAGTAAGGCTAGATTTAAATCATTTGCATATGCCTAAAGTGCTGTTAGAGCAGCTATTAAGGTTGATTAAGCAGCCTGAAGGGATGATTCTTGTTACTGGGCCCACAGGGAGTGGAAAGACGACGACCTTGTACAGTGCAATTGCCTCACTTGATGCCAAAGAGTGCAATATCATGACCATCGAGGATCCCGTAGAGTATAAACTCGACGGAATTGCGCAGATGAATGTGCAGCCAAAAATTGGCTTGACCTTTGCCACTGGGTTGCGCCACCTGTTGCGGCAAGACCCGGACATTCTATTAATTGGTGAAATTCGCGATCAGCCCACCGCAGAAATTGCCACCCAAGCGTCATTAACTGGTCATTTGGTCCTCAGCACCCTTCATACAAACGATGCACCTTCTGCCCTTCCTCGCCTTGTCGACATGGGAATTGAACCTTATTTGTTAGCAGCGAGCCTCACTGGGGTTTTAGCGCAACGTTTGGTGCGGTTGCTATGCCCTTTCTGTAAACGGCAAAAATCCTTTGAGGAAGGCTATGAGGCAGTTGGATGTCCTGAATGTTTAAATACGGGTTATAAGGGGCGGCGCGCCATTTATGAAATGATGCATATGACGCCAGCTATTCAGCGTTTATTAGCGATGGGTGTTGATGCACTTAAAATTAAAGAAGTGGCGCTAAGTGAGGGGATGATCCCTCTGGCAGAAGATGGCAAGAGGCTTATCTCCTCTGGGGAGACCTCATTGGAAGAGATTTTACGCGTGGTCAAATGAAGCGGTCTGCATTCTTGCTCCTTGAAGTATTACTGGCATTGTTAATTGTCAGCGCATCTGGAGTGATTTTTGGAGCACATTGGATGCAAAATATGATTCGCCATCGCCATACATTGCAACGCTTGGAGCTCGAGCCTTTTTTTACATCTGCAACGGCAGAAATTGTGCGTCTTTATGCTAAAAACAGCCCATTGCTTGAAAGTCATAAGGATAAAGTGCAGGTATTAACCAAAGAGCAACTCCATGTATGCCTTCATGATGGCGTTGAGTGGCAGTGTTCCTATATTTTTCACAGCGAAAAAGAAATGGACGCTGAGTATTTTGCCCCTCTTTTCCTTCAGATCGATTTTATTTCCGATAAGGCGGAGCATCACTATGAAACAGCCTTCCTTTTGCAAAACAAAAAGTTTTTTTACGCTGATTGAAGTGATCATCTCCTTCAGCCTGCTTTTTCTTCTCACAGGTGTGCTACTGATGGGTTTCGTCACTATGGCACGCAATAACCGACAGATTGAAAAAGTACAAAAGCATGTATTCACGTTAGATCGCATTCATCGGAAAATAAAAAGTGCTCTGAAGCAGGCTTATTTCCCCAAACGCGATAAGCAGCCGCATATATGGGTGCAAGAAAGAGCCATCGATCGTGATCCTGCATTTGCTGGGAGTGTAGAATATCAATTGAAAGTTGCTGCTGAGCGGCTTGTTTTGTCGATGCATTCCTTGAAAAAAGACAAAAAGGTGCGCGAAGAAGAGCTTTTGGATGGAGTACAGCAATTTTCTTGTGAATGGAAGGAATTGACGATTGGACACTGGATATGGAAGGTGGTTTTTTTTTGGAATGGGCAAAAAATAGAATGGAGCTTTATAGACAGTCACACCCTTGCAAATGGTGCTTAAAGTGATTCTTGCATGGGTATTAAGCTTATTAGGATTGCTCTCTTTTTTCCTTGTACATTGGAATGGAGAAATTTTAGAGCAAGATAGCATGGCTTTATTATTACTCGAACAAGCACAGCTCGAGCGCGCTAAAGGAGAAGAGGATGTGATTTTGCGTGTGCAGGAGGCAAATGACCTTGTCGTGCAAACGCACCACGCAGCTCCTTCTAAAAAATCTGACTCTCCTAAAAAATCTTCAGATCCTGTTTTGCATATTTTTCTTGTCCCTTGGTATGCGCATTATAATTTGGCCTACACCGTACAAGATCCAAGCGAAAGAGTCGCTTTAGAGCGTCTATTGTTTCATATGTATGGGCATACTGAATTTTATGATGCCAATAAGATGGCCTATTTCTGTGACCAATGGTTGCAACGTCTGCCAAAACAAGGCGTACGAAAAACACAGGATTTAGGGGTGGTTGATTTTGAAAACAGTGAGCTTCAGCGTCTGTATTACCGCCTTTTACAGGGGTGCTATGGAGCAGAAAATCCAAATGCTTGCTACCCTAGTCTTTTTGACTGCCTGGTTTATGAACCCAACAGGCGCAAACGTACCATTGATATCCACCATGCTCCTTGGCAAGTGATTGCGACACTCTTGAATAGTGCTGAATGTGCGAAAAGGATTTGTAGTGAAAGGCAGCGTCTCTATAGAGAGGGAAAACGTGCATTACAGCGAAGAAAATGTAAAATTTGGGTTAGTGATCTCCACTTGACAGAAGAGCAGGTGACAGGGATGATGAAGGGGATGAATTGTCAAGAGATCGAACTTGATGCACTGTTTGATTTTCGCATTAGAAAACCGAAGCAAAGTGCATTAGTTCACCACACACAACCATGGAGGGATTTACTTGGGCTGGATCGAATGGATTGAAAAAGAAGCACTGTGGCTTAGTTTGTTCTTGTTTATCTGGATTCTGTTTTTGTTTGCTTATATTTTTTTTAAAAAGATGTTTGTCCATCTTGCGCGCAAGAAAAACTTTCAAAAACATTGGCAACAAGCACTTCTTCACGCGCTGAAAGCGCCTATCTATGTGGCTCTTTGGATTTTTGCAATTCTTCTATCCCTTGAAGTAATCGCCTTTCAGCTAATAGCAAGTTCCTTTGTAGTCAATATGGACCAGGTGCATGGGCTAATTGTAACTGTTTTGGTCTCCTGGTGTGGTTTAAGATGGGTAAGCAATTTGCGCAAACGGCTTATAAATCACGTCACCAATGGCGTGGAACGGGCAAAGGTTGACATCGTTTGCAAAGGTGGCATTCTTCTTATTTGGATTATTGGGATACTCTCCGTACTGCAAATTATCGGTTTTAATATACAGACACTTGCTGCGATTGGCGGTCTCAGTGGATTTTCGCTTGCCTTTGCTGCAAAAGATGTCATCGCGAATTTTTTTGGTGGCATCATGATCTATTTAACCCATCCTTTTGCGGTGGGAGACGAGATCCGTTCACCCGATCGCAAGATTGATGGCACCGTCTCTGATATCAGTTGGTATTTTACCACCATTGAAGGAGGCGATAAGCAACCCATCTATGTGCCCAATTCCTTATTTTCAACAATTGTTCTGATTAATCGCTCTAGAATGAGTCACTGGGTTATTGAAGAGAGAGTCAATTTGCGCCTGAGCGACCTGCCTAAGCTGCCTGTCTTCATTAAAGAATTTAAAGAAGAGTTGGAAAAATATGCTGCGATCGATCACACACAGCGCATTTATGTATATGTCGACAAAATTGAAGATACTGGGTTGGAGTTAGCCTTTAAAGTCGCCACAAAAGCAACAGATCGCATGAGTGCGATGCCAATTCAACAAGAGATCTTCTTATTGCTCTATCAAATATTACAAAAGCACCAGATTCAATTGGCGACCTCTACGATGCAGGTATTATTAAAACGCATGTAAATTAATAATAATACAAAAAAAATACCTGTACTGTGAAATCAAATATATGATAATATTATTGCCATGGGCCTCGATTTTCTTATTATTGGTGCAATATACAAGTATCCTGAAATAGCACACTGGATTATTTTTTTCTCCCTCATTCTAGCTGGGTTTAACTTGCCTGTGAGTGAAGACCTGATGTTGCTGACAAGTGGTATATTGGCGCGCGCATATGTTCCTGAAAATGGATGGTTGTTGTGGGCGGCAGTCTTTTTTGGCGCTTATATTTCTGATTGGATTGCCTACTGGACGGGACGTCTTTTGGGACCTAAGATTTTAACAATTCGCTGGCTGAGCAAAATTATTCATCAAGAGCGCTTGGATAAAATGCATCGCTTTTATGACAAATGGGGCATGCTGGCCTTTTTATTTGGTCGTTTTATTCCCTTCGGTGCGCGCAATTGCCTCTTTCTGAGTGCGGGTATGGGGCATATGACATTTAAGCGCTTTTTGTGCGTAGATGGCGTTGCTGCACTTGTATCGACCACTTCAGCGTTTACTTTCGCCTATATTTTTGGTGAGCAAGCAGCTTCTCTGATTGAATTTGTTGCAGCCTATCTCTCTCAGCGCAGCGTTGCTTTTTTCATAGGAGTGGTCTTGCTCCTTATCACTATCATTGGTATCATCATTTATAACCGCAAAAAGCGATCTTTGAGATTGAGTGAACTTCCACTCAAATCAGATAATTAGCGGTAAAGTGATTCCAAGAGCAATGTGGCCAAACCTTCTGTCCCTTTTACGATTTCCTTTAGCGTTTGTTTTTTTGAGTGACTCCCCTATTTGGCGTTCAATTGCTTTAGCGATAGCTCTTCTGTCCGATTTTCTCGACGGATTTTTAGCGCGTAAGTGGCATCAAGTGACTCGTTTAGGCCGCATTATTGATCCTTTGGCGGATCGATTTTTTGTTTTTTTTGCAGGCGCTATTTTTCTTATCCATGGATCTTTGTCTGCATGGCATTTGCTAGCTTTTGCTTCGCGAGAGGTGTTGCTATGTGGTCTTTGGGTGTTATTAAAATTGCGTGGGCAATGGGATGCTTATCGTTGTAATGCTGCCACCTGGGGAAAGATCACTACTGTGGCACAAATGATCGTTTTAGGCGCATTGGTATGGCATATTCAGATCCCAGAGTGGGTCTGGGCTATTTTTGTTGCACTAGGGGTTCTTACTTTTATCGAATTGCTTGGCCGCGCGCGGTGGCGTGTTTAACTCCGCGAAAGCAGTCTATTCTACGCGCATGACGAGGTAGGTGATATCGTCGAATTGCGGTTGGTCGCCTGCAAAATCCGATAGGGTTTGAATGAGACGATTGGCAAATTCCTCTGCAGAAAGAGACCCATTCCCTTTTAAAAATTCTTCCAGGCGTTGTTCTCCAAAAAGCATTTTTGAAGGGTTGTGCATATCTGTTACACCATCAGTATAGAGTAAAAGTAGATCATTTGATTGTAATTGGAACTCCCTCATCTCGATATGGAGCTCCTCTGTGATTCCAAGAGCATGTCCATTTGTATCTAAAACAAAGATGACTCCATTGCGCAAGAGTAAGGCGGGGGGGTGTCCTGCTGAAGAAAAGCGAAGAATTTTACTCTTGGGGTAATATAGGGCTGTGAAGAGTGTGGTAAACATCGACTCATACTCTGCATCATGAAAATAAAGGGCATTAGTCAGTTGGAGTTGTTTTGTGATTTCTTCATATTCTGCTTGATAACTGCGCAACATGCTGCGCAAGCATACTGTATAAAGACAAGCAGACACTCCTTTACCAGCACTGTCCCCTATTGTAAGAATTAAAGGAGCATCGGGCATATGATTGCGCAGATAGACATCATAAAAATCGCCCCCGACTTGCCTAGCGGGTACAATAGTCGCTGCTAGATCAATACCTGGTACTGTAGGCATTGCGGGTAAAATACTCAATTGGATGTGATGAGCGATTTGAAATTCTTGAAGGAGCGTTTGCTTTTTCAGGCGGTCCCTTCGAGCGCATTCAATTTGGTCGATCAATTTATCAACCATCTCATTAAAGGTCTCTCCAACAGGATTTATTTCATAACCGAGAGGATCGCTCTTATAGCGCACTTGTGTGTTGCCTTGACTAATTTGACGCATCACAACAAAAAGCTGGCTCAGGGGCGCTGAAATGCGGCGCGATAACCACAATAAAATGACGATAGAGACTAACTTTGTGAGTAATAAGACGCCAATAAGAGCCCAAAAATATTTCAAAAAGCCGGCTGTAATTTCTTTAAAATTATACGCGACGACTAAATTCAGATTGATAGCATGCAGTGGCAGAATGATCACATTAGCTGCCTGGACTTTGTGAGCAGCTTCATCTGTCATGAGGGTGATCGATTCAAAGCGCAGAAGAGTTTGATACGACAATAAGAATTTATCGATGCTCACTAAGGGAACGGTATATTCCACAGATTTGTGGGAAAGGGTATTTGTAACAACAAAGATAAGGTTGTTGCCAGTGGGCTCTACATAAGCTATCGCCATTTGATTCGGAAATAAAGGAACTGTCAGCCATTTGCCATCAATTTTAGGAGTCTCTTCCAGAAGTTTTAAAGTGCTATCAAGTTCACATTTTTGATAGAGATGTGCATCATCATTGTTCCATAAATTAGAAAATTCACAGAGCAGGCTGACTTTGTGCAGCTTCAAATCAATCAAATTATCGAATACAGCAGCGCGCCATTTGGCGTGTGAAACAATATCGCTTTGGATATGTACGATTGTTCGATGCTCTTTCCAAAAAAAGCCCCATACGAAAAAACAAAATACAGGGATGACGCAAAAGAGCAGGTTACAGATCAAAATGCGCCATGAAAGAGAAAAAAATCGTGTATTCATTGAACCTTCATCGCGATCACCAAGCTATCTCGGTGCAATTTTAATGGCTGACAAAAATCTTCAAAATCAGCAGCCACAATATTGATGATTTCCTCAGAAGAAGCGCGGCGATTATCTCTGAGCAGGTCAAAAAGCCTAGTCTCTCCATAGGAAGCTTTGTTATGATCTTCTAAGAGAAGTAGTGTCTCTGAGTAAAGAAAAATAAGATCGCCAGCTTCCAAAAGAATTTCATTGGGTGTTAAGAAGTTGTGTTGAAAAAGGCCCATTGCAACGCCATGGGTAAATAAAGGGATGCAGGCGCCATCTTTTGCACGCACCCACACAGCTGGACAATGGCCTGCCGAACTATATCTTAATTTTTTGGTAATGGGGTTAAAACTTAACGCAAAGGTCGTTGCAAAGAGTCCAGACGTCTGGACATCCTGATAGAATAGATGGTTGCTCTTTGACATGACTTCGTGTAAATCCTCATGTTCAAAGGCGTAACTTCTCAAGATACTTCTGAGATCAAAAGTTGCAATACAGGCTGAAATACCGGCTGCCACACTTTCTCCAAACATTAAGAAGAGTGTGGGAGCTAGAGTAGGGTCTTTGGCAGGACGTTCATAAATTTCACAGAAGAGTCCACTGACATCCTGAATGGTAAGGGCTTTAGAGGTGATGTCGATGTAATTCGTTTTCATGTGTGTTTCAGGAAAAAGGCGCTGTTGAATTGTACGCGCAAGACCAAGTTCCTTAAGAAGCAATTCACGATCGCCTCTTTCCCTGCTGGCAATAGAGATCTCTGCCTGTAAATTGCTTGTCACTTCATTGAGCTTTTCCCCAATTTCATTGATTTCTCCTGCCCATCTGGTTATACAATAACGCGCATCCAAATCCCCTTGGCCCACTTTGTGCATAGTATCAAAAAGTAGAGAGAGAGGATGAGTCATCTTTTGTGAAATATAGAAGGTTAAAGCGCCACTGACACAGATAATGAGGAAGAAAAACCCTAGGAAAAATCGAATTTCTTTTTGGCTGTCAGGGGTAATGAACTTGACGGGGGTATAAAGTTGGACTTCTAGCCCATATTGCATAGGAATTGAAATGAGGAGAAATTCTTCATCACCAAGTACTTTGATGAAAGCATATTGTGAAATTTCTGATAGAGGGCGTGTATCTACAAGTGCCTCTTTGGCGCGGTTTTGCGGCAATAATTGCAGAGAAGAATGAAGTGTTAAGGTGCGCAAATAGGCATTAGAAGAGACAAGGACTTCCTGTTCGATCTTTTTTTGGAGAGGAAAGATGTCTTGGGTGAGAGTCAGTTGATAATGCTCCCCTGTAAATCGCAATAAAAAAATACTAGGATTTGCTGTAGCAACTATCTGCATCCGTTTTTTAGTCGAGGTAGTGTTGGGAGCTTGAGATGTAGAGATATGTCCAGGCAAGGAAGAGAACACATGACTCGCTAAAATAGCGGCATCATTTTTGTGTGCAGCTAATTGATCAACCATTTCAAGCAGGCAGAGCCCTTCCTTAAAATTTTCTTCAAAAAAAGTGGCTTGAATGGCAGCAAAATCAACAAGAGATGTGACATCTGCAGAGAAGACAATTTTCTTTTCCCATTCTGTCATCACCAAAAGATAGATGGGAGCCGAAAGAATGAGCAAGAGGATATTGATAAGAAATAAGCGAAAGCCTAGTGAGTGACGTAACATATACCTTGCGATGCTAGCGTAGAGCTGGACTTTAGACAAGTAGAACTCACGTAGTTATACATTTTTGGAGTTAGAGTAGCAACAAAGATAATTTCGAAGGGTGTAATTCAAAGTGTTAGTTAACTATTCAGAGCCAGAATGGAAGCTTTTCTTAAGGATTCACCAGACAACCTTTTGCCAAAAAATCCCTATTTTCCCCCTCTGTGTGCTCTGTGGGCTCTGTGGTGAATATTTTTATTTAAAACTTATGTTAATTTTTTTAACCACAGAGCCCACAGAGCACACAGAGGGTGCATAAGCTATTATACCTTATCTTGAACGAGAATTAATGGAGACCGGAGTGGGTATTAGAAAATGAGAGTCCCTAGTTTTTTTCATTCCTCCTAACACTTTGAATTACACCCAATTCCGAAAGAAGTTTATAGTTCTTTCAGAAGTTGTTGGTAGGAGTTATAGCGCATTTTACTGATCAAACCTTTTTCCAGCGCTTCTTTTACTCCGCATTCTGGTTCGCTGCAATGGCGACAATTGAAAAAGTGACATTCGGCGGCAAAAGGAGCAAATTCAGGAAATCCTTCTTGAATATCCTGAAGAGAGAGCTTCCAAAGGCCTAAACTACGTATGCCAGGAGTGTCGATACATTCTCCCTGGCAGGCTAAGGGAACAATAATAGAGCGGGTGGTTGTATGTGCCCCTCGATTCGTTTTTCCAACAAGTTCTCCTGTCATATACGTAGAGTCGGTTAGCACATTTAATAGTGAGGTTTTACCCGTCCCTGAATGGCCGGCAAGCAAAGAGCTTTTATGTTTTAACACATCTTGAAGTGTGGCTGGAGTCTGACTGCTGTCAAATAAACGGGGAGGTTTTTGCTCAGAAGGTGTTTCAAGGCCTTCATGGGTCTTTGTGCTGATACAAAAAAGAGGGATCCCAAGAGAGGGGTAGATGCGGAGCATCTCATGAAAAATAGCCTGTTCGCTCGCTGAAGTACTCGCAAGTAAGTCAATTTTGTTGATGACAATCACAGCGGGAATGTTGCCCATTTTTGCGGCGATGAGATAGCGATCGATCAAATGAGGGGTTAGGCCGGGTTCTTTTACGGCAACAATGATGAGAAGCTGATCAACATTGGCTGCAATCATCTGGGCGCTGCGCTTATTAAAGTGATCTTGGCGTGCGAGCAGAGTCCTTCTTGGAAGTATTTTAGCAATTTGAAGCTCTTCATCAATGAGGACTTCATCGCCAATAGTGAGTAAATTTTTCAATGCGAGGAGATTCTTCTTAAGAGCGCCCCTAAGTGATGTTTCCATGCATTGCAATCCGACTTGTACAGAGACGCTATCGGCAGCGATTCCTACAACACGCCCTTTCTTCCATGAAGGATCGACAACTTCAGATGCGTTATGAATTTTCGCTTTTTGATCAGTTTTTTTATGCTGTGATCGGTCCGTGCGTTGTGCAATTTTGACGCGTAATTTTTCTTCCTTGCGATTTTCTCGCAAGTGTTGAGCTTCTAAGTCGCATCCAGACCATGATTGATACATATTACACCTCACAAATTGGAGATTTTAGGCGGAGGGTTTTTTTGTAAGAGATCAAAGGCTTTCAGAAGTTTAGTTTGCTCCTCATCGTTTGTCGTCTTCATAATTAATGCATAGAGTTGCTGCTTTTCATGTGTCCAGTGTCTCAATTGAAGGCGTTCAATTGCTTCGAAAAGATGAGATGGGGAGGGAGAGGGTTGGAGTGCTTTTTCAGCTAAGTCATCGAGTAGTTTTTCGGCAATATCATCTTGGACTAGGGAAGCAAAATGTAGTAAATCAAAGGGCTCAGTGGCATGAGCTTTTTCTTTCCAGCAGATGAAAAACCGCTGACAAAGTGGGTGAACGAAGTGAATGGGATTAAGATGCGTTTGACATAGTTTAATGTGGCTTTCATCTTTGAGAGTGACCAAACAGCGCAAGATATCGATCTCTAATGCTTTATGGGGTTCCATTTCTTTTTCCCGATGCGCTATTTTTTTGACAGGCACAGGAGGAGAAGAAGGAAGGAGTTGTGAAGGAATCTGAAGGAGTTGCGAAACTTTTTTCAGACTTTCATGTACCATAAGCGGATGTTTCCAGTTTTGAATCTGTTGGGAAAGAGCTTCAAAAACTTCTGTCTTGAGTGCAGCGGAACCATCGAGATCGCGATCTTGTTGTAGATAGCGGATTAGAAAATGCAAATAATCTTCACTATTTTGTAAAAGATGCTCGAAGGCAGATGGACCTTTGCTGCGTAAAAACGAGTCAGGATCTTGTCCCGAGGGTAAGTTGACCACTCTAACCTCAATCCCTTCACTTTGAAATAGATCCCCTATATGTTGTGCAGCCTTTTTCCCTGCGGTATCCCCATCAAGAGCGAGAAAGACTTCTTGAATTTTGAGATCGAGTAATTGTTTCACTTGGAAGGACCCAAAAGCCGTTCCCTGCCCCGCTACAGTATAGTCAAATCCTTCTTGAATTAATCTTAAAGCATCGATTTGACCTTCGACGATGATTGCTTTACGTTCTTTTGCGATGCGCTTGCGACTTTCTGAAAACCCAAAAAGGAGATGGGATTTTTTAAATAAGGGATGTTCCGGACTATTGATATATTTGCCACCAAAAGTTTCCTCGTGAAATTTACGTGCGGAAAATCCCACGACATGACCTTGGTTATTCCGGATAGGAAAGGTGATGCGTTCTTTAAAAAAATCAGAGCCCGAGGAAGAAATGAGACCACATAAACGCATGTCATTCTCTTCATAGCCGAGACGACGCAGTAAGTCGACAAGAAGATATCCGCCTTGAGGAGCATAGCCAATTTCAAAGCGTTCAATAAAATCCCAGTCAATCCCCCTTTCAAAGAGGTAATTTAAAGCAGTATGCCCTTCTTCTGTCTTTGTTAAAAAAAGATGGTAAGCCAGATGGGCATCATTGAGCATATGGCGTAATGGTGTGCGCGCAAGAGGAGCAGAATGCTTGCCCGCTGTTTCCATGGTGAGATGAAATTGTTCCGCCAAAGATTCGACTGCTTCTGAAAAGGATAGATTGAGGTGACGCATGAGAAAAGCGATAGCATCTCCATGAGCTTGACAGCCAAAACAATGAAATGTAGCGGCACCTGGCTGAATGCAAAAAGAAGGAGATTTTTCATCGTGAAAGGGGCAGAGCCCTTTATAGAGTCCCCCCGCTTTTTTTACTTCGATATGTTGACTGACGACGTCAACTAAATTGATGCGTTGTCGAAGGGTATCGAGGCTTTCATGGGTAAAAATTGGCATTAAACTCTCATGGCATGCAGCGACAGCTAGTGATGGTCATGTCAAAAGAAGTTTGTGTGTGGAGAGGATTTTCTTTTTCTAATAATGACTGGACTTGTGCAATTTGACGTTGAAGCTCGTCAGAGCTTGTCGCTCCTAAAGTGCTTTTAAGGGTCCGCAATGTTTGTGCAAGTGCAGTGGCAAGTTCTTGATGACGATCTAGTAATGCCTGTTTTTCTTCTAATCGCTTATTTTGAAGAGAAGTGATCTGTAGCATGAGTCTTTCTTGCGACCACTTGGTGCGCTTAAGTTCATTCAGAGTGCGCGATAAAATTTTAGCGACTTCTGCTTTCTCTTTTTTATGGAGTGTGCGTTCTTTTTCGATTTTACGCGTTAACGTATTCGGGTCCGGCTCCATCCCCTCACCTTAAGTAATGAACAGGTCTGATTTTACCCTATTTAAGGTGGCAAAGTCAAGAGGTGCGCGCCAGGCTGATGAGCACTAATGGGGCCTCTTGTTGTAGGTCCATAGAGGGAGGAGCGATTTTTCTTAAAAGGCTCTCAGTTTGCTTTTGACAAGGTAAAAATAAAGCTTCTATGAGGGCTTTCTGTAGTTCACTCTCTGTCAGACCACGTTGGTTATTTTGCGCAAGAGCTCTAAAAGAACACAGGAACAAACGATCGCCAATGTTCCACGGATAGATTGCAGAAGAAAATGCGGGTTCATTTTCGATGCCCAAAGCGATATTTTCTGCTGTGATTTTTCTGATGCGTTTCATTTCAGGTTGGATTGACCATAGAGCGCCAAAACCACAACATATAAATTGTAATTGGTTTTTGACTGGATTTAAAATGAGTACGCTCATTGAAAAGAGTTGATCTTCACAGGAGGCAATGACCAATTCATTCATATGTTTCATAAAAAGCACGGGGTCTTGCAAAAAGGGGCGACAGGCTGTAACAAGGCCCTTAAGAAAGGTTGTATAGAGAAGAGCAGCAGCTCCTTCTGCAGAGGCCTCCGCCAGAAGAATGACCATGCTGCCCCCTTCTATTTCAAGGAAATCGTAGTAAAGGGGCATGATCGAAAGGTGGTGTGTCGAGGTGAAGCCAATGTCTAATTTGGGCCAATGGGGCGCATTCTGTGGTAAAAATCGGCGTTGAGCTTCCTTTAATTCCTCAAAAAGAGAGCTGGAGCAGTCTGCTCGATTGGTCTCTTTTTGGAAATCGGCACTTTCCATGTAGCTATTTAGATCGGTAATAAAATCGACAATATCTTGATAGCGCTGTTTAGGGTCGATTTGAAGGGCTTGAGATAGGATTTTTTGCAAACCAAGAGGCATGAGAGAAAGAATGATTTTGCCATAGCAAAGTTGTCCCAACACAAGTTCATAGGTGATGACACCAAGTGAATAAATATCGCAGTTATAGCTGACTAAACTTGATGCATTTTTTTGCTCCGGACTCATATAAGTTGGTGTGCCCATCATAGGAGAATGGAGCATAGCTTCTTCTTCTTCTTCCAGCTGTGCAATACCAAAATCGATCACCTTGACGCCACCTTCTTCTGTGAGCAAGATGTTTTCTGGTTTCAAATCGCGATGGATCACTCCATGTGCATGTAGATGAAAAAGGGCATACCCAATCTGCAAAACAATTTCAAGGCTGCGCTTGATCGTAAAAGAATGTTGCAAAATCATTTGGCGCAGGGAAATGCCTTGAATAAGCTCCATTGCAATATAGACGCCCCCTTCCCACTGTCCCTGTCCATACAATTTTACAATATTGGGGTGGTGTGTCAGGGAGATGATTTCCGCTTCTTTTAAAAAACGTTGCACAATTTCCGGATGGCTCGCAAGTCGTGGAGAAAGAACCTTAATGACGAGAGGCTCTGCTGTCTTAGGGTTTGTAGCTAAATACAATACACTCATGCCACCCTTTGCAAGGATCATGTCAATGGCATAAGGACCGATTTTTTCCGGTAGTGGCAGCGGTTCATTCTGCATAGGAAGGAGGGATTCTGTCTCATTCAGATCCACAAGGGTGGTTTGTTTAAAAAAATTCGACGATGCAGATTCTTCCAGGGACACTATAAGGCTCCTTAATGGTGGATAGAAAGAATACGCGCACCGAAATAATCACCCACTTGAATTAATTCTGCTTGACCGACAGCTTGACCGTTAACTGTCAAGGTGACTTGCGGCGAAATAGGTTGATCAAGAACAATCTCTGTTCCAGCTTTCCATTGTAAAACATCATCTAAGGGCACACTAATTGATGCGATCTGAATATTAATGGAAAGTGGGATTGCACTCACAGAAGAAGGTGTAAAAGGAGCGGATGGGGCCGCTTTTGAGCTGGGCTGTTTTTTTGGCATCTCATCATGAACAGGTGGAGCGATTTCTTCATTAGGTGATGCGGATGGAGCATTTTGAAGAGGCGTATGTTCCTTTAAGATTTTTTTTAGTTCATCATCTTCGACAAAAAAATCTTCGTCATTGGCTGAAAAATCTCCCTCATCATGGGGTAAATCTTCATGAGGATCGTGGCGTTGATCAGAAGACCCTTCATCTACATTAGAGAGCTTTTTTTCATCTTCTGGAGTAGGTGTATTATTGGGCATACTATGTATCACCTCGTTGGAGTGCTTCTAAATGTACTTTGCCATCGCTATATCGAGCATTAAATAACGGATGACCTTCTATACACACTACACCCTTTCCACTTTTAGTAGAAGGGTCCCATTGCTCTTTATTAAGAAGAATTAAGTCACCCACTTTAAGAGAGTTCCATTCTTCATAAGACAGTTGCATATGCATCGCTGAGAAACCTACTTGGGTATTGAGGGCCAATGAGGGGGCAGAGCGTCCATAGTGAGCAAGGGCCTCTTGTTGCAAAGGAAAGGGAAATAATACGCTGCCTGAATAGACCTTATCGCGCGAAGTTATTTGAAAGTCGATTAACGAGCCTTCTTCAGAGGGCAATTGTGCGCCAGAAGAATAAATCAACTGCATTTTATTGAAACAGGAAGCTTCATTAAGTGCGGACAGAAATTGCAGGAGTAAAAAGTCCCACAAGGCCTGGCTCATTTCATCCCATGGAATTTCCTTTCCAGCTGAGTAGGTGAGAATTTGTAGGAGTGTATTTTTGGGAATGAATAGATAAGCGGAAGATTGTAAGGGTTTACATTGAATCGCCGCCACATGCCAGTGAAGAAAGTCTTTTAGCGCATCTTTTGTGACCACTTTAGCTGGTTGAAAGGTAACAGTGGCATCTTCCCAGTTCCATTTCTTTGCTAAAGCGGCAGCAACATCTTGTGGGGTTAATTGAAAAGCGATTGGTGGAATTTTGTCCTTGTTTATAACAGAAACTTTTTGGAGGAAGGACCAGATGTTCATATGGAAGAGTCCTCATTGTTATCATCGCTATGAATAGGTTTAATTTTTACTTCGAAAGAGGCAACGGCAATTTTTTTGTTTTTGAGAGCCTCAAGGATTTTTTGTCGATTTGAGAGCAGGAGCTCTTGAATATGGGGATCCTGAGTGGTAACAGCGATAACGAGCCCTTGAGGAGTGCGTTCAAGTTGTAACTGAGTCCCCATTTTCAATTGGACCAAAGTGACTTTTTCATTTGTGTAAACGGCGCTGACTAAAGCAATAAAATCCTGGTATGTTTGCATGTGTGCAGCATTTGCATAATGAAGGGTTTCTACAGAAGCTCCTTCGACAGCGCTACCTTCTTTAGTGTGTTGTGTGTCCATCAATCGCGCTTGCAGTTCTAAACGGCCTTCTTCATCGTCATCTTGGGAATCGGAGGAACCTTTTTCCTCCACGGGGGCATGTGCTTCTGTAGCTGTAATTTCTTCAAGAAAAGAAGATTCACCCGTCTCGTCGTCTGCATGTTCTAATTTAACTTGACGACCTTTATTTTCAGCACTGCTTCGAATAGGTTTTTCTTCTTTTAAAGGCCTTTCGGTGACCACCATCAAACTTTCATCCTCTACGAGATCTTGTGAAGATGGCTGGCTCTCTTTTTTCTCTGTCTTTTCTTTTTTCGCAGAGCGCTCAGGGGCATCAAAGGGGGAAAATCGTTTTTTCTCAGTGCTGAGTGTTGCATGATGTGAAAATGATTCCCTAGGGGATTCCTTCTGTGAATGGGGATCTTTGTGCAAATTAAAGTTTTTTGTTTCTTTTGCGGGTCGCAATTCAGAATGTTGGGATAGGTGGACTACCTGAGATGTCAATTCGCTAACGTTTTGCATTATTTTGCCTCACGATTTTTTGCATAGTAGATGACAGTGCCAATTTCGTCCATCTGCTTTTCAAGATTGATAGATTCTTGTCGTGCATTTTCTTTTTGCCACTGGAGGCGGTGCTCTTGCAGTTTATCGACTTCCTTTCTCTTTTCGCGCCAAATGTTTTTAGCTTCCTCTAAAGCTCGTTCAGCAGCATCTGTTCGCTTTTTTTGTTCATTCACTTTAGCTTCCTCTTGAGCTAAATTCGTTTGAACAATTTTAAGGTAGTATTTCATTCTCTCAATAGTCGGTGTATCTGTTTCTTGGTCGAGGGTCTCTCGCAATTGTCTCAGTTTCTCTTGGTAATGTTCCTTTACGAGATCGCGTGCCTTTTTAGCTTTTTCAAGGGCCTCTTGTTCTTTTTCTAAAAGATGTTTTTTCTCATCGACGACTTTTTGGGCAGTCTCCTCACGTTTGATTTTTACCTCTAAAACCTGTGCTAAAGGGTAAACTTGATTTTGTGTCATCTAAAGAGACTCTTGAGCTGTTGTAGCGTTTCTTGAAAGGTGCTCTTTTCCGTAACGCCCTGTTTTAAGAAGCGATTTACTTTTTCAACGTTATCAAGAGCAAAGTCGACGTTGCGATCTGAACCCTTCTTATATTCACCAATGCGGATCAGCATTTCGTTTTTGCGATAGGTCGACAGAACTTCGCGAATTTTTCCAATTAATTGGAGATGGTCTTTATCGACTAAGGCACCTAGCAAGCGACTTGCAGAGGAGAGAATATCGATCGCTGGATAGTGGTAAGCTTGTGCTAATGCGCTAGAAAGGATGATGTGTCCATCTAGAATGGAACGCGTTTCATCAGCAACGGGTTCATTCATATCATCGCCAGCAACTAAAATCGTATAGAATGCTGTGATCGATCCCTTGTCTGAATTGCCCGATCTCTCAAGAAGCTTAGGGAGCGTAGAAAAGACAGAAGGTGTATATCCTGCGCGAGCGGGAGGTTCACCTGCGGCTAAGCCCACTTCTCTCAAGGCACGCGCGAAACGTGTGACGGAGTCCATCATGAGGACAACGGATTTTCCCTGATCGCGGAAGTATTCTGCAATGGCCGTGCCTACATAGGCAGCATTGAGACGGAGTTGAGAAGCTTGGTCTGAGGTGGAGACGATGACAACAGAGCGTTTGATTCCTTCGGGACCGAGATCATTTTCAATAAATTCGCGTACTTCGCGTCCACGCTCCCCGATCAAAGCAATAACGATAATATCTGCAGCAGAATTGCGAGCCATCATCCCCAACAGCGTGGATTTACCGCCACCTGCAGCAGCAAAAATCCCTACGCGTTGCCCTTCTCCGCATGTCAATACTCCATCAATTGCGCGCACGCCAGTTGACAAGGGAGAGTGGATCATTTTGCGTTGCAAAGGATTGGGAGGAGGTGCAATCACGGGATAGTGTTCTTTGAGATCAAGAGGGCCCTTGACATCGACATCGAGCGGATTACCGGCACCATCAAGAATGCGTCCTAGAAGTTCAGGACCTACGGGAACGTGAAGAGGTAAATTTGTAGGGATGACTTCAGAAGAAGGGCCAATTCCCGTCATTTCTCCGAGCGGAGAGAGGATCACTTCTTCACGTGTGAAGCCTACGACCTCTGCGCGCAGTGGCTCACCATCACGTTTGATCAGACAGATTTCCCCAATTTTGACATTGGGAACAATCGCTCTGATTAACATGCCGACGATCTCAGTGATCCGTCCATTGACAGTCGTGACTTGGACGTCTTCGAGCCGACTCATTAAGGAGTCAAGGTCATGTTCAATAGCCATAGTGCTCCTTTGAGAGTTTGAGGAGTTATACTCATTTCACCTGAAGAATTGGGTATACATCATCAGTGAGGTCAGACCTGAACGCTCATAAGAGTTTTTAATGAGCCCATAGCGCTGCCTAGCAACGTTGTAAACATTGATAATTGCATGTTGATTTGGTTGATCTTCACCTGTGCAGAGAGTAAAGTAGGGATCTTGACATCGCTTTGGTTCATCGAGGAAAGGCTCCCCGAAAGTTGGTTCATGCGCGCCTCTGAGCCCGTCAAAAAGTTTAAGAAATAGGCCGCTTTTTTTTCTCCAGGGGTCAGTTGAGATGGGATAATACTATCAGCGAGCGGAATCTGGAAGCGCTTGGCAAGTGCGTTAATTCCATCATTAACTTGTTGGAGATGATTATAGGCTAGTTGCGTGTAGCTAGACTGCTCTACTTGTGCCTGTTGCTCAGGTGAAAGGGCAGCAAGCTGCGCGCTTGCCTGTTGCATTTGCGATCTGGCAATCGCCATTTGCGATTGCACGCTTTCAAGGGTTGCATTGGCGGAATAACCAGATGCGACAGGATCGAAAATACTTGTGGTTCCTGTTGTCCCTGTAGGGGCTGTTGTTTGTCCAATGGAAAACTCACCTGCCGTGCCTTTTGGAGCACTTGTTGCGCTCCCTAGCGCCTCAACCTGTTCAGTGCGTTGTACAGAAGAATCTGCTAAAGAAAATTGTGACTCTTCGCCCACGAAAATACCCCTTTTCGTTAGTGTGCTTGATTAGCGATATTATGCAGGAGACTTTTGATAAGTTTCCACTTTTGCCAACATCTCTTCACTTGCACCTGCTAAAGAACGCACAGCTGGATCATTTCCACCGAGCTCGACAGCTTCTTTAAGTAATTCACGTCCGCGAGTAACTGATTTCTTTACCTCTTCAGGATTTTGCTTTGCAGCTGTTGCACGGTTGACAGAGAGGAATTTCGGCATGAGTAGAGTGAAGCCTAAGAGGACTTTTGCCATCGCATTTTTTGGCTCTTTTGCCAAAACATCGGTAAAAATCTTTTCAGCGCCTTTAAGATTCAATGAATGTAATGCAATATATCCATACCCGAGTGCAGGTGCGGAATTTTCGGGTTTGATATAAGCAGCTGCATGAAACAGCTCTTGTGCCGCTTTAGTGTTGCCTTGCTTAACAGCAATAAAACCAGCCTCCACCAGGAGCGCAAAGTCTTGCTTGAATTGTTGCAGATCCATGAATAAAAACTCCTTATACTAGCTTTATTGACCTTTAAGATTGTGCGTAATCGCCATCGCTACGGATTGAACACCTGACATTAAGTTCGTTAGCGTGCTACCAAACATCGAAAGGATGTTCATGTGCATTTGCAGAGTAAAAAGGGCTGACATTTGTACGCCGCCACCTGAACCTGCTCCAATCTTGTGCATTGCAGATTGTACTTCAGTTTGAAAGGAGGCATACGTGTTCAACATGCTATTCCAATTGAATGTACTCATTTGGGAATCCTTTTGTTTAGCTGTATATTATTTCTTTACGATTTTAGGTAAGACTTCCTTTAAAGCTGTATACCCCTTTTCTAGGGTAGAAACAGTCGCGTATTCTTCTTGCGTCAAACCTTCGCGCAAAGCGTTTTTGAAGTGTTGTGCGCGTTCTTGCGCAAGACGTAGTAAACGTTGAAGTTCTTCGGGGCCTTTTTTTGAGTCTTGCAATTGCTGCTCGAGCTCAAAGGCGAGTTCTTGTTTCTCTTGTTTGTTTTTATCGAGACCAAACATCTTGTTGACTCCTGTTCTTTATGAATTATAATTTATTTTAAATTTGAGTCCACCCTTTTCCAAAAATATTGTAGTCGGTTGAATGCTGGAAATGGTCATTCCATCGAGAGTATCTCCTCTGGATAGGATGAGGCCATTGATCACCACACTAATGACGGCGTTATTTTTCATAGAAAAGCCAGATACCTGGTAACGATCGGATAAATTAATAACAGCATCTTGCGGTGCTAAAGGAACTACGAAGCTTTTTACGATACGGACTCCCTGTTGATTCTTCCATGCTTCAGTGAGCTTGCTGTAAAGAGCTAGATGATCAGAGGGAATGAATCCCGATAAAGTGACTTCACCATTACTAATTTGGACTGTCACGCCATTAAAGCCACTGCCAAGTAATTGACTTTTGATCATATCGTAGAGATCTTCTTCAACCACGATGTGGTTTTGTAGGCGATCGAGATAAGAAAAATTCAAATTGAGATAATCTGTCAGCTGTGCGGCTTCTTGATGTGTTTTAAGATATCCCGTCAGCGTAAATACGCCAGGTGCTGAGGCATACATACTGACACCAGCCCATGCTGGATTTTTAGAAAGTAAGGCATTCATCTCCTGCCAGATGTACTGATCAACCAGTACATTGGTGTCATCCACGTGTGTGATAAAAGAGAGATTTTGCAAGGCGTATTCGAGTTGTGTTTTCTCAATACCGGTAAGAACGTGCCCCACTAGGAAGAGATTGCCATTCGTGGGATTAAAGGTGTAAGTGACATCTGGATAAGGTTCTAAAGCTTTAGCTAAAATAAGTGCGACATCCTGCTGGGCAATGACATGCGTCTCTGTATGAAAAAGAGAGATGGTTCCAATCCCGAATATCAGAACTCCTAAAGCAATGCCTCCGCTAATGAAAGGGTGGTGTTTAACCTGGCTGATAATGGCGTTTAGTATCCCTGTAGTCTCTTTAGAAGGCGTGCTAATGGGTTGTTCGGCAGAAGACCCTGCTTCATGGAGCCTCTCATCGTCACTGACTTTGGTTAAAGAAGGGGCAACAATTGTTTGGGCAGCTTTTTCCCGGTCGATGACTACAAAAGACGACGTACCTAAAGAGATAATCTCTGCTGAGAGTAATTCTGTGCGCTGTGTGATGCGATGTCCATTGATCAATACACCATTGCGACTGCTGAGATCTTCAATGAAACAATGGTGGTCGTGTGTAATGGAGATTTTTGCATGTTTTTTAGAAACACTCAGGTCGTAGAAGAGGATATCGCAGCTTTCAGGGTCGCTGCCAATCAAATAGCTTTTGTCAGCTTCCATGCCAAATTCAGCGCCACTTTGAGGGCCTGAAACAACTTTTAGCAACCATCTTTGTTGGATGGAAAGATCAAAAGTATTCCCATGCAATTCCTCTGGAGGGGTAAAAATAGTTTCTTGTGGAATAGTAGAAGGTACAGAGGGCTCTATGACTTTTGGTAATTCGAGATTGTCTTGGGTTGTAAAGACAAAACGGGAGGTTCCGATTTTGAGGCGATCGCCTTCTTTTAAAAGTCTAGTCCCCTCTAACTCACTCTCAGGCTGATCGATCTCTTGAATTAGGATAGGATTTGTGCGACTCAAGTTAGAGATGGTAATCCCATCTGTTGCCTCTTTAAATTGCGCATGTTGCCTTGAGACCTTTAAATCTTCTACGATCAGTTGACATAGATCGGGATCTCTTCCCAAAATCCATTCTGGGCCTGCTTCAAAGGTCAAAATAAGACCCTTTGTAGGGCCATCGTAAGCGATCAGCTTGGCACTCATGACGCAATCTTCCACTTTGATTTCCAAAAGTCTACTTCATTCAGTAGATCTTCTATGCTTTCTTTAAACCGTTCATAAGTGAGTTCTCCCTGAAGCAGTCTTAAAAGGACAACTTCTTGTTCGGTAGAGTCAAGAGCTAGTATCGGCCCATTGTTGCGTTGTCCAAAGAGGTTTGCCGTCATTGCCTCGCAATAAAGGACCTCTTTATTCTTTGTAGGTGTTTTTCCAACCACTGTGCTAAATAAAAGACCGCGTTCAATCCCCTTTACCGTAAGCGTACTACTCCCAGGAAAAGACAGTCGGCACATGAGGTCACCGTTAAAAGCTCCTAAATTCTCTACTGCGAGTTCAACAGAGAGTTTAGAAACAAATGCGGGAAGCAAATCTTTAGCAATCATTAAGAACTCTTTAAAAAAGATTCAGTTTCTTTTACATATGCATGTGTTTTATTCTACACGACATTTTTTTTATCCAGGTACCCTAAACTAGCTATTCCATAGCTGAACTTGCCCCTGTAGTTTTGAGCAATTCTGTCAGGGCTTGTAGGATGCTTTTTGTGTTTTGGGCCAAGTCCTTTAAACTGCTGCTTAAATTTCCTGTTAGTTGGTTAGATACTTGCGCAATACCAGAAAATGAGGCGACTTCCTTTTGTAAATGCGATTGTTCTCCAAGATCGTCTGCTATTTTTTTTTCTTTAACGCCAATATCTACCTGTAAAGCCCCTGCAGTAACCCCTGTAGCGCCTGATGCAATGCCTAATGCTGCAGCAATAATATCAGCGAGACCTCCAGTAAATACGCCAACAATACCTGCAATTATTGCACCTATACCAGTTGCTAAAGAGGCATACGTCAAATCTTTGGATGCCGTTTGAAGTTTACTTAAACTGCCTTGAAGAGAGGTGATTTTGGAGGCAAGATCAGCGATTGTAGTTTCAGCAGTTTCTGTGGCATACCCGGCATTGACGTTGACATCAGAAGAACGGATACTGGCTTCCCCAAGGGACAGATTGAGGTTCTGTGTTTCTTTTTGTAAGGTCACTAATGTGGCTGTATAGGAAGCTATCGCGTTACCTGAGCCTCCTGCGACTACGCTCGCAAGTTGATGCATGAGGTTTTTCATCCCCTTTTGAACATCTTGCAGTATGGAATAAACTTGAGGATTCGTGGAAGATAGGCGAGCGAGTAAAACGTGTAAATCTTCTTTAGCAATCGAGGCTCCAGCGGCATCTTTTGTAATCGCATTGGCTTTTGCCTTATTGGCAATAGAAACAGCAGCCTCATTGGCCATTGTGTTGATGAGGGCATTTTCGTTGGCGGCACCAGGTGCAAACCCAGGAGAATACGCGACATTCACACCATACGTTCCATTATTATTTTCCAGTGAGATGGTGGCAGCAATGGTCTTTGGTTCTCCATCAGGCAAATTGATCGTCATAGTTACGGTGCCTGTTAGTGTAGCACCAGAGCCTTCAGTAGTACTTGTGTGTGTAATAGGTAGATGCTGTGCATAGAGTGGATTATCTGGTGAAAAAGGCGAGGCATCATCGGGTGTGGCCTTAAAACTCTCCTCTATCCACGGATTGCAGATGTTGGGCACTCCAATAGCATTTCCATAGAAACCGCATGCACAATAGCTGCTATTTAGTCCTGAGGCACTATTTTGAAAAGAATTTTGCATGGTTTGCACTTGGCTATTGAAAGTTGCAAAAGCTCCCTGAAGCTGCCCTTGTATGGCTGGGTAATTGGTATTGTAGGAGTTGTTATAGGCTGTTTGTCCTGCTGCAGCTCCTTGAACACTCGTGCCTGCATCTACAGCCGCCTGGTAGGTAGCTAACTTTCCTGCGACTTGTAGTTGTTGCTGTGCCTGATTGGTTTCAAATTGGGCGATTTCTCTATTGGTATTATTTTCAGTTTGGCGCAACTGATTGAGTACCGCAACGAGCACAGCCGTTGCATTACCTACTTCGTTGAGAGAGCGCGAAAAGAGGGACAAGCGGTTTTGTGCTTCAAGTGTTTCTTTTGGGGTTGGTCCAGGAGGCATTTGCTTGCTCAGAGTGACCAATGCTTGATCAATAGAAGGAACAAGAGCTTCAAGGGAAATTGAGGGAAGAGCAAGCTGAGGCAGCACATCTAAACGCTCAGTCCGATCAGCGACCTTGCTAGATTTTTGTAGCTCCGTTAAGGTAGAGCGATTTACTTGAGCTGTTTCTAAAGCAGCTTCTGTCCGTTTTTCTTCTTTGAGTGCTTGAGAAGAAGCAAGATTGAAGTTGGTATTAACGCTCATTTCATCCTACCATTCTTTTTCGATTAATTACCCGTCGCACTAGAGATGCGATTAACTGTATTCGCATATTGTTGCAACATGGAGCTAAACATCGACACTAAACTTTGCATCGATGAGGCTAAACTTCCTGCAAGGGTGGCATTTTGTGAGTTTTTACTCTCTTGTACCTTCATCAGTGCCAGGAGCACTTGTAATTCGACACTCGCCTTTTGGTTGGCAGTTTCCACGGTTTGAGTGTTATCTCCAGCTGAATCAGGTGTTTGAAATTCGATGCCGCCGATCTGGTTAGCTAGAGTATTGATACCATTGACTCCTGGTTCCATGACAGCGGTAGTAAAGGTTTGTAAAAGACCGTTGATACTCCCCATCGCCTGGATGAGTGTAGCCATCGCTGCCATCAGCACGTTGACTTGCTGAGGTGTAGCTTCCAGTTGTTTTGCAATCTTATCAACAACCTCTTGTTGAACTTTTTTTTCAGCGGCAGTAAGTGGGGGCAGTGTATCAGAGGTGTTGGAGAGATTACGATCGGTTGTAGATTGCTGCTCCAAGGTATTAAGAATCTGGTTAACTTGAGAAGAAGAGGAAGGGATGTTTGTCATTGCTGTTACCCTCTAACCGCTGTCATCCACTCATGAATGAATGAACCCATTGCTTGAATCATATCTTGAATAGTTTTGAAAGTAGCATCGCCAAATTCTCTTGTTTTATCTGCAACAGCATGCATGACTTCGGCTTGTGCATTATCTATGGCTGCATCTGTTTGATAAGTCGCTTGTTGTGTGGTATAGGCAGCTGCTTCGAGTTGTCCTTGTGCGTTGATCATAGCACTTGGTGCATTAATCACATTGCCTAAGGCGGTGCAGGTCTCTCCCCAGGCTTTTTGTCGTTTTGCTTTGGGGCTCAGCTTGGCCTCTTTGTCTGCTGCCATTTGTTTTAGTTTGCTAAGGGGGCCTTTTGAAGTAGCTGAAGATGTTCCTTGTGAATTGGAAGCATCTGCTTGTGCTCCTCCTGCATTTTGATCATCTGCTTGTGCGCCCCCTGTGTCTTGAGCACCTGTTGCAGCAACCTCATCTTGGGGTGGAGGAAAAGGATTCTTTTCATTGAATTCTTTGAGTTCAATTTCCTTGTTTTTATCAGCCTGTTCTTTGCTGAAGAACTTTTTTAGCGACTCTCTCGCTCGTCCTACGATACTGGTGGCTTTGGTCTCCCCTTGTTCGATATTTGAGTCTGTAGTATCGACTTCGGTCGATTCTTGAGAAGTTTGATCGGATGTAGCGGTTTGCTCCTTTTCAGCAACAGTGTCTTCATCCTTTGTTGCACCCCCTCCTCCATTTTGATCAGCTGACCCTAATTGCCCCGCCTCATCATCTACGGCACTTGTGGCATCTCCCACTTCGCTCATTGTGCTAAAGAGTGAGAGGCCTGCTCCAGCTAAGGAGAAGGCACCTGCTACAATACCCAAAGCTCCAACGGTCATGCCTGCTATACCTTGAGCCTTTTCTGCGTCAGCGGCTTTCATGGTGGCGTTTGCTTGTGCCTGTCCTCCCGCAATAGTTGCATCAGCACTTGCATTGACCGCTTTTGCGCCGGTAAGAGCCGTTGCCATCATGCTTTTTTGCGAAACGCTAATAATTTTTTGAAGCACCATCAATAGGGCTGCCATATTGACGTTGGTAAACCCTTCCGAAGAATTCTGCGTGAATTGAGGTGCGTCAGGCATTGTAGCACACACTGTGGCAAGGCGTGGAATAGTAACGGGGATAGAGGATTGAGCTAAAGAGGTAATCCCTTTAGCAATTTTAGGGGTGATGCCTGCTTGGTTTGCCTGTTGAAGGAAGTTAGTCGCCTCTTCAGCTGTCGTAACAGTTGTGAGCGCCTCAAAGACAACTTTTTCATCCTCGTTTGCTGGTGTAAAACTGCTAAATAAGCTTGTTGGTTTAGGTAGAGTAGTTGCTTTGGTGTGACTGGCGGTTGGTACACCCGTTGCAGCGTCTTTGTCAGATTTCTCTAATGTAGAGATAAATTGCTGCTGAAACAGTTGAATAGCAGGAGCTGCACCTGCTGCCGAAGCGCCAGCCTTATCTTGAGCTTTTTGAATATATTGTTGCGCTTGAGGTGTGCTAGAGTCAATTGTTGGCATGTTCATTCTCCCCAACTGGATTAAATGGCTGGTTAGTTTTGATGCAATGATCCATGTATTTAAGGTAGGCGATGGCGCACTGAGTTTCTTGATTCAGTGGAACAGTATCAATAAGAGCGAGCCCGCGTGTACAGAGTTCCTTGGCCTCCTCTATTTTTCCAATACGCCATGCACATTCAGCAGCATAGTACAGTGCACCGAGGTCTCTAGGATCATCAATAAAAGCTAAGCCAAAGACCGCGGCAGCATTCTCATAATCTTTTAGTTGATAAAGAGAGAGGGCAAAGCCCAAGGCATATGGGTGGTACTTGGGGCGCAGGATGAAGATGATGCGAAAGAAGGAAGCGGCCGCTTTCCACGCCCCCTGTTGGTACATGTTATAGGCGAGTTCATAAAAAGTGCGCTCGATGTCACCTCCCAAATCAATAATTTCCCCTACGCTCTTGCCTTGTGCGATTCCTTGAATAAGGGCATCGCGAGTAGTGTCGAGTGCTTTGGGATCATCAAAATTGAGATGCTCAAGCGCGATGCGCTTCGCAATAGCCATATCATCCTCCCTCATGTCTTTTCTTGGACTATAGCATGACGAGTATTTTAAGAAAAATTTTATGAAGGATGGGAGGGGAAGACGGTGAATTAACCTTCGATTTGTGCTTTTAAATGCTCTTTTAAGGCAAGAATTGCCTCTTGAACTTCCTGAGTGAATTGCGCATAGGCGATTTTTTTATCGGAGATAGGACCTGTAGGAAACCAAATGGGATTTCCAACGACGAGCCATGTGCGCCCCCATAATCGAGGAAAGGTTTTATGGCGAGGCCAAATCGACGCAAGCCCATGAATATAGATGGGAATGACGGGTGCACCGCTGCGCTCGGCAATCATGGCGATTCCTGATTTTAGTTCCTGTAATTCCCCTGTAGATGAGCGTCTTCCTTCAGGAAACATAATGACAGGGTGGCCCTCTTTGAGGAGTCCAACCATCAGTTTTAAAGCGGCTAAATCTCCACTCCCACGTTTGAGTGGGTGTGCATTGACAGCACGGATGAAAGACCCGAAAAGAGGGACTTTAAATAAATAGTCAGCGGCAAGAAAATGCACTTGATAGGGCCAAGAACTACTTAATATGGGAGGATCATAGTAGGAGGTGTGATTGGCGGCAAGAATAGCCCCGCCTTCATAAGGTTTTCCTGCCCAAATGATTTTATGGCGGTAGAGTACCTTAAAGTATAGGTAGGCTAAATAGTTGACGACTCTGTAGAGGTTGTGCATGTAATACCACGATGAAAACAAAGGTGTAAAATAGCTTCGACAACCTCTTCGATTGTCATAAATGATGTGTCAATAACGTGTGCATCTTCTGGCTGGATAAGAGGAGCAACAGCACGCGTAGAATCGATTAAATCGCGGCGCAATAGATCTTCTAATACTTGTTGTTTAGTGAGATTTTCAGCTTCTGATGGGTGCTTAAATAATAATTCGCGAAAACGGCGCTCAGCGCGTACTTCTGAAGAGGCGGTTAGGAAAATTTTAAGATTAGCATCGGGAAAAACAACACTCCCCAAGTCACGTCCCTCAAATACGGCATCTGTTACAGCTGCAAAACGTTGTTGTAAGGTGGATAGTGAGGCGCGTACACAGGGCAATGCGGCGACTTCAGACACATGACGCGTGATGGCACCTTCTCTAATCTGTTGTGTGACTTCTTCGCTGCCTACAAAGTAGCGCTTTTCCATCAAATGGGTAACAATGCGGAATTCAAAGTGGGATAAAAGGTGTTCTATTTTTTCGGTGTCATGGAAAGGGATTTGTTCTTTAAGAAGTGTGTATGTTACAGCGCGATACATGGCGCCTGTATCAAAAAATGCAAAATTAAGACGCTGTGCTAAATGTTTAGCAACTGTACTCTTGCCAGTGCCAGCAGGTCCATCAATTGTGATAATCATAGAACACCTTGAGAGCGAAGATAAAAATAACAAAAAGGTGTTGTCCACAGAAGTGAATCAACAATATCAAGCACTCCACCTAAGCCTGGTAATGAGCGGGAACTATCTTTGACTCCTAAGTCGCGTTTAATAAGTGATTCTGCAAGATCACCGACTTCAGAGAAGACACCGATGAGTAGACCAAGGCCAAATGCTTGTTCCCAGGAAAGATCGACGACATGGAGGATTGTCAGTAGAAAACTGCATGCTAAAGAGGCTACAAGTCCACCGATAGCCCCCTCCCAAGTTTTTTTAGGGCTTACATTTGGGCATAGGGGGTGTTTCCCCCATTTTTTCCCCGTGAATAGTGCCGCAATATCGGCGCTCTTTGTCACAACGAGTAGAAAGACCATCCATCCGATCGAGGCGTGTAAGATAGGAATAAAAAATGAAAGGCCGATAGCAATGTAGCAAAAGCCAAAAAATCCAGAAGCAATCGTTGCAAGAGGGTTTTTTTGTGCATGGAGCTGATAGATAAAGAGAAGAAGAAGTGCAATCAAAGGGGCGATAGCTACACTTAACGGATTAATATGCCAAAAAAACGGAACGAAAAAGGCCAATATTTTTAAAGGGAGTGGTAGAGATACGCCGCGCACCTTGAGCATCTCTGCAAATTCTGTAAATGCTTTCCAAGAGATGAAGGCAACGGCGATTGTTGCTCCCCATCCCCATATAGGGTGATGTGAAAAAGCAATTAGGAGAATAACTGACAAGACAAGAAGCGAGCCCCAGAAGCAACGCTGTTTCAATTCATTCACAATAATTTAAGCTCCAGTTCTGCGCTTGCGTTCTAAATAAGCATAAATTGCTGAGCGAAGGTCATCGGTTGAGAAATCTGGCCATAGTGTTGGCGTTGCAAAGATTTCAGAATATGACAGCTGCCACAACAAAAAGTTACTCAGACGCATCTCTCCACTTGTTCGGATCACAAGATCCGGGTCGGGCCAATCGGCGGTATCGAGATAAGAGCGGAATAGATTTTCATCAATTGTAGCATGATCGAGCTTTTTTTCTGCTACTTCGCGTGCAATCGCTTGAGTAGCGCGGCAAATTTCATCGCGTCCGCCATAGTTAATGGCTAAAATTAAAGTAATCTTGTTGCCTTCAGCAGTTGCCTTCATCGTGCGTGTGAGTGCTTTTTGCAGATCGATGGGAAGTCCTTCAATATGACCGATGACGCGCAGCCGAACGCCCTCTTTTTGCATATGTGAAAGTTCTTTATAAAGATAAAGACGGAAGAGATCAAAAAGCGCAGTACGTTCAGTGGGGCTTCGCTTCCAATTTTCAGTAGAGAAGGCAAATACAGTAAGGACTTTGACGCCCATATCTGAAGCGGCACGTACAATGCCTTTGAGATTCCCAGCACCTTTCCAGTGGCCAGCCATAGGGGGAAGGAAGCGTTTTTGGGCCCAACGGCGATTTCCATCCATAATAATAGCAATATGATGTGGGGCGCATTCTATTTCAGTAGCAGACATAAGTATCGTTGTCTAAAGTCCAGTTCTATGCAATCTATTTCTATCAAAGGGGCTCATTGTAGAGAAAGAGCCATTTTATTCACAGTTCACTTCGGCAAATTAACCCTTTTCATCAAGATGTCCTTCCGTTTGTAGACGCCACATCAAGGCATAAAGATGGTTGTCTTCCAGTAGTTTTTGATGTTTTCCTTGCTCGATTATTTTTCCGCGTTCCAAGACAAAAATCTGATCAGCTTTTGTAATGGTGGAGAGGCGATGAGCAATGATGATCAAAGTTTTTTTGCCGTAGAATTGGCTAAGAGCATCTTGAATGAGACGCTCCGATTGACTATCTAAATTACTTGTAGCCTCATCGAGGATTAAGATTTCAGGGTCTCTTACAAGAGCGCGTGCCATGGCAATACGTTGCCGCTCCCCTCCTGAAAGACGATATCCTCTCTCACCTACGACAGTTTGATAACCTTGTGGCATGCGTTCGATAAAGAGATCGGCACCAGCTTGATGTGCTGCTTGGTATACCATGTCATCTGTAACTTTGGGATTACCGAAACGAATATTTTCGAGAATGGATTCGTTAAAAATAAAGTTATCTTGACTCACAATCCCCAGTTTACCACGCCAGCTTTCAAGAGAAATATCAGTCAATGCCTCGCCATTAACGATGATCTTGCCTGCTGATGGCTCATATAAGCGTATCAACAGATCAATCAGGCTGGATTTGCCCGCCCCCGAGGGTCCAACCAGTGCAACAATCTGTCCTTGCTTTATCGTCAAGTTAATATTATGTAAACTATCGGTGTGCGTATGGGGATAACGCAACCCCACCTCTTGGAAATCAATTTGCTGCACATGGCCTTCAAAAGGATGCCCCGTTTCAGAAATGAATTCCTTATCTTTGTTAGAGAGAATTTCTGTTAAGCGCAACATTTGTCCAAAATGAGAAGAAATTCCTCCAATATTACCCAATATCGTTTGTACGCGGGTAGTCAAACGGTAAGTTAATCCCATGAAACCAAGCAACATCGAGAGAATGGTATTTTCATTATATCCCAGTAGCCAGACACCGATTAGCATACAGCCACCGACTAAGCTGATGCCGATCACTTCGTTAATAGGTCCAGCGGATTGTACAGCTAATTGAAGTTGTCCATTGCACCATGCTACCCTTGCTAATTGCGATTCAATTTGGCCACATACTCTGTTGAGGGAGGCAAAAGAATGCAGAGGGCGCAGTGCTTGCAGGTTTTGAATCGTATAACGGGAGAATTCTGCTTGTTCATTGGCGAATTTTTTTGATAATTTCCCAATTTTTTTCATGCATTTTTTTTGAAGGCTAAAAAAGAGAGAGGCGAGAAAAACGATACTCAGCGTTAAAGGCCAGGAAATATAGAGCATCAGTAACACCAATGTAGATGCTGTAAGGATATCGCATAATAAACGATTGCATCCTCCAACAATATTCACTAGAGCTACTGGTGGTGCAGTTGTGTAGTCCTGTAAGTCCCCTATCTTATAGTTGCTCACGCAGGGGAAAGAGAGACGAAAGATTTGACGGTAAATCTGTCGATAACACGATTGTTGGATTGAAATGGTTGAGCGAAGGACAGCCGCTTGGCTTATAAATACCATTGCTGAGCGTAGGATTTGAGCAAGAACTGCAGCAACGACCAAACCGACAAAGACTTGAATGGTTGAGAGACTTAAAATCCATTCTGTTGGGATAAAAGAGGGGATTTTCTTGAGGTGTTCTGTCAGAGGTTCTCCATTCAGCACGGTAAATGACAGAATTAATAAACCAAAAGCTAGACCCTCAAATAATGCTGAAAATACGCTGAAAACAGCAGCTGCACCGAAAAGCACAAAGGTACGACGGTCGTTATTGCGAAAAATAGGATAGAGAGGATGCTTTTTTATCTTTTTCATACACTAAGCTTCAAATGAGTCTTTAAAGCTTAGTGTTATGCCTGAGGAGTTATTTTAGAGGGAAGGCTTTTTTCTTGTCACTTTGGGTTTTTTAACAGTTTTTTTAGTGGTAGTTGCCTTCTTAGTTGTGCTTGTTTTTTTTGTCGCGCTGGTTTTTTTGGGAGCTGCTGCTGTGCGTGGGCGATCGCGATACTTTTCTTCAACTTGTTCGATAGAATTACCAATCACATCACATTCTGGGTATGTTGAGCAGGAAAAAAAGATTTTCCCATAGCGCGAGCGTCTTTGGAGAAGATGACCTGGGCAGCCAATAGCGGGACAAGGACCTTGCTCGGTTGTTGGAATAGGGGTTTCATTCTTTTTGGGAATATTGACGATGCCTTTGCAATTGGGATATTGCGTACACCCTAAAAAGGCTCCAAAGCGTCCTTGACGCAATTTCATTGGGTGATGACAGAGTGGGCATGGTTGATCCCAGTTAAAATCTGCCGCATATTCTGACTTGTCAAATGTCGTTTCCTCGAGCGAAGCCGTGTAGTCACAGTCTGGATAGCGACTGCATCCAAGGAAATATTTCGCATTAGCCCAAATTTTTTGTAGTTTGGCGCCACACTTGGGACAATCTAATTCAGTGGCTACTCTAGGGATGAAAGCGTGTTCTTCCGCTTGCGCAATCATGGGGAAGAAATTTTCCCAGAAATCTTTAAGGACTTTGATCCAATCGATTTGATGCTCGGCAATATGCTCAAGCTCCTCTTCCATATGCGCGGTAAAGGTTACATCCATGATTGTTTGAAAATGGGCTTCCAATAGTTCAACAATGACACGGCCTAGTTCTGTGGGCTTAAGGCGCTGTTGCTCTTTTGTCGTATAGGCGCGACTTTGAATTTTATTCATAATCGTAGCATATGTCGAGGGCCGTCCAATATTTAGACGCTCCAATTCTTTCACCAAGGAAGCCTCTGTAAAGCGCGCTGGCGGCTTTGTAAAAGCCTGTTCAGAGGTTAGTTTTAGCAGTTTGAGCAGTTCATTAAGATCGAGAGCTGGCAGCATCTGTTCTTGGCGTTTTTCGTCATCTTCTTTTTCTTCATAAAGAGCCAAAAAGCCAGGGAATTTTAAAAGAGAGCCTGTAGCGTGAAATTGAATGCCTTTATCGGTATCAATATCAACAGACATTGTGTCGTAGAGCGCAGATTCCATTTGGGATGCTAAGAATCGTTTCCAAATTAAAGTGTATAAGTTGAATTGCTCTTTTGAGAGATGGGATTGTATAGAGGAAGGTGTATAAAGGATGTTGGTAGGGCGAATGGCTTCGTGAGCGTCTTGTGCATTCTTCTTTCCCACATAGGAGTTAGGTTGATCGGGTAGATATTCCTTTCCATACATTGTTAGAACATAGTCACGCGCTTGGGCAATTGCCTCAGGAGCTGCGCGTGTTGAGTCTGTACGCATGTAGGTGATAAGGCCTTCCTGCCCATCTTGTCCGATTTCAATACCCTCATATAACTCTTGGGCAATTTTCATCGTTCGGGATGCGGAATATCCAAAGTGACGGCTTGCTTCTTGTTGGAGTGTTGATGTGATGAAGGGGGCGTAAGGGTGACGACGTTTGTCTTTACGTTCAATTGCACCAACATGATAGAGTGCCCCTTTCAAACGGTCAAGGACGTCCTGAGCTTCTTTTTCTGTCGAAACTGTTGTTTTTTCCCCACTCGCAGAGGGTTCTCTTTCAATGCGCTTGCCATCGATCCTATGCAAACGCGCTGTAAAGCTGCCTTTTTCAGCTTGCAGCTGTGCCTCAATTTTCCAGTATTCTACGGGCTTAAAGTTTTCAATCTCTTTTTCACGATCTACGACAAGTTTAAGGGCCACAGACTGTACGCGTCCTGCAGAAAGGAAGGCGTGATTTTTTCCGCGTTGGACGCGTCGGTTAAGCAGTGGGGAAATTTTATAACCCACCATGCGGTCTAGTAGGCGCCGTGCTTGTTGTGCATTTACCAAATCCATATTGATTTCACGAGGATGGAGTAAAGCCTCTTTAACGGCCTCTTTGGTAATCGAGTTAAAGGTGATGCGCGCTATATGTTTGTCTTTATGGGGTAAAATAGCGGCAATATGCCATGCGATTGCCTCCCCTTCACGGTCGGGGTCGGGTGCGAGAAGGATGTTATCGCAAGATTTCGCAGCCTTCTTGAGTTGCTCGATCACTTTTTCTTTGCCTTCCAGCACTTCATATTGTGGAGTGAAATCGTTCTCAATATCAATACCAAAACCCTTGCTGGGCAAATCGCGTATATGGCCCAATGAGGATTCGAAGACAAAATCATGGCCAAGAAACTTCTTTAGCGTTTTAATCTTCGTGGGCGATTCAACAATGACAAGAGTTTTGCTCATACGACCTTTTATTATTTAATGGCGTCACTTTCCTGACGAACCGAGGCATTTTAAACCAAGAGTATCCAAAAATGGATCATGATTTGTCCATTCAATTTTTTTCCAGAATTAATGAAAAGGGATTTATTCCAGGGCCCGAAGAGACTACTGAAGCGTTTTTACAGCGCATACAGCCTTATCTCGACAAGAAGTTAGATCCTCTTTTGCAGGTGACACTTTGTAATCAAGAAGTTGAGGAAATCCTACGGCCATTCGACCTTAAAAATCTAAATTGGGTGCCATTAGAGTACTCTAAAAATGGATTACTCCCTTGGCAGGCGGCAGTTACTGAAGTCGAGGATCAATGCGTGCAGATTAAATTAAATCCCCGTTTGAAGGAGAGAAAAAAAATATGGGGAGTTAAGAGAGAAGAGATTATTGCACATGAATTGCTACATGCGGCGCGTATGGCTTTCCCCGATGGGCATTATGAAGAGCTCTTAGTTAGTTTGTCAGAAAAATCAGCCTGGCGTCGTTGGTTGAGAAGCCTTGTAAGTCGCACTTGGGAAGGATGGGCCTTGATTGTGGGAATAACGATTAGCTTGAGTGTCATGTTGGTTGCGCTGCTTGAGCCAGAAGCATTTTATGTGGCATTCGAGAACCTTTTTTGGGCTATTGGTTTGCTACTTATGCTCTTGTCGCCTTATTTACTATTTTTGAGTTTTGGAGTACGTCAGGTATGGCGTGTATGGCGTTTACAGGGGTGTGCTTTCAAATTGCGCCCTTTACTACATGATGAAAGTGCAATTTTAGCGCTTTTATATCGCCTAACAGATAAGGAGATTGCTTTCTTTGCTAAAAGTTCACTCTCTCAAATTGCGCATTATGTGAAGAAAGAGGAATCATTGCGTTGGCGGGTGTTGCGTTGTTATTTTTCGAATTAACAACATTTTTTTCATCAGCTCCTCTGTTAGCTCTTGCACTTTGGCTATTAGCGCTTATAAGGCTTTATAAATGGCAAGAATGGTGGTGGCTGCTTCCGCTCTGTATTCTTTTGATGGTGTTTGTTCGCAAGTGGAGGGAATGGAAGGGATCCGTCATGGTCACTTCCTTGTTGGCTTGCTATTTGATTTTTCGGATGGCTACTCCAGCAGAGCCGCTACACTCGGAATGGGATCTTTCTTTTAACCGCATTAAATTGATCGAAATAGAGGGTAGAGCACCTCTTTGGCGTTATATAGGCAAAGCGACTTCTAAAGAGAATCTTTATCAGCTGCCCTTTTCTTACACTTTGCCAGCGCGCATGGAGCAACCAGATCCAACATGTTCTTATCTGTGCAATGCAATGCTTGTACCTCCTAAGAAGGGAACAATGTGGAAGTTGAAAAGGCCTCCAAAATCATGCTGGGGGTGTGGGCAAGAGGGGTCTCAATTGCCTTTGATACGCTATAATCTGCAAAAATCTTTCAAATCACATATGCAACAAGTCTTTGAGGGTGACAATGTAAGAGACTTGTTAACGGGCATGTTGCTGGGCGAGTCACAAAATACGGTGCAGACATATCAATTGACTCGCTTAGGGTTGCAACACCTATTAGCGGTGTCTGGCCTCCATTTTTCACTGCTCGCACTATTTTTTGGCTATTTGTTTTCACGAGGAATGCCTCTGAGGATGGCATCGCTCATTGCGTGGTTACTTTTAAGTGGGTATTTCTTTTTTCTGGGGCCCCAACCTTCGGTGATGCGCGCTTGGGTTATGATTGGGTTAAGTACGTTAGCTGTCTTATGCAACCGTAGCTCGAGTCCTTTTAATCATTTAGGAGCAGCTCTTATCGTCTGCTGTATAGTGGATCCATGGCTAACAGAACATCTGGGCTTTCAGTTTAGTTTTCTTTTAACGACTGCGATTTTATTATTTGTTCCTCTCATTGAACCCAAACTAAAGAAGATAATACCTTTGAAATTTTTGAGAGTATTGATCGCATTGGCTCTGAGTGTACAACTTGCATCCATGCCCATGACTCTTTTGATAAACCGTGAATGGAATGCGGGGATGTTTTTTTATAATCTCTTTGTTCCGACTTGGCTTGGGATTTCTCTATGGCTGTTAGTTATCGGATTAAGTGTAGGGATGCTTCATACAGAGGCCGCACTAGTAATTCATCGCATCAATGAGTGGTGGACAGAGCCTGTTTTAAAATGGATTGCTAAGCCGCCTCGTTTTTTATTAGAGCCATTACCTTTGTTGATTAATAATCCAGCATGGCTCTATTTCTTTTGCCTATTTGCTATCGGCCTGCATTTACACTTGTGTCAAAAAGCAGCTAAGAGGTACGGGGTTCCCATGATGGAAAGCGTTTTTGGCCGCTTCCTGTGCTAATTTTTAGAGGTGTTGATTGGTTGATATGCATGACATAAATCTCACCTGTATGGTGGGTGTTGTCTTCTGTATTAAAAACGATATGTTCACTATTAGACGCAAAGCAAGGGTTGTCCTTGTTAACATTAGAGAAGGTTAACTGCGTTTCTTGTTCACTTGCTACATCATACACCCAAATTTGACGAATACCGCTTGTTACAGCACTATAAACAATTTTTTTGCCATCAGGCGACCAATTGGGACTTGTGTTTTCCCGGTTTGCTTTAGTGATCATTTTCAGATTCATTTGTTTTAATTGGGTGCCCTCTGGAGGAATTTCAAGAATATAGATGCGAGGAGAGCCATCTTTATTTGAAACGAATGCCACATAATCCCCTTTCGGATTAAAAGTAGGTGAGCCCTGCGTTCCCTTGACAGAGGCAAATAGTTGTCTGGCCTTTCCGCCTTCTTCTAGTGACGCGCCAAGTGGTTGAATAAACACATCAGGATTACCTCCTACATCGCAAATGAATACCAATTGCGTACGTTGCTGGTTGACAGCAGGCATCAGTTGGTGACCGCGTACGCTACATAATCTTTCAGAAACGCCAGTGCGCAATGACCCTAGATAGATTTTTGGTTGGCTATTTTTGTAAGAAACATAAAGAAAGCTACCAGGCACATATCCTTTTTTTGCAGGTAGATAGACCGGTGTAACATTTAAAGAGTTGTCATGGGTCACCTGTCTAACGTTAGCTCCATCCCAATCGCATTCCCAAACCTCTGCAATGTGAGGAGATGCTGCATCTTTTTTCGGATTGCGCATCTTAATGGTGTATAGAATTTTTGTTGATGCGATACCTAGTTGCTGGCTTGTATTAAGAGTAATTTGATCTGCAATTTTATGTAACTTGCGGCGATCTTCGCTCAAAGAACCTGTCAGGGTAATTGTAGGTAGAATTTTAACGCTTGTGCCTTCTGTCGAATAGATGCGGCAAGTCAGCTCATGTCCTTTAGCTTCAAATTTGCAGACATAACGCACTCTTGCTTGGCGCCATACATTGCTCTGGATGCCATTTTGACCTGCCTCACGGACAATCCATTCATCAAATTGATGATGAGTAACAAGCTGTGAATGCCCATCATTCTCTAAATCAAAGAGCAGGATCTGTTGGAGCTGTGCGCGATATTCTGGAGAAAAGAAAGAAGCTGGCAATGAAGCGACGTAAATAGGGGTACGAGCATGTTCCGTTTGTGCATGAACAACAAGATCCTCCGCATGGAGGACATATGGGCTGACTGCAGCAAGGCAGCAGAAAAGAGAGACTAGGAGCTTCATGAAAGACCTCAATAGATAAGAGAAAGCGCAAAGCTTGCTCCGAATTCCAATTCCACATATTGTGTAACCGTTACACATTAGACTCTTGCCTGGCCTTTAGACAAAATCTAGTATTTTTAAGGCGGCGCATCATCTCAAATAGCTAGTGCTATGCTCGATGATACCCCACTTTAAAAATACTAGATTTTGTCTAAAGGCCAGTCTCGTGAAACTATCTTTCGATTAGTTTCCCTAAGGAGTCTATTGGATAACCGTTAATTTACTCCGGATTGCCATATGCAGACAATTACCTTTTGTTCCTTTAAAGGGGGCACCTCCAAGACCTCGACAGCGCTCCATCTAGGAGCCTGTTTGGCTACGTTTCACAATAAAAAAGTTTTATTAATCGACTTTGACCCGCAGGCCAATCTTTCTATTGGCTTAGGAGTGGGTCCAGATTGTGAGAAGACACTTTCTTTAGTATTACAGGGAAAGGAGGATATCGCCAATGTGATTGTGCCCACTTCAACATCTGGATTATCAATCATTCCTGCGAATACTTATTTGGATGGGCTGGAAAGAGTCTCTCCCCTTGTCTCCGACCCTTATGCACATGAGCGCCTACGTCGCACTCTTGTAAATGTGGATGCAGATTATGATTATTGTCTCATCGATACACCCCCCAATTTGGGTTGGCTCACACAATCCGCTTTTTTCGCTTCTCATCATAGCATTATTTGTGCAATTCCTGAGGCTTATAGTATCTTGGCATTGCGTCGTCTTAAAGAATTTCATGATTCAATTCAGCAATATCACCCCTTGGAAGTGTTGGGAGTTGTTCTTTCGTTTTGGGATAAACGAGGTGCGGTGAATGATGCGTTTTTGCAAGAAATTGATGCAACATTTCCAAAAAAAGTCCTAGAAAATAAAGTGAGAAGAGATGTGGCAGTGTCACGCGCCGTCTTAGAAGGTAAACCCGTGTTGGAATATGACCCTTCATCACGTGCTGCAGAAGATTATATTGCCCTGACAAAAGAAATTCTAAAACGAGCAGAGGGATAGAGAACGCAATGGAAAAGAAAACCCCCTTTAAAAATCCCGCATTTAGCAACACGACAAAATCGACATTTCATCTTGCACCTAATAGTGCACCAGTTAATGAATTATTACTTGAAGAGCCCTTGACGAGTTCTGAAATCGGTCGTATTGATCAGCTGTTAAAAGAAAATGGGACAAGTATTGGAAAAAGATGGCATGACGACGCTTTGCAACTACAGGAATTGACCGCACAGATCCGCGCAGTTGCAAAAATGGGCGTTTTAATGACAGGTGAGCGGATTTATAAAGCTCGTGAGCTACTAAAGCCATATCGCGATGGGACATTTACAAAATGGATTTCTATGATATTCCCCAACCGTAAATCGGGGTATAACATGCTAGCCTATTATGAGCTCTATTTGCAGTTGCCCTCAGACTGCCAGGAATCATACAAGAAGTTGTCGCGCAAAGTAGCCTACGTGCTTGCCTCACGCCCAGCTCCCTTAGAAGTCAAGGTAGCTTTAGTGCGTGAGTGTGCCTCGCTTAAAACTGATGAGGGGTTGATTAAAATTCAAACACGACTACCTGTTATTGCAACAGATGGTCGCGGCATTATTACGCACGTAGCTTCTTGGCTTAAGCAATTGGAAAAGTTGACGCACAATTTTGAAAGCGCCACTCATCGCATCACTGCGTACGATCAGTTAAAATTGGCACAATTTGTCCAACGCCTTCAAAAAATTGGCACTTAAACGCGTTAGGTGCTAGAATCTATCCCTAAAAGCGCTTGCGGATTTTATGTGCGCAATCTAATATACTCACTTCTTAAGCACTTAATGGGAGAGAAAGAAACATCATGAGTGGAAATGCAAAAGAAATTATCTTTGAACAAGATGCGAGACAAAAACTTCTAGAAGGCATTGTTAAGGCAACAGACGCTATCGGATGTACTTTAGGACCGGTTGGGCGTAATGTCGGTCTCGAGCGCAGTTGGGGTGCTCCTGTTGTGACTAATGATGGGAATACAATCATTAAAGAACTATCTTTTAGCGATCAATATGAGAATATGGGTCTTTCGATGGTAAAAGAAGTCGCTAGCAAGTTAAAAGAGAAATGTGGAGATGGGACTACTACAGCCAGCCTCCTTCTGCGCGCGATGGTTGCTACAGGAATGAAATACATTACTGCAGGGGCTAGCCCGATTTGCTTAAAGCGTGGTATGGAAAAAGCAGCAGAATCGATTGTTACTTCGTTAGAAAAAGCGGCGATTTCTATTAAAAACCCGCAAGAAATCTTGGCAATCGCAACAGTATCAGCCTCTGGACATCAAGAAATTGGTCAAGTTATTGCTGATGCTATCCAGAAAGTCGGCAAAGAGGGTGTTGTTACTATTCAGGAAGGCAAGTCGACTGAAACAACCATTGAAGTTGTCAATGGAATGCGTTTTGACCGTGGTTATATCAGCCCTTATTTCTGCACAAATACAGATGCAGCCATTGTTGAGATGCAAGATCCTTATCTTTTGCTTGTAGAAAAAAAGGTATCCTCTATTCAAGAGATTTTGCCCATCTTGCAATTAACAGCTGCATCGGGGCGCGGCTTGATTATTGTTGCAGAGGATGTTGAGGGCGATGCCTTGGCAGCTCTTGTTGTGAACAAGTTGCGCGGCACTTTAAAGGTAGCTGCAGTAAAAGCTCCTGGTTTTGGTGACCGCAAAAAGGCTCTTTTAGAAGATATCGCTATTTTAACAGGCGCGAAAGTGATTGCTGAAGATGCTGGCTTAACGCTTAAACAAGCTGATCTTTCTGTGCTTGGAACAGCAGAAAAAATTACTATTACAAAAGAACATACAACGATTGTAAGTGGATCTGAAATACAAGCTGCCAATCAAAAACAAGTCAAGGCGCGCGTAGCTCAGATCGAGGCTGAAATCAATGTTGCAACAAGTAGTTATGACAAAGAGAAACTACAAGAACGCAAAGCAAAGTTAGCTGGCGGCGTAGCTGTTATCAGTGTGGGTGCTCCTACAGAACCTGAAATGAAACAACGCAAACAGATGTTTGAGGACAGTTTAAGCTCTACAAAAGCGGCATTAGAAGAGGGAATTCTCCCAGGTGGTGGTGTTGCCCTGTTGCGCCATAGTATCAGTGCTGCAGAGCATGGTCTTTCCGGTGAAGAAGCGCTGGGAGCGCAAATTGTTATTAAGGCATGTCAAAAACCTGCTCAACAGATTATTGAGAATACAGGTTTTGAAAGTGCTGTATGGTTGCAAGAGATTCTCAACGCTTCAGGGCATGTTGGTTTCAATGCACGCACTGAAAAAGTCGAGGATCTTATCGATGCTGGTGTGATTGATGCAGCTAAGGTGGTGAAAAATTGTCTGATTCACGCTACCTCTGTTGCTGGTGTGATTCTCATCTCGGAAGCTCTCATTGGTGATGCTCCAGATGATGACGTAGTAGCATCCTAGAACGACTCAAACCACCCCTAGCTAGTGTGTTCCTTTAGGGGTGGTTTTTTCTTTTATATTATCACTCCCCTACTTTAAAATAATAATCCGAATTATTTTATAAAGTATACTAATGAGCGTATCTTCTTTTTCACCCTTTAGCTATAATCCCAATTCCTCATGGATTCAATCGGTGCAACGCAAGTATCCGCTTAATCAGCAACCACAAGCGGTATTTTCTGCCCTTGCGATACCTGCTCTTGCTATGCAATGTCCTAGCTACATTATCCCTGCTTATGATTGGTTGAAGGCAATGGGCTCCAGTTCATTAAATGCAACGCAGCGAGAGGCAGCAGAAAAAATTACGACTCTATTTCAACGAATTCATGTCGTGCAACTTGAAGATTGGAAAAAGTTGTCTCCTTCTGCATTAGATGAACTTGATGGCTTAATCTACGCTTTAAGTGGGCACCCCTCGACAGACGATTTGTTATGGGGGCAACACCACCGTTGTGATGATGCCCGTCGTCTTTATGCTGCATTAATGTTGCAGTCTATATCAGCATCTGATCGTGCGCAAGTGTTTGGATTGGTATACCGTAGCAGTAAGCCAGTCACAAGTGATCCTTTATGGGGAGAACATCATGCAAGTGATAATTTACCCCTTTTGGATCGGTGTATTTATGCCGTGCAAAGTTCTACATGGCTCGCTACAATAGAGGGACGTTATAATCAGCAGCATCGCTTTGATGAACGTAGTAAACCACCAATTAAGTTGTGTAGATCAAGCTAAAAGAATTTTTGGATCTGGAGTCAATCGATGGATAGTGCGAAAACCGCTCGCGAGCACTGGGGATCAAAGTTAGGATTTATAGCTGCAACAGCCGGTTCTGCAATTGGCCTTGGTAGTCTATGGAAATTCCCATATGCCACTGGAATGAATGGTGGTGGAATATTTATTTTTGCCTATTTGATTTTTACCTTTTTTATTGGGATTCCCCTCTTCATTGGAGAACTACTCATAGGTAGAGGATCCCAAAAAAGTCCTGTCGGCGCGCTTGAACATTTTGCGCCAGAAAAGCCTCACTGGCGAGCTGTTGGCTGGCTATTGGTATTAGTTAACTTCCTTATACTCTCTTATTACAGCGTAGTAGCAGGATGGGCGACGAACTATGCTTTGATGTCTCTTTCAAACTATACGCATGGCCTTTCTGCCAGTGCGATTAGTTCGCTCTTTGACACGATGTATAAGGCTCCAGGAATCAATCTATTTTGGTTTTTCATCTTTATGTTGATGACCTTAGGAGTTGTAATTGGGGGTGTGCGCAAAGGGATTGAGCAATGGACTAAAATCCTGACTCCTACCTTGCTTCTGATTTTGCTTGGCTTAACATGTTATAGCATTACCCTGCCGGGAGCAAGCCAAGCTTTCGATTTCATTTTCACTCCTCGTTTTGAAAAGCTATCCCCTTCAGGGATATTGGAAGCATTAGGACTCTCCTTTTACACATTGAGCTTGGGCATGGGGATTATCCTGACCTATGGAAGCTATATGAAAAGGGATGGTGATATTCCCCGCACAGCTCTTACCATCGGAGCTATTGATGTCGTGACTTCCTTGACAGCTGCATTGATGATTTTCCCTATTATCTTTACTTTTGGATTACAACCACAAGAAGGCCCAGGCCTGCTTTTCAAAGTGATGCCTGTGCTTTTTGAACAATTGCCTGCAACAATGCTTTTGTCTACTGCATTTTTCATCTTAGTTGTCTTTACAGCACTTACTTCAACTGTCTCAATTTTGGAAGTGCAAGTAGCAACCTTTATGGAAAACTTTGGATGGACACGCAAAAAAGCGGTTTGTATTTTAGCAGCGGCGGTTTTTCTCTTTGGTATTCCCAGTGCTTTAGCGGGTTCTGGTGCGATTTTTGCTGACTGGGCGCAACTCTTTGGAAGAAATTTCTTTGATACGTTGGATTATTTGTGCAGCGTCTGGATCTTGCCGATCAACGGGATGCTTCTGGCTATTTTCGCTGGGTGGCGCTTGCACAAGAAATTCCAATATTCCGAATTCACTCAGGGTAGTGCCTGGAAATTTCTTTTTAAACCTTGGCTATTTTTGATTCGTTGGGTGGTGCCACTTGCCATTTTAATTGTTGTGTTACAACAGGCAGGCCTTATTAATATCGATCAAATATTTTAATTGCATAGCGGTTTATATCGTCGGGTTCTGAAGGGCTTTGTTTCGTCAATGCCCTACCGGGACCTTGCGTCAGATGCGAGGCGGCTGGTTATCAGGGGGCTACAACCGGCAGCGCTCATCCAGCTTATTCCAAGCTAACGCTTCTTCTGCAATCCTAGCACCTGGATGCATGCATATTTTTTTAAACGTGAGTTCGACTTTGATTGGGCCAATAACTTGTAAGATTAGGCTCTGGCGGGTCCCTCATATGTTTTGGTCTCTAATACGTCCGCAATTTCTGAACGTTTGGCCCATATCGTCTCGATCCCCTTACCAATGGAGTAAAGCGTCGCTCCCACAAGACCACTTTGAAAAAGATCGACCGCAGACTTTGTCGATGGATCTTCCCAAAACTTTTTGTAGTATGCATCCAATCGCGGGTCAAAAATGACTTTAGCGCCGAGCTCTTCAAAAAGCTTTAAAACAACAAAGAGTGTGCATGCTGCAATTCCTGGGCTTCTTTTAAAGAGCGCTGTCAATTCAGCAGCGCCGCCGACCGTTTTAAAGGCCCTCAGATACTCATCGCGTGCACTGAAGTTAACGATGCCATACTTTACCGCCAGTAATACAGTGCCGTAGAGGAAACCTGGCCAGCGGTCAGAGAGTTTGCCAACTTCAACTAAGCCGATATTGTGTAGGCCGGACTCTTGCGCAAACATAAACTCTTTAGCTGCAAATTGTGGATTCCAAACAAGGGTGCGGAGGCTCCACTCCAAAATCAGCTCAATCGCTATCACGCCACCACCAATTAAGCCAGGATTTGCCTTCCATAACTCACTAAAATGGGTTAAAGAGCGATCTTGTAGATATGCTCTATATTTCTCTAAGGCAGAGGGGTTTAGGCCAATATACTTTCCAGCAATAGCAGCCGTGGCAAACACTAGGCCTGGATTCTCTTTAAACACGGCAAACGTATTCTGGATGCTATCATCTCTGCTGTTTGGAGGCGCTAGATGTTTGGCACTATCTGCAGACGGATTCCAAATCAAGGAACGCAA
>CAZQVA010000008.1:59095-65910 GCA_964596685.1 uncultured bacterium | reverse complement strand
TGTGGAGCTGCCTGCATTAGTGGGAGCTGTGAAGCAGGAATCCTTCGTCTTTAGGCGAGGGAGATTCAACACCAACACCATCAGTTTTCATGAACACTCCTTGAACCTTGATGTTGCAATAAATTGAGCAGGATACCCAAGGCAATAGCATTGGCACATAGAGAGGTGCCCCCCTGACTAAAGAAGGGTAAATTAAGACCTGTGCTAGGAAGCAGTCCAGAGACAACACCGAAGTTCATGAAGGCCTGAAAGGAAATAATAAAGGTTAGAATGGCTGTGAAAATTGCTGCTGTGCGATTTTTCATTCGCATGGCGGAAAAAAAGCCTATCCCTGCAAAGGTCATATACAAAGCGATTAAAATAAGGACGCCGAAAAACCCCTGTTCTTCTGCAAAAATGGCAGCAATGTAGTCGTTTTGTGCTTCTGGAAGGTAGGTGAACTTCTGCATACTTTGACCCAGCCCTTTTCCCCAAAATCCCCCCGTTCCCAAAGCAATTTTTGCTTGATAGGGCTGATGCCCCTTGCCGAGGAGATCAAGCTCTGGATTCAAATAGACAGCGAGGCGTTTCGTCACATAGGGGACATGCATGGCACATAGAGCTCCAACGCCCGCAAGCACCCCAATAGGCATTGCCCAAAATTTTGCAGGGACGCGCAAAAGGGAAAACATGACGATCAGCGTCAATCCAATGATCCCTGTCGTTCGATTGTCCGGCTCCACAATTACGAGGCCCATCGCTATCACAACTGGGAATAAAGTCTTTAAGAGAGTTTTCAGGGTACAATTCTGGAGCGCCCCCTGCTCCCAACGATAAAGAAGATATAAGGGCGCTGCGATTTTTAAAAACTCTGAGGGCTGAAAGGAGAAACCCGCCAGTGAAAGCCACCTTCTTGAACCATTAGCGGCGACACCAATTCCCGGAATCAATACGAGTATGAGCAACAACATACACCCGAGCAATATCCACGGCGCATGTCGCACCCACACCTGCCAAGAAATGCGCATCGCCATCCAGGCTAACAATGCTGCGATTCCTCCATACAGCAATTGTTTAAGAAACGGAGCATAAACACTCTTTGCAGAACCCTTATCGAGAATTTCGGCAGAAGAAGTGTCAAAAACCATCATGCAGCCAATAATATAAAGCAGAAGAGCAATTAAAAGGAGTAAGGCACTCGATCGCCTCATCGTACCACCACCTTTAAAATCCCTTTAGCCACAAAAATTTCTTCCTTTTCCAAAACTAGGTGCAACTTATGCGCCTTAACTAGCTGTGCTAATTGTTCTTTTGAACAGGAAGACTTTAAGTGCTTTTTCAAAAGATATTTTACCTCAAAAGCAGGAATTCCCTTCTTCTGAAAACTCCACCCCGTAGCACTCTCTTCAATCATAATAGAAGCGGTGCGTTGATCGAGATACTCCTGTAGTTCCAAGGCTTGCTCTGCGACCTGACAAAGTGCTGGCATCACTTCTTTGCCAAAAACTTTTGATAAATGCGGAATGATCTCTTGTCGAAGACGCGGGCGCAAAAAAGTCAAATCTTCGTTGGTATAATCTTCAATCCAAAAGGCTCTCTCTCTCTTTAACCACTGCATCAACGTGGCTTTAGAAATGTGCAGCAAGGGACGTATAATGCGCATACCTTGCATCTCTTGGATTGGCGCTACTCCCTTTAAATTCCACAAAAAGGCACCTTCAAAAATGCGCTTTAAAGTGGTTTCTGCTCGATCGTCGGCCTGATGCCCCAACAATAGCGCATCAAACTGATTCTCTGCATAACATTTTGCAAAGGCAGCAAGGCGCATCTGACGATATCTCTCTTCTAGATTATTCGTTAAAGAAGGTTGTGGTAGAGTGACAAGATGAAAGGGGACGTGCTGTTCTTCTGAAAAATGCTGCAGACTCTCTGCTTCTTGTTTACTTAAAGGACGCCACTGATGATCGATATGCATGGCCTCAAAGGAGATTCCATGCCTTTTTAAAAGCAGGAAGAGGGCCATCGAATCAGGTCCCCCTGAAAACCCCAAAAGATAATGTTTATCAGGTGAAAGTAATTTCAAAGACTTTGATAAAAGAGCCATACGAGGAGTAGAACAATAATCCATATGAGCCAACCAAAATTCCCAGGGTGTGGCGTTTCAGTTAGTACGCCTTCAGGCCCATTCATGCCAATAGTATTGGAAGAAGGCTCCTTGGGCGTTTCCTCTTGTTCTTCATCCTCAAAAACCCGGCGCAATTCAGGAACTTTGCCAATGGGGCGCCACTGCGTTTTTCCCTCTTCGCAAACAAGCATCGATGGTAAAATACGGCGATCATAACGCAACTGGTCCAGCGTATAAGGACCTTCAACCACTGCATTGATTACTATAAACCAACGTTTTTCTTGCATGCGATATCAACTTTTGAAGATGCACATATGTCCATATAGTAGGACGTGTCATCAATTAAAACCAACCGTCATTTAACTGGAAAACTGAGTTTTTAATTGATGACATGTCTTAGTTTTCATGGTATCATCTATATTTGAACTTTAACGCAAAGTCCAGTTCAAAAGAAGTCTATAATAAAAGAACGTGAGTTCGCATTCCAATGCCTTTATACTGGCGTTACTGCCTTTCTTATTTTCTTAAAATCTTTAGCTGTTGCCTAGGCGCCCTTTTGGCCCTGCTTTTTCTCACGCGATTTCATGAAGCCACACACCTCTTCTCGCTGGGGGCTCAAGGCAAGGAATTTGCGCTCTTTATCGTCTATCAATTCCCCTACATTTTCCCCATTGCAATACCTATCAGCCTCTTGATCGCCTGCTACCTGACGATGCGTCATTTTTCGACACAAGGAATACTCATTGCCCTGCGGTCTGCTGGGTTTAGTTTACAAAAAATTTGTACCCCCCTATTCATTAGCAGCCTCTTTTTATGCCTCTCCAATGTCTATCTCGTCAGTGAAACTGCTTGCGATTGCCACCTGGCCAGCAAACGCCTGGTTCAAACCCTGACCCTACAAAACCCAGAACTCCTCTTCAAGCGCGCTGCACTCATTGCACATCATGGGACTTTCAGTCAACTTCCCCTCGTCCCTGTAGTCATGGCTTCCACCCTTCCCACAGGTCCAGTTCTCTACACCTTTCGCGACATTACATGGGATGAGGACGGTCTTCAAAGCAACCACTCCAGTATCGTTGCCGTGCAGAAAAACACGCATGATGGCTTTGATACCCTTTTAGTAGAAAACAACAAAAAAACTGCCCTGCTCTTGCCACCTCTGCAACGCCAATGGCTCTTAAAAGAAGCTCGCTTACAATTAAAACCCGACCATCTCAACACACGCCTACTTTTTGGAAAATACCAAGCCGCAACTAACATCTCTGAAAAAAAGGCATGCATTTCTGAATGCTTCAGACGAATGGGCTTCCTCCTCTTTCCACTAACCTTTTGTGCCTTGGGACTATCTTTTGGTATTATTATTGACCGCAAAATCCATCTGCAACGCACTCTTGTTGTTGCACTTGCAACAGCCATCATACTCAGCGCCTTTTTTATGGCACCCCACTACCAAGATAAACCCCTCATCACAGCCCTTTTGTATCTCTTACCCCAATCTTGCGCTTTTATAGGAGCCCTTTTTATCTTAAGACGTCGCTCATTGGGGGTTGCATGATTTGGCAACGCTATATCTTTAAAGAATTACTGAAAACTTTTTTTTGTTTCGTTGTTGGGTTTTATGCGCTTTGGGTGATGATCGACTATGCGATCCATCTTAAATACTTTCTTAAAGCAACATCGCACTGGAGAACTGTTGGCATCTACTACGCCTTTCGCTTTTGTGCTGAAGCGCCTTTAATCCTGGGATTCGCTGTGACGCTAGCCATTATCCGCGTTACATTGCAGTTGAATCAACAGAGACAGCAGGTGATTTTATTTGGTGCTGGCATCTCTTTGAATCGCTTATTAAGACCTCTAATACTTTTCTGCACGCTTGTCGGATGCCTCTTATGGGCAAATTTTGCTTTTTTTGCTCCAGAATTCGATCCTACGTGGCAAACGATATCAAAAACATTTTTCTATTTTGAGTCTTTTGACCCGATCACAAATACCTATTCACAAGTTTTTTGGATCGATCCCAGTGGCATCATTTATCAAATGCACGCTCTTGTTATAGGGGCACAGGAGGCCACTGGTCATTTCGTACAAAGGCTCGATACGGCTCTCTCTCACACTTCCTCTTTAACAGAGCAATATGCATCTATGAGCTTTGCTCTGAGCGATTTATTCGAGCCAGAAACACACTCTAAGCGCGTTTATTGGTTTTATCAGGGGATCTGTCCCCTTACCCTCATGCTATTCCCCTGGCTTTTCATCTCAACTACCCTGCGTTTTTCAAGAACCACCTCACCTTTTCTCATTTATAGTCTGGCCATCGGTGGCTTACTTGTTTTGTCCACCTTTTTACAAGGGGCTCTCCTTATCGGTCACCGCTTTAACATCATTTGGCCTGTCTTTTTACCGATCACACTCATTTCTTTGCTCGCATATATCATCTACCAAAGGAACGCCCACAATCATGTCCACTCTTGCCATTAACTCACCACGCCCTTCCTTTGTCAATTTACTCGAAACACTCTGTGCTCCTTTAAGCCCTACTGCCCTTGATACGCAATTAGGTGCCCTTGCAAAAAAAATTTCAGAGATGCGATTACCTCAAACACTCATGGAGCAAAATGTCCATCTTGACCAGGCGCGCTGTGCCAATCGTTTAAATATTCAGCAAGAATGGATAAAGGATGCTTTGGAATCTAGATGCATTCAGCAGGATGCCGCGCGTACTTTTACCGAATTAGCTACCCTATTGCAGCGGGCTCCCATTTCAACCGTTCGCTCCATGGTGCACATTCCACCAATTAGAACTTCCCTATCTTCTGAGGCACTTGAATGCGTTCGCGAGTATTCTAAAATATTAATTGATAAAAATGAACCTGAACAAGCAGCTGCGATTCAAAAAGATCTTTCCCACTACGATCAAGAACTTGCTGCTCTACTAGAGGATATCGGCCAACGCAATGAGGCTCGCGATGAGCTAAATGAACTTACGCTAGAGTGTAATGAGGCACTTTCTGTACAAGAATTAATAGCAAGGAGCAGCGGTTCAATAGAATAGCGCTGCCCCGGGCTGTGCGTTGAATATTACAAGAGATCTATTGTCTTAGAAAGACCTTCTACGACATCATCTGGCTCATTTTCCATGATCGCATCTGGGCGATTTTCGCCAATGATGAGGAAATGGTCAATGCGCTTACTGCCACAGTTACCAGTTTTTTTATCGATAAGGATATTGGTATTATAACAGCTCCATATCTCATACATATCTTGAAACTGTTGCAGCGTCCTGCCTTTTTCTCTTGCAACCTTCAAGAAATGCTCTTCTATCTCATGCTCTTTGAAGTTTATATCTCCAAGATAAATCGTTGTCACGTTAGGATCAAGATGCTCAAGCGCCACAACAGCTAAATCATCAAGTCCTTGACCATCTTCACGACCAGGCACATGAGTACTCAAAAAGCTATAGACCTTATTATTGTTAAGGTTGAGCAGTTTCGCTTCGAGAAGGGATTTTTCTAAGTGCACATTGAGATAAGGATAAGTCACCTTACATTCGAGCAGTTGGAAGTGAGAAGTTTTGTAAATGATCGCCGATTGATTCCAATTCTCTTTATAGGCATCTGCATCGAGCAAAGCGTATCCTTCAGGCAAATTGGCCCTTAAATAAGACAAAAAAGCCCTCGAGCATTCTTGCAAAGCAACGACGTCACGTGGGTGCGTCGGATGATTAAGCATATCAAAGACCATCTCTGCATTCGCAATATCGCGCAGATTAAGTCCTTTCATGTATCCCGGAACACTTTCTTCTGCCGGTTGTGCCTGTAATTTAGTAAAATTTGCCTGATCAAGACCTTGTGTGTGCACCCAATGGATATAGCAACTGTTTAAAACATTACAAGATGCCATCTGAAAAGTATCTTCTCCATCAACAATTGTAGCACCAATAGGTGGATGATCTGTCGCCAGACTCCATTGACTCGACAAATTTCCAACATCAAGTTTTTCTTCTTGTACAGGACGTATATTCAAACCGCAAGAGCGTGCAAAACGAACGACGAGAGAATAGCTCTGTACATCGTTGGCTTGGCGCATTGCAAGTAGAGGAGATTCTTCACGCGCATATTTTCCAAGAGCATCCATTACATCCTGACGATCTTGACCAATGGCTTGACGCCATAGTTCGCTTAAATCATCTCGCTGGCTTGCTACATAAAGAGGCGCCTGTGGCGCAACTGGAGCAGCTTCAGCATCAAACGGCATTAACGTACTTACAGCAGCAGCTGTCGTACAGCAGAGAGCACTTTTAGCGACGCCGCTTAAAGGTCTAAATGGCATTGGTGGATTAGGTGGTGTGACTGGAGCAGTTGTGATCGGTTGAATACCGTCCATACTATAGCCTCTCTTAAGGTCTTTTTATTGAGTTTATCTGTTGCAGCTGAAGTTGAACTTCTGCGATTGTTGGACGTTTTGTAATATTGATAGAACACATCTGTGCAATCAATTTTGCTAGATTTTGCGGCATAGCCTTGCCAACAAGAGCTTGTACGACCATAGGGTGCCATTTTTCATCGGAAGGCACTGATCTCAGCTTGCCTTCTAATAGTATGTCTTCTAAGGTGGGTCTACTAAATACGACCGCTAAAAATCTTTCTTGCACAAATGCCTCTGCAATGGCAACTCCGAGTCCCCAGATATCAGCAGCGCGTGGATCCTCACC
>CAZQVA010000008.1:0-58995 GCA_964596685.1 uncultured bacterium | reverse complement strand
CTCTGCAATGGCAACTCCGAGTCCCCAGATATCAGCAGCGCGTGGATCCTCACCATTCTTATAACAAAATGCCTCTATCATCATTGCAAATCTAACGATTTCAGGCGCTCGCTTACCCACCGTACCTATTTGCCAGCGAGTAACAGGGGCTTGAATACCATTTAGCATGCCAAAATCAGTCACCTGCGCATTTCCATGTCGATCAAAAAGAATATTTTCTGTTTTTATATCGTTATGCACACAATTTACTTCATGTATGGAAGCGAGCGATTTGGCGGCAGCTATTGCCATAGGCATGACTTGTTCTAGTCTCTTAGAGGGATCTTTATCATATTTCGCTAAAGCGTCATACCAATCACCAGACAGATAATATTCTTGCATGATCCTGCAGGCGTCAGCGCGCGAAAATTTTGTTTTTGGAGGAGCAATTTTATAGCCGAGCGCTGCTTTTAAGCTCCCAGCCTCCATGTCCCACATGTCTTTATGAAGAAGATCAATCGCTACATACAGCTTGAGCTTATCAATCGGATGCCTAGAGATTTTTAGTCCTACCTGAACGACCTTGCGCGATGTGCATACAAGGGGAACCCATTGACTACCCTTAACACTCAAAGGAATCATGACAAACACGCCACCTTGTTCTTTTGGCGTTATTGAAATCAACACACCTTCGATCTTGCGCATGGAGCAACGGGTGAGCTTGTTTAATTCTTTGCGTTGTGCATTAACTTCCTGGAAAATTTTGGATAACGTTTCTTCCGTCAATTGCCTTTTTACAAGAGGTGAACAAACAGTGTTAGGTAATTCTTGAAGGAGGCTGCTAATGCTTCGGCTATTCCAAAGACGCGTACAAGGTGCTGCTACCACTTCTGTAACAGCTTTGACAACTTCACTCAACATGGACTCTACAACTGGCTCTACTCCGGACACCATAAACCCACCCACTTATTCAATAAAAAATAATACATTAATTATGATGTAGATTAAATATAAATTCAATTGTTTTAATTGTATTTAAAATAAATAGGTTTGAATCAGCGTTGTTGCATCAATGCCCCTAGTTGGAATCATAAGTAAACTGCGGCCAGTCCGCTAGTTGCCAATTCCAGTACATGAGTTATAGACCTCATTTCTATAACTCACAAATCCAATATATTTTGAGTTATAGAGCAAGTTTTTTACTTTGTTGGGGTAGCAAAGTTCTGGAAAGAGTAGCTAAAGACCTTCAAAATAAGTTTCCTGGAGTCGAAGGGTTTTCAAGACGTAATATGTTTACTATGAGGGCATTTTATCACGCCTATGGAAAAGTGCAACAGGCTGTTGCACAATTGGAGAATCTGCCAATTTTTTCCATATTGCGAAACTAAAAAGGAGGGAAATTTGATAGCAGAGATGCTGGGCAAATGAGTGCATATCTCTTCTGCTATCGACGATCAACTTAAGAAATAAAAACGCTATAGAGCCATCCCCGCAAAAATCATTTTATTCGTGATATTTGTTGCAGCCACAGTGTGTCTCCTTTTGTTAGATAGAGCAAGAAGCCTGCACTATGGCCTTTAGACAAAATTATTCGCTGACCGCCGTAGGAAGAATCTCTTTTTCTTCTTCGACTTCCAAGAGTGCTTGGAAAGCAGGATTTTGAATGGAAGTATGCACTTTGCAGCAACGACCTGTTTTCATCAGATCTTTTGCAACATCAATTGTATGAATAACTAGATGAAATGGGCTTGTGAATCTCTTCTTCACGCTTTCGTTGGTCAACTGTAATTGCATGAGTCCCTCTTTATATGAATTGTTTTATGTTCTTCAGCGATTAATATAGCACATAACGCAATATATGCTGTCTCTACTTGTTCATTTACCACGCGATAATCATATTTGTCTGCATGTCCAATATCTGCAAGGGCATGTCCATGTCTTTGAAGCAACTCTGCTTCATCTTCAGTACCGCGTCCCCTTAAGCGGTGCGCTAGAGTGTCTAAGGAGGGAGGCATAATGAAAATTGAGGTTGCTTCCATTTGAGCCTTTACCGCACCCGCGCCTTCTGGATCAATCACTAAAATCAAGTGATGTCCAGCCTGCAGCTCAGCCGTGATATTATCGCGACATGTGCCATATTCGGCACCAAACAAGGTAATCGTTTCAAGAAAATGTCCCCCGGCTTTTTTTTCACAAAATTGTTCTTTCGTAACAAAAAAATAATCATGGCCATGCACCTCTTGAGGACGAGGCGCACGCGTCGTATAAGATACACTTTTACGAACAACGGGATACTCAGCAAGAAGTCGATTGACTAAAGTGGTTTTACCAGAACCAGAAGGGCCACTCACAATAAAGAGTAGCCCTTTTTTTAAGTTGCCTAATAAAGACACTTATTTTTTATCCTCTTCATCAAGAATCTCAACGTCAGGAGTGTCAGAAGCGGATGGATTATCTCCTGCAGCATTCTGCATCTTTTCTCCTATCTTCTGAAGTGATGCACTCAAATCCTGAGTTGCGCTCTTTATCGCAGCAGGATCTTTTGTTTCAATCGCCTTTTTAACGCCATCGATCTTCTCTTGAATTTCGGAGACTACTTCTGCTGGCAATTTATCTTTGAATTCATTCAGAGATTTTTCAGCACGGAAAACAAGGGCATCAGCTTCATTTTGAGCCTCAACAGCTTCTTGCAAGCGCTTATCTTCTTCAGCATGCACTTCAGCATCACGCACCATACGCTTGATATCCTCTTCACTTAAGCCCGAGGATGCCTCAATGCGGATTTTTTGCTCTTTGCCTGTTTTCAAGTCCTTTGCAGAGACGTGTAAAATACCGTCTGCATCGATATCAAAAGCCACTTCAATCTGTGGAGTACCGCGCGCAGCTGGTGGAATATCACTCAAATCAAAGCGTCCAATTTCCTTGTTGTCCTTCGCCATCTTACGCTCGCCTTGCAGCACAACAATTGTCACTGCAGGCTGATTATCGCTCGCAGTAGAGAAAACTTGCTTTTTCTGCGTAGGGATAGTCGTATTGCGCTCAACGAGAGGAGTCATCACTCCACCTAGTGTTTCAATACCAAGTGTCAGAGGGATCACATCGAGCAAAAGAACGTCCTTAACTTCACCGGCTAAAACGCCGCCTTGAATTGCTGCACCAATTGCCACAACTTCATCTGGGTTAACCCCTTTGTGAGGTTCCTTACCAAAGAGCTTCTTCACCATTTCTTGTACAGCAGGCATACGACTCATTCCACCAACGAGAATCACTTCATCGATCTGGTCTGCGCGTAGGCCGGAATCTCTCAATGCTTTGAGGCAAGGCTCTTTTGTGCGCTCAACTAGACCTTCTACAAGCTGCTCTAATTTTGCGCGTGTCAGTGTCATCGCTAAATGCTTTGGACCCGTTGCATCCATAGTAATAAAGGGCTGATTGATTTCCGTTGTCTGTGTGCCAGAAAGCTCAATCTTAGCTTTTTCAGCCGCATCGCGCAAACGTTGTAATGCCATTTTGTCATTGCGCAGATCAATGCCATTTTCACGCTTGAACTCAGTCAACATCCACTGGATAATCGCATTATCGAAGTCATCGCCACCGAGGTGTGTGTCCCCATTAGTTGCTAACACTTCAAAAACGCCGTCGCCAATTTCGAGGATGGAAATATCAAAGGTACCACCACCTAAGTCAAAAACGGCAACTTTCTTTTCCCCTTGTTGCTTATCTAGGCCATAGGCTAGTGCAGCAGCTGTTGGTTCTGGAATAATACGTTTTACATCGAGACCAGCGATGCGCCCCGCATCTTTTGTTGATTGGCGTTGCGAATCATTGAAATACGCAGGAACAGTAATGACCGCCTCGGTGACTTTTTCACCTAAGTAGGCTTCTGCTGCTTCTTTCATCTTGATCAAGACTTGCGCGCCAATTTCTTCTGGGGTAAGTTTTTGACCATCGAGTTCGAAAACTGCGTCGCCATTATTTCCAGCCACGACTTTATAAGGAACGGTTTTAATTTCTTCCGTAACTTCACTATGCTTACGACCAATAAAGCGCTTTGTAGAGAAAAAAGTACGTTCAGAATTTGTTACGGCTTGTCTTTTTGCGGGAATCCCAGCTAGACGTTCACTTCCCTTATAAGCAACAACTGATGGAGTCGTGCGTGTCCCTTCAGGAGAGGGGATTACAACAACACTTCCACCTTCCATAACAGCCACACATGAGTTGGTTGTTCCAAGATCAATACCGATAATTTTGCCTTTACGGCCTTTATTTCCTTGAGTCATATTATCCCTCTATCTTTTTTGCAACTTTTACACGGGCAGGGCGAATAATGCGAGTGCCCATGCGATAACCTTTCGTAAATTCTTCTAAAATTGTACCGTCTGGGTGTTCATTTGTTTCAACGGTCTCCACAGCCTCATGGCTATGGGGATCAAAAGCGGCACCCAAACTAGGGATCTGTGTCACACCCTGCGCGACCAGAACCTCCTTAAATTGCCCTAAAATCATCTGAAAGCCCATCGCCCAATTCTTTACTTCAACAGAAGCTTGATCCGCAAAACGCAGTGCATTTTCTAAATTATCTAATGCGGGAAGAAAATCTGCGATCACGCGTTCACTAGCGTACTGGATTGTTTCTACGCGCTCTTTTTGCATTCTCTTCTTAGCATTTTCCATGTCAGCTAAGAGACGCAGGTACAGATCTTTGTAATCCGGTTTTTCTTCGTGAACAACTTCTGCCGCTGTCTGTTCCTCTGATTGCCCCTCATCCTTTGAGGCATTTTCTTCTTCGAATTCTTCACTCATCTCTTATTTCTCATTTTGATGTTGCAGTAAGGGAAATGGGTTTGTTAATTGTGGAGTCGCTTGACTTGCTTGTCTACATTGTATTTTGAAGTGATAAACATTCTGTGTTAAGGCTTCAGATAATTTTTCAGCAAACCAGCGCAAAAGAGGAATTATGGTGAGATAATCCATTCTCTTAGCGGCTAAGCAACCAATTGCACCGACAGGTAGCTGATTAATAAAGTAAGGAATACCTGCTACGGCACATTCACGTGTCCCTGGCATATAGGGAGTTAAATCATCTGACATCCAGATACTTAAATCTGGGCGCTTTTCAATAGCCTGTAATAGTGATCGAAGGTTGTTTTGATTTTCAAACAATCCCATCACCTGTATCAAGTGGCCCGGATCGCTCAACTCATCCCAAACAAGTAACCTAGAGAGTCCTGTGCGCCAGACATCACTTTGTGTAAAATGCGTATACTGTCCCACATAACGCATCATAATTTCACAGTAGATCGATTCGGCAAATTGCACTTCTAGAGAATCTTTGCAGATCTCTAAAGGCTGTTGCGCTAAGCGCGCCATGCAATAATGCTCCACAAATGACCAAGAAACATTCTCTTGAGAAACCTGCAACACCTCTGTTTGTACAACGCCAAATTGTGTGAGAATAACTGACAGACAACGGTTGATATTGAGAGGCACCAACTTGATTTGCACAATTGCATCGTGGTCAAAGCGAGGCGCCGTCAAAAAAACAGCAGTATTTGTTTTCTGACTCAGCACTTCCGCCGTACTCTGCAATAGCAGAGCAACTTCTTTCTGCTCCTTAGCAAATAACCCCATCAAATCGTCTAAAGGGGTTTCAAGGGGCAGCTTTTCTTGCATCCAGTGATCAATACACCACTTCAACCCTACGTCTGTTGGGATCCGTCCACCAGAAGAATGCTGCTGCATTAAATAGCCAGCTTGTTCTAAATTAGCGAAGTAATTGCGAATAGTCGCGGAGCTTAAATCGGGGAAGCCATTTTCTTGCAAGGTCAAAGAGCCTATTGCCTTCCCTGTACGCAAATACAGTTCGACTAAGCCTTTCAAGACACGAAATTGACGGTCGTGCTTTTTCGAGGGTTTATTAATGAGTGTAAGTGGGCCTTCCATTTGCTTAATATCTTAATAAAGTAAACGATTGTCCGTCAAGAGTTTTTTAGCACTCGGAGTTCTTCTTTGCTAGATCGTGATTTAAGAAGCATTGCAGCGAGAGCCGCTACACTTGATGAACGCATGCAAGGTGTTATCAAGCCTGACCCTTCTCTCCCAAATGCTGCTGAACGTCTTGCTGCGTGGCAAAAATGGTTCGACAAAGACGCCTTTCATTCTCACCTCACGGATTTCTACAGTAAGACAAAAATGGAGGCGCTCCCCTGTTTGGCTGATGGTCAATGGCAGGGAAATCTGCCCGAATGGGTCACCATTCTGACTGAGGTCGAGTCGATGGTGGGTATCGCCCCACTCATTGAATACTGTAACTGCCCTTCTGATGAAATCGCTGCTGTCCTCACAGAACAACTGATCTCCTTTTTAACAGTTGTTGCACCGCATTATTTCACAATGACAATGGGACAGATTGCACAAGAATGGCCCGTCGTGGCACGTTGCATCTGCAGCCTGCTTCTTGACGTTAAAAGTTTTTTCTTAATATTTCATCAACGTTTGCAAAAAGACTTCCCCTCCCTTACCCCTCAACTCATTCAAACCACTCGCAACAGCCTGCCGCCTTGTACACTTAAAGTGACCACGGCACATAAAACACTCTACTATAAACCACGATCCCTTGATCTAGACATCATCCATTTTGCTACATGGAGCCAACTTCTTGAAGCGATGGGACTTTCTTCTATCCCAACCGTTACCTTATCTCGCCATAATTACGGATGGATGGAAGAGATCAAGACAGAGACATGTGCACCTCAAATTCTGTGGAAAACTTTAGGTGCCATGATCGCTTTTACCTATTTTTTTAATATTTTCGACCTTAAAACAGATAATTTTCTGATCACCAAAAATGGCGTGATGCCCATTGACCTAGAGGCACTATGGAGACCTCAAAGAGATGCTCATGCGGCTCATCTGATGCAAAATAAGCGCGATCGCCTCTTTAACTCATCCATCCTCTTTCCTCGTTTAGTAGACGACCAGACCACCCATTCGCTCTTTTCTACACTCATCAAAGAATACCCCTTTGATCAAAAGACGTTAGAAAATGGGTTTTGCACAGCCTATCGAATCCTGTCCCAAAAAAAGGATAGCCAACAATTTTCTGGCGGCTTTGCGCGTTGTTTTTTGCGCAGTCAATCTGTCTTTGTCGAATTAATAACACAACGCTATCGCATTGAAAATTTGAAAGACAATTTCACCTTTTCAGCTCCACTGCAAGGGCTCTATCAGCATCTTGTCAATCCAGCAAGTGTCAATGAAAAACAATTGGTTCATTTTGAGGTTGCTGCAATGTCACGTCTTGCTATTCCTCAGCTCTATCATCATACCGAACACACGCATCTTTATGATGCAGACCGCAGATGTATCATAGAAAACTTTTTTAAAGAACCAGCTGCAATCTCCTTACAAGAGAATTTCACCAGTGCCTCGCGAAAGGACTTTTTCAAGCAATTACTTTGGATTAAACGTGCTACAGCGCTTTATACGAGTAATAAGCCACCATCTGCCCCTAAAAACGCCTTGGAAGCTGCCTCTCAAATTGCACACGTATTTCATAAGGAACTCTACCTAGAAAATGGAATAGCTTGGGGATTTAGTACGACATGGAATCCGCATGCACCCGAAGAGATCCTCACCTATCAGCCGCTCGATGAAACTTTGGAATCAGGCTTATCTGGCATCTTGCTCTTTCTCAGTGCTTGGTATAAAGTGAGTGGATGCCGCAGATCTAAAGAACTGGCACAAGGAATTATCCGTGCGCTTCTTTTAGCCCCTTTACAATCTGCCATACAATTTCATTGGATGAGTGGGCTTTGTGGCGTGATCCATGCCCTATTAGTCAGCGGAACTCTTTTAAAGGATCAGGAAGCGATCAATGGGGCCTATACGCTATCACACGCCCTTTACAGCGAAAATCCCCTCCCCACCCCATCCCTCTTTTATGGTTATAGCGGCACACTAGGGATTGCGACAATGCTTTTTGAATTCTTTGGTGATAAAAAGCTCCTTGAGCGCGCACTCACATTGAGCCACGCCATCACCATTCCCTCACCCGCTTTAGAGCTCTCCGGCGCAGCCACTGGTTATGATGGCATGCTTTTAGCCTTGCAAAAGTTAAGCAAGCACACACAAGAGCCTGATTTGCATGAAAAAATCCAACAAATCAAAAAGGGCCTTCCAAAGACCTATCAAGACCCACAGCGCTACTACCATGGGACACTCCTGAGAAGATACCTGGAAAAACCCCTTGACCCTCCTACTCCCACGTTTTTTGACGCCAAAAATGGTTGTTGCTGCGGACCCTTTGCCCTTCTCGAACTCTGGGGCCCACGCCTTAAAAACTTCAACTGGCATACCCATGCATTTTTGCACCCCCGCCCCCTGCGCTTTGCCCCCTTTTCTTTTACCCACGGCATTGCCGGCATCGGCTATGCTCTCTTGCGCGCACAGGACAAAGCGCTTCCTTCCATCCTGGCCCTTACAACTCCCTACTAATAAATTCCTTGCGCAACAATACCTTTTTAAAATTGACAAAAAAGAATTTTTAAGCAACTCTAACAAAAAAAAACAATAACATTTCAAATGTGTTTTTGCCGTTGGGTCAAAAATCTCAAAACCAAATGAGTGGCTATGCCTTCCCTAAGCATTAGTAATTTCTTTTCAAACTATATTCGCAATCCATTATCAGATAATTTATCAAAGATAGACAAATTTAAAGCACTCGTAAGCTCTGTGCTATTGGGAATTTGTACACTAGGAATCGCTCATGCAGTCTCATTCTACAAATCACGGTCTGTACAACAAGTCACTCCTGAATCTGCAAACCAGGTCACCCATCGCGCACAAAATGCAGCTAAGAAAATCCTATCTCCAACTACACAAAGGATAGTAAAAGACGAAGCATCAGCACCGCGTGACGAATTCGAAGCCAACAGAGCGAATGTCTTGCACGAATTATCTAATCATCCAGACGCGCCTGCAGAAGTGTTAGAAAAATTGACAAGCCATACAAGAGAACCGACCCAAAAAGCACTTACTCCTACAGAATTGCATAAACGCCCCCTTCAAAAGCAGATCGATGCTTCTCAGGATCAAATAGAGACCCAGGACGACACCTTACAACAAATTAAAGATGAACTTGAGCGATGGCACAATACTAGTAAGATAATAGGTCGTGTGGACCTTGAAATAATTGAAAAGGTTAAGACCAGGATTATAGATGCCCATAAGGAGCAATCTAAAACTTTAGATTTAGCAGACTTGCCAATAGTAACCCTACCACCTATTATTGGGAGGCTTCAAAATCTTAAAACACTCAACCTGTATAAATGCTCACTTAAAGAGCTCCCTAAAGAAATCTTCAAACTGGAAAACCTTGAAACTCTTGTTCTTAGTGGCAATCAGCTTACAAAGATCCCGCAGGAAATTGGAAACCTAAAAAAACTTAAAGTTCTCTCTCTGGCTGAAAATCAACTTACTGAAATTCCTTCAGAAATTGGAAATCTTGCAGAACTAACAGCACTTTCTTTCGAAACAAACCAACTGAAGACCCTTCCGGATACACTTCAAAATCTTGGCAAGCTCAAAAGACTTTTCTTAAGTAATAACCTACTTACGCAACTACCAGAAGGATTTAATGCCCTTAACAACCTCCAAACCCTCCAATGTTCCAGAAATCAATTCGCAATAGTCCCACCAGTCCTAAATAAGCTTCCCAAGCTTCAGACTCTCACTTTTACTGAGAATACCATTGATAGAGCCGCACTTGAGCAGGATCCCACCATTCAAGCGCTGAAACATAAAGGTTGCAGTGTTGTCATTTTTTAACGTGAGCTCGACTTTGAGGTCTGCATATTAAAAACCCCTTGAGCAAGTTTTGGCCTAACAAAACATCTTGGACGTTGATTCAGTCTCGATTGAAGATCTCTTATAAAAGTTTTTCACCAAAAAGCTGCCATTTCTATTTTGGAGCTATATTTCACCGATTCTGACTAATCCATTCAAAAACTTCAACTGGCATACCCATGCATTTTTGCACCCCCGCTCCCTGCGCTTTGCCCCCTTTTCTTTTACCCACGGCATTGCTGGCATCAGCTATGCTCTCTTGCGCGCACAGGACAAAGCGCTTCCTTCCATCCTGGCCCTTACAACTCCCTACTAATAAATTCCTTGCGCAACAATACCTTTTTACAATGTTAAAGAAAATGGTTGACTCTAATCTCGATTTTTCTTATTCGATAAATATGCGCACATGTTAAAATAGAGCGCGTTTATACTGGACTTTAGTCCAGGTTTATAGCGGCTAAGGCTTTACTGGAATTTGGTCCAGTTAGTTAAGAGCATAATTTAGGAAAATCACGTGGTCGAAATCAACCTCTTCCCTCAGACTCTTTTGTGGTTGCAGCACAAGCGGAGACCCGCTTGCCTGCAAGCAGCCTGGAAGCCCCCTGCTGTAAGAGCGCGTATCCGACCTTTTTACTAACCCATAAGGATCACCCGCACACGGGCGAATGGAAACGCGAGAACTCAAGCAAGCGCTCAAAGCGCGTCACCTAAGTCTCATAGCCCTTGGCGGCATCATCGGATCCGCGTACTTTCTTGGCACAGGTTTCTTACTCGAAGAGGTTGGTCCTGCGGCATTTCTGGCCTATCTTTTAGGCGCCATCATCACCTACTTCACCATGAGCTGCTTATCAGAGCTTACATTGGCTTCGCCCTCCAAAGGCTCTTTTATTGCGTATGCTGCTCGCTATATCAATCCTACTTGGGCATGTGGCGTTGGTTGGTCCTATTGGATGACATGGGTCGTCTATATCCCTTCAGAATGTCTCGCTGCGGGAATGATTATGCATGGATTTTTTCCAGACGTGAGCCCACAGCTTTTTGCTATGCTCTTTGGTCTTATCGTTTCTGCCATCAATGTGTGCCATGTTAAAGCTTTTGGCGAGATCGAATTCTGGCTCTCGTTAATTAAGGTGGCTGCCCTGGCCCTCTTTTCGCTCTGTGCGCTCGGCATTCTCTTTGGATGGATTGGCAATGCCGCTCCTGTTTCCCTGGGCACGAAATTCCTAGTGGATCAAGGGGGCTTTTTCCCCAACGGAAGCTGGGTGCTCTTATTGAATATGGTGATTCTGCTCGTAAACTTCCAAGGGTCTGAAATTATTGGCCTAAGTGCCTCTGAGGCAAAAGATGCTTCAAAAGCGGTTCCTCAAGCGATTAAACAACTAGTCGTACGCATCATTTGCATTTACTTAATACCTACACTCCTTATTGCCGCAATCTTTCCTTGGAATCAGGCAAGTCTAAATCAGAGCGTTTTTGCCGCCGCATTAAATCATTATGGCTTTTCTAATTTGGCTGCAGCCTTCACCTTTGTTGTCCTCATTGCTGCGATTTCATGCGCCAACACCGGGCTCTTTGGTGCCGTTCGCTCTCTACACGCTCTGGGACATCAAGGAATGGCTCCACGCATCTTTTCTCACATCAGTAAACAAGGTGTTCCCGCTAAAGCCACAATCATCACGCTTGCAGCAATCTGGGCAATGCTAGGACTAGGAGCTCTTTTCCCTACTGCACAACTTTACAAACTCTTACTAGGTGTATCTGGATTTACAGGAGCCGTATGTTGGATATCAATCTGTTGGAGTCAACTGCGTTTCCGCCAAGAATGGCGCTCTGAGGGCAAACATAAGACTCAACTCCCTTTTAGGATCAATGGGTTTCCCTATATGACGCATTTGAGCATCTGGATTCAGGTGGCCTGTCTTTTTGTCCTCGCATTCAATAATGACTTACGCCCCAGCCTCTATGCTGGTCTAGTAGCCCTTTTAGTCCCCTGTTCTTTACACTGGCTCTATAAGAAAGGAGTCTTTCGCTCAAAAAAGGTATTCGATTCCTGTTCTTAACGGATTATTTTTTACAAATTTCATGAGATAACACAGCAATGCGCTTACCCAAATGCTGCGCTGACTCAGAAAAGAGGGGATCCACCACTTGTTTAAAGGGCCCTTCATCTGTCACTGAATGCACTCCTAACCCCGTTTGCCACTGATCTCCACCCACGACGATCATCTGACACTCGAGCATTGCACCCACCAAAGCTAAAATAACGTTAGAACCTCCACCAGAGATGGAGCCTCCTGAAGCAAATGCAGCACCTAATTTCCCATCAAAGGCGGGATCATTGTACCAAAGATTGACAAAGGAAAGTACTTCAGGCGCGGGATTATTAAGGTAGACGGGCGAACCAACCACAATTGCATCTGCATCTTTCGCATCCTGCAACAAGACCTCTTTGATGGATTTGACAAGAACCTGTGTATGAGGAACCTCTTTAGCACCGTAGCCTATTGCTTCAGCAAGAGCTCGTGTCCCTCCATTTTCAGAATGATAAAGAACGAGAACTACCTTATCCTCACTCTTTTCTTTAGCCAGTAAAGAATCCGTTGCAAACATTCCTGCAACAAGCACTAGCAGACAACTCCACTTTTTTAACATTTTTCCTCCATGATAAATTTTAACCAAGTAATAGTAGTTTTAACGCATTCCATTCGTCACGCAAACGTGCCGCTTCCTCAAAACGCCACTCTTTAGCTGCTTTACGCATTGCTCTCTCGCACTGAAGGGCTTTCTTTTCAATCTGCTTTAAACTAAGATGCTCTTGAAGCACCTTTTCCTGCACAGCAGCTTCTTGTGGCTTCAGGGATTGAATTTCTCGGATAATTGTCCTTGGAATAATTCCATGCTCTTTATTAAAGGCTTCCTGAATCGCACGGCGATTTTTCGTGATCTCTACTGTACGCGCAATTGCCTTCGTTTCCCTATCTGCATAAAGAATAACCTTTCCCTGCTCATTGCGGGCCGCACGCCCACAAGTCTGTATGAGAGCCGTCTCGCTGCGCAAAAAACCCTGTTTATCTGCATCGAGAATACATACTAGGGCAACTTCTGGCATATCAAGTCCCTCTCGCAAAAGGTTGATACCTACAAGCACCTCAAAAGCACCCAAGCGCAAATCCCTAATAATCTCACTGCGCTCAATTGTATCGATATCAGAATGCAGATACTTTGCTTTGATACCCAATTCAGTTAAATATTTTGTAAGCTCCTCAGAAAGCTTTTTAGTCAAGGTCGTGACAAGAACACGCGCTCCTTTTTTAGTGATTTGATCAATCTCCGACAAGACATCATCAATTTGTCCTGTTGCTGGACGCACTTCGATCATTGGATCAAGCAGACCTGTGGGACGGATAATTTGCTCGACAATGGCCCCTTTTGCCTCCCCTATCTCCCATTCTGCAGGCGTAGCAGAAACATAGATCACGCTTTTAAAAAACTTACCATACACTTCATCAAAATTTAAGGGGCGGTTGTCGAGCGCCGATGGCAATCTGAAACCATATTCAATCAAGGAACTTTTCCGCGCCCGATCCCCTGCATACATCGCATGTAGCTGAGGTAATGTTTGATGTGATTCGTCGATAATAAAGAGAAAATCATCGGGAAAATAATCGAGTAAACACGCGGGAGGCTCGCCGGGAAGACGTTGCGAAAAGTGGCGCGAATAATTTTCAATCCCCTTACACGTTCCAGTTTCGCGAATCATTTCTACATCGTAACGCGTACGTTCTAAAAGCCGCTGCTTCTCCAGAAAACGCTCTGTCGCCTCAAATTCAGCCAGACGTGGTTGTAATTCCGCCTGGATAGAAGCAATGGCGCGTTCTCTAGTTTCAACCGGTGTTACAAAGTGAGAAGCAGGATATAATGTGATCTCTTGTACTTCGTACAGTTGTTTTCCGGTGAGCACATCTACCTGACGTATCCGTTCAATGGATCCATTCCACAATTCAATGCGCAAGGCGGCCGCCTCTTCATAGGCCGGCAGAATTTCAATAACATCCCCACGGACGCGAAAGCGCCCTCGCTCTAGCTCCCAGTCATTGCGCTCATAACGCATATGAACGAGCTGCATGAGAAAGGCATCGCGATCAAGAAGCTGTCCTCGCTGCAGTGAACAACGCATTTCGATATAATGTTCAGGCAGTCCTAAACCATAAATACACGATACAGAAGCCACGATCAATACATCGCGTCGCTCTAAAAGCGCCCGCGTCGCACTAAGACGCATGCGGTCGATCTCATCATTAATCGCCATATCTTTTTCAATATAGGTATCTGTGCGCGGAATGTAAGCTTCTGGTTGGTAATAATCATAATAAGAGACGAAGTATTCAACCGCATTGTTGGGAAAAAATGAGCGAAACTCCTGGTATAATTGCCCCGCCAAAGTCTTATTATGTGCTAGAACAAGAGTTGGACGTTGAACAGTTGCCACGACATTCGCCATGGTAAAAGTTTTCCCCGAACCAGTAATTCCCAAAAGAACCTGCGCTGCTTTTTTCTCTTTTAGCCCATCAACCAAAGAGGCAATGGCCTGTGGTTGGTCCCCTGCAGGCTTAAATGGTGCAACAAGATCAAAAGTCATGGCGAAGATCCCATATGTCCAAAAAGAAGTTGGCTCTCTTTTCTTTCATGTGCCATTTTTGCAATTGCTTCCCACTGCTCATGATAATGCATCGCATGACGTACGCGATCAAGCACCTCATCGGTAGCTTTTTCCGCCTTTAAAGTCCCTTCATAAAGAACCTCTTCCACAAATCCGCGCTCAGAAACAATGGCTTCGTAACGCTCTTGAGTGTAGCTAAAAGGGATTTTTTCGTGAACGACACCTTCAATCGGTAAAGTAAATAAATTTTTTATTCTTCGATTTAATGCATCAATCACTTCTTTGACTTGTTGTAGCTCTTCTAAAGAGTCTACAGGAACAAAATCGGGATGAATTTGCAAAAAATTAATGACTGCTGGAGGTGTAGGGTGAAGAAGATTTAATAGAGTATATATCTCATAGAAAGCGGGTATTGCTGATTCTAAATAAATTACAGAGGATTTAGGATCTACACCAGCAGCTAAATATTCAGCTACCTTATGCTTGACCTGAACAAGATCCATTGGATTAGCTATATCTGCAATGGGGAAATAACATTCGTAAAGGTCTTGTAGACGAATGGCATGAGCGAACATTAAAGGATTTTCTGTTAATAGGCGCTGGCGTTGTCTCATTTTCTTCCCTTTAGGAGTTTTTCATTAAAAATAGCATGTTGCTCAATTAACCAGTGACTCGCTAATTTTGCATGAGTATCGACAAGATGTAAAGGTCCCTTTGGATGCCAATGAGAAAATTTTTGCGGAGGCAAAGCACCTAAAAATTCCTCATAAACCCTTTTTAAAGGATATTCTGGGCCATATGCAAAGAAGGCGTCGAGTGAAATAGGTAAAAGTGGACCCGGTATCTTAAAAGGATCTTCAAAGGCGCTCAATGCCCATAAATTCCAATGCACATCTTTGACTTTATAACTCAAAAGCCGTTGATGAAATGGAAAACTTTTAATATCAATAAGCCCTGTGGGTGCATGGTAGTAGTGCCTTTCATCAATACATTCGACGATGATAAATCGACTCAGCTTACTTAACATCTGGATCCATAACTTTCCAGAGGGCGCCCAATGTTGATGCTGATTATCAAAAATCATAATTGCATCAAAAAACTCATTTGAAAAATGTAGCCGCTGCCAGAGCATAGGGGTGATTTTTTCAGAGAGAAGCACAAGCTGAGGATCTTCTGCAAGGGAACAAATACGGAACATTTGATAGGCGGCATGGCAGGACCATAGGATAAACTGTCCCGCACGTTTTTCAGACAAACGCATTGGAAAATAGCCCTTATAGGCTCCCAATTCCATAACTTTGATCCACTGCGAGGCAAATTGATTTTTAAAAAATCTTTCAATAGCCTCGAAGCGTAGCTGTGAATCTTGTTGCCCGATCAAAAATGGTTTGCCAGAGAGCCAAATATCATGAGAGGAATGTACTGCTCCTTCAATGACAATGTGCTTCCTTTTCCATTTCTCGAAAAGTTTCAACGACAACATGTCCGCCTCTCCTCCATTGCGATTTCTTTTCAAAACAATAATGTGCTGTTTGATCGTGTCGACATGGCAAAATCACTCCAGTATGCGGTAATTGCTGTGGAATGTGCTCGATAGGTCCGATATAAAACCACGCTAAAGAAGGCTGATCAATCTCACGAATCAATTGTTCCAAATTCTCCCAACGGACACTCGACATGGCATATGCAATAGGCAACTGCGCCCTTTCAAAATTACTCAGCGCAAGCTGCAGTAAAGTATACGAGGTTGAAACAATCGCCAAGCGCGCTTTCTTACATGATCCCTTCATATAGTGAAATTCAGGTCCCAAGAGGTGGGGAATATGTTGGCAAGCACGGTGTAGATCTTTTTCAGGCAACTGACCCATGGGGCATATTAAAGCATCCAGTCGACAAGCGATCGCCTCATTGATTGCTTTTTGGATCAGTGTAGGAACAACCGCCAGGGTGCATACTAAATTTTTTATATTTACATTTGCAGCTTCGAGAGAGTGGTAGACAGGCCATTTTTTTTGCATGATGGGGCCATCAGAAATCACTGCATCCCACTGACCCGCGACAAGTATTTTTTTAGAGAAGGGTGTTGTACCTCCATAGAAAACTTGAGGTCGTTTTTTCAATTCATCAATGATCAATTTTTACAAATCTCCAATTATGACTGCCATTCTTCCCAGGCTGCACTGAAGGCACAAGCATCCAAATCATGATGTATATGGCATTTCCAAGGCATATGTGCCAGTAGTCCTCGCCCCGATACATTGTTCTTTAGATCAATCAAGACGATAATCTTAAGATCTAACGGAGCCTGACCGCGAATCAACCCATATATAAAGCGCTGGACAACTTCTCGTTGAGGGATTTTAACAAACGCTAAAATAAGAACAGAAGCTTTAGCACCTGACCAAACCTTTGAAATATCCCAAAAAGTATGCAAGTCTAGAGTATCGATAATAACGGCCCCAATAGGAGAGCCACCCAAAGTGCGCATTCGATGCATCAAATAGCTGCCCACCATTGCATCATCAGAGATAATAAAGGTGCGAGAACCTTGTTCTGGAATAAATTGTAGTCGATAATGACGTGCTAATGCCTCTACTGCATGCAACTGTCCGCGCTCTTCTCTTTCAATTTGACTCTTCTGACGAAAATAGGCATGGGGATCTACTCGTGCATAGGCGCCACACACCTGATCGGCCGCCCAATGGACCTCCAGAGTGACTAAATCATTTGAAAAAAAGAAATCTTCAAGCAACTCTTGGCAACATGTATGCTGCAATTTTTTTGTCAGCGTTCCGTGACATAATCCCCAGTGCTGTTTTACGATTGGTTCTTCCTTCTCAAATGACTGTAAAAGAACCTTGCGGCATAAACGCCCATAAGGCTGAGAATACTGAGAGATGTAAAATTTACCGAGGAAGGCAGCTAACGTTTGGGGCAAAGATTGCTGATTTGACCATACCCCTTCATCAGTGTGCCATGTTGAAACGTGGGGTTTTAGTCGCCAGACATTTACAGAATCATCAAAATGGAATTTTTCTCCTGCCCCAGCCAGATCTCCTATATCAGCAGCAACTGCATACGCTTTAATAGGCACGCCCCATTTCTCTAAACCGGGCATTAATTGAAGATCACCAAGTTCCATGACAATTACAATAGACAAAAAGAGCCACCCCAAAGGATACTAAGGGGTGTCATCAATAAAAGTAAATAAGTAGCCGAAGTATGTTTGACTTTCTTAAAAATAGCTATAAAAAAGTTAAAGAAGCCCTTTCAAAAAGCGCCTCTTCCTTTGCTCAACGTTTACACACAATTTTGGGTGGAAAAATTGATGAAGAAAAACTTGAAGCCCTTGAGGCACTTCTCTATGAAGCCAATTTAGGTGCCACTTTAGCTGGTGAACTCGTCGATAAACTGCGCAAACAACTCACCAAAAAACCCGACACCACTCAAGAGGAGCTCCTTCATCTTTTGGAGCAAGAACTCAGCCGTCACCTCCTTCCAGCAGCACCACTCGATTTCTCCGAGCCCCCTTTAGTTATTCTGATAACTGGTGTTAATGGCAGTGGTAAAACAACTTCTATTGCCAAAATGGCCCAAATGCTACAAAAAGCCGGGAAAAAGGTGATTATTGCTGCTGGCGACACCTTCCGCGCCGCTGCGACAGAACAACTTTCCCTATGGGCAGAGCGTTTAGGGATCGAAATTATACGCGGTCAGCCACGCCAAGACCCTTCTGCACTAGTTTTCGATGCACTGCATGCCGCGATTGCTCGCAAAGCTGATGTTCTTCTCATTGATACTGCAGGTCGCTTACAAGCGAAAACAGAACTCATGCGCGAACTTGCAAAGATCCGGAAGACATGCGAAAAAGTTATTCCTGGCGCCCCTCACGAGACTTTCCTCGTGCTCGATGCCAATAGTGGACAAAATGGCGTTGATCAGGCGCACGTCTTCCACCAATTCACCCCTCTGACAGGCCTTATCATCACTAAACTAGATGGTACAAGTAAGGCAGGAGTTGCCATTGCACTGCAGAGTGCCGTTAAATTACCCATTCAATGGATCGGTGTCGGAGAAGGCGTTGATGACCTCATCCCCTTTGACCCTGAAAGTTTCCTCAAGGGGCTACTTGGCCTTTAAAATAGGGGCGTAATTCGGAGTTTAAACGGGTGTAATTCAAAATGTTAGGTGGTAAATATTTTTATTTAAACTTGTGTTATTTTTTTTGAACCACAGAGCCCACAGAGCACACAGAGGGGGAAAATAAGGATTTTTTGGCAGAAGAGTATCTGCTGAAGCCTTAAGAAGAGCTTCCATTCTAGCTTGCAATAGCTAACTAATACTTGAATTACACCCACTTTAAACCGCAGGCTTGCGTTTAAAAAGACCACGTAGACTTCGTGAAAAAACGAGAAAGAGACAATTCCCCAAGACAAGCCCGACTAAGGCATATAAAGCACTTTCAATAGAAAAAGAAACCCCTGGCTGAAAGGAAGCGAATGTGTTTTTTGCAATTTGTCCATCGAGTGTTGTAAGAAACACAAAAGGGCGACTAAGTGCAGTAGCCTTCTGTAAACGCCACGCATCTTTTTCAAGACGTTGAGTGCGCTGTTGCAGCTGCACCAGGTACTCGCCCTGAGAACTCACAACAGGGCTTTTATCTTCAAAAAACTGCTGTATATAGCCTTTTAAGGAATATCCAGATTTAGAAGCAAATTTTTGAACCGCATCCATCTGGTAGTGGAGCTCCTCGACGTGTCCACCAAGGCGCTCCGCATACTGACTCATAAAAAGAGGCATCTGGAGTAGCACAACGGCACATGCCAGGCTACACCAGCGATCTGCAATTTTTATCAGCCAAGATGAGCTCATCGTCTAGATGATGAGAAAATTTGCAGCAGATACCAAAAAATCATAATGACATTGATATACATGCGTAAAGCCATAACAAGCGCTAATTTGTAAGCTTGTAATGAATCACTACCTGCCTGACGACTCATCGCACGAATTTGTTGAGCATCATAGGCTGTCAGCCCAACAAAGATCACGAGCCCAATCCAGCTAATCACAAGATTCAACCATGTGATATTCATGAAAAATGACAAGATGACCATTAATAGCGTGACACCTATCAAGCCAATCAAACCAAAGGTAAGAATACGGCCAATACTTGTCAGGTCATTGCGCGTAAAAACGCCATAGAGCATTGCAAGTAAGAAAACACCAGAAGCTGTCGCAAAGGCGCTCCAAATGACACCTCCACCATAAGCTGCTGCATAACCGGGTAAAGCAACGCCAAAAAAGACCCCTTGAATCAGGGCATAACCAAGAAAAAGAGCTGCCATCCCTGGAACAGTCAGCGTATTCACTCGGGCTGAAATTACAAAGGCAATGGCCAATGTCCCAATCGCACAGAGCCACCAATAAGGCATTAAAACTTGATAAAGTCCCGATGACCAAATCCAATAAGCCACTACTGCCGTCAGCGCAAGTCCTGCAGACATCCAGCCATAGACCTTCGTTGCAAACGAACTGACTGCGACCTGCTGACGACGTAAAACATCTTCGCGTTCATAAGCCATAAGTATTTCTCCTTAAAAGGACCCTCCTATCTTAAAAGATTTTCTCTTCTGATGCAACTTTCTTAACGGGGATTTTTTTGAGATGTTTCATCAATAAGTTTTGTACGCAGATAGGCTGTTACAAGACCGAATATAATCCCTAAAAGGCCCGGAACCCATATCTTTAGAAAATCATCGCCCGTAATTTTTGCACCAGCAGCAAAAAAGGTGGCCGCTCCTAGGAAATAAGCTGGTGCCATATCAAAAAAAGGCACAAGTTCAAGTAAGAGGATGACAAAAGCGGCACAGGCTACACTAAAGGCTAAAGCATAACTCCCAAAAGAACTGTCAAGGTATGTCGCACTAATAACGATTAACATCCCTATCAAAATCCCTAAAGTGAATGCAATACCTTTTCGAAGTGCATTTGGCAATCCATTAGGTTTTGCGAGCAAATATCCTGCCCAAGTAATAAATCCAGGCCACGCATCCACATGAATTGCCTGGACGAGTAAGATAAACACAAAGGCTAACACACCTACCATAATAGGTACGGGAGCAAATTTTAGTGCTTTCATTGCATTTCTCCTAAAGGGATGGGTACATTTGAGCTTCGTTAAAAAAACCAGCATAGCGCTTAGATTTTCTAAAAACAATATTTTCTTGATATCATCTCCTTACTTCAGAAATACTTCTCGCTATGAAGCGTCCAACTATCTGTCTTACTATGATTGTTAAAGACGAGGCAGCGGTAATTGAAAGCTGCTTGCGCTCAGTGATCCCGTTTATTGATCACTGGGTTATCGTCGATACTGGTTCAAAAGATGACACGTGCGATCGCATTCAGAAAACCCTGCAGAACATACCAGGGAATCTTTATGAGCGTCCATGGGTGAACTTTGCTCATAATCGATCAGAATGCATTCAACTCGCTCAAGGCACTGCTGACTACCTACTTCATATCGATGCTGATGAAGAGCTCATTGTTCACTCTTTCCAGCAGGAGTTGACGTGCGACTACTATCTTATCCCTCTACATCAAGCGGGATGCGTTGTCCAGCGCGTTTTTCTCTTTAGTAACCACCTGCAGTGGCTCTGGGAAGGAGTGCTGCACGAAGAGCTGGTTTGCTACTCAAAAACTCCTTCAAAAGGTGTTTTTGAAGGGGCCTATATTTTGGCAAACTGTCCAGATGGTTGCCGCACAAGCGATCCAGACAAATTTTTAAAAGATGCGCAATTGATGGAAGACGAGCAACGAATCGATCCCTTCAACACGCGCAGACAACTATTTATTGCACAAGCTTATCTTTGTGCTGGAGATTACCAAAAGGCTCTTGTTGCCTTTCAAAAACGCATACGACTTGAAGGCAGCGCTGAGGAGTGTTTTTGGTCCATGTATCAAATCGGACGCCTACAGGAGATGCTTGGATTTGCAGCGAAAGAGTTCCTTGCCAGCTATCAAAATGCCTATCTCTTTCGTCCATCGCGAAGAGAACCACTCTTTCACATAGCGCGCCATTACTTTGAAACTGATCAGCTATTGCCCGCGTTCTTTACCGCCAAGGAAGCTCTCCTTATTCCTTTTCCCCAAGATGGCACCTTTGTGGAATGTGCTATCTACCATACATATACTGAATTGCTCCTTGGAAAAATCGCTGCAGCGATGCAACGCTATGAATTAGCGATAGAATATTTTGAGAAAGTGCTTGCCAAAACACCTCTTGATGAAGTAGTCTCGACGGAAACTCAAGCTTGCCTAGCGCGCACAAAGTTAGACTTACTAAGAGTATTGTGATGTTGATTCGCCTCATATGCCTTCTCTTACTCACCTACTCAATACCTATAGAGGCGGCCATTCAGAGTGTTGTCTTACAATTAAGAGGCCTTGCCTGCCCTTTTTGCAATACGCATATCGCCCGTATTTTAGAAGAACATCCCGGCGTTCTGTGCTTTCGACTTGATCTTGGACCCAATCGCGCTCATTTTCACTGGGATAATCGCATTCCCTTTAATCCCGCTTCCTTTTTTTGCATGGTAAAAGAGGCTGGATATGATTTACAGTGGATCTACATTAAGGGTGATGAAGAGACTCGCTCGGGGTGGATCTTTCCTCGATGAAACGTGTTCTCTTATTTTCCTTTCTTTTTGCAATTGTTACTTCTCTCAGCGCTGCACCTATCATCGCCACACCTGGGATTGGTGTTGGCAAAGGTGAATTCTTTGCTCTTGTATCAGGCAGCGTGCAAAATTATCAATCTGACCATTTAAAAAAACGCGTTGAAGCTGAAAATACTCTCTTCTCCTACGGAATCAGTGAAAACTTCTTTGTCTTAGCTGTTGTACCCTTTCTTTACACACGTGCACAAAGCACAAGTGGCGAAGAAGTTATCTCTAGAAAAAGCAATGGGTTAAGCGATCTAGTCGCTGTAGGTTCTTGGCGTTTTTTTCATCGCAATTGGATAGGTAGCACACTGCGCATCTTTGCGACTGCAGGCGTACAAGCTCCAACAGGTGAATGGAATGAAAGTGATCTCTTGGGAGTCCTGCCGCGTGGTCTACAACCAGGCACAGGTAATTGGGGAATTCCTCTGCAACTTTTCTTTACATGGCAAACACAAAGACACGAGTGCAATGCTTACCTGTATTATCTAAACTACTTTACTGGCCACAACTATCGATCGGGAAACACGCTGCAGGGTGGTCTACAATGGAATACCACACTATTTCCTTGGCGTATCCCTCAGTCAGGTTACTATTCAGAACTTCTCATTACATTGGAATTAGGTGGGGCGTGGACTGATAAAAGCATTGAAAATGGTGTCGCTATTGGTAATTCAGGGGGCTCTCTTTTGACTCTAACTCCAGGCTTACGCTATAACCATAAATACTTTACATTGGTTCTTGCATGCATTTGCCCCCTTCATTCTACTATTAACGAGGCACCCGAATTACCTCGCGCCTTCACACTGCAACCTTGGCAATCTTGGATTGCTCAAATTGGATTTAGATACTAGTATTTGATATCACCATGACATCTACATTACATTTTTGCCTCCCCTCACAACCCCCTCAAGAGGCATTATTTAAGCTAAGAGCTGAAACTGCCTTACGCGCCCTACACGACAAAGACCGAAGATGTGTTGCCGCTGTTGCCTCACTCCTTCCCTTTAATGTAGGCTCTACCTTTACTTGGAAAAACTGTACATGGCATGTGACAGCGATAGCAGGAACAAGTAGCCATTCTGTAGTTTTTCGCGCGAGTGCCATCTTTAATGGATGTTTCAGTAAGATGGCCATCAAGTGCTGCCTTCCTCCTTGCGAGCGCAAAGATACATGTCGCATATATGACGAATGGCGCACTTTGTACTATTTGCGGGATAGAGCTCATATCGTTCCTACATATGGCTCTTTATCGCTGCAACATGTCTTTATGGATGCCAAAGAGGATGCCCATATGTTGTTTTTAAACGACGTAGGGCCATCTTTAACACGACATCTCTTGCAAACGGCGCAGGGACGCGGTTTAGGCATTTGTGAAACGCAGATGCTAGGAAGGCAATTACTCTCGGCTCTACGCTCCTTAAAAGAAAAAAAACTTGTCCATGGAGATCTCGCAGCTAAAAATATTGGCTGGGATGGCCGCTATGCCACGCTTTTTGATTTTGAACATGCATGTCTCATAACAACACTCAAACAATGCCCCCATCTTGCGCTGCAAACTCCCTATTATCGAGCACCCGAGATCGCACTCAATCGCGCCCGCACAACTACTCCTGATTATGCCCTAGATATTTGGAGTCTAGGATGTGTACTGATGGAAGCATTAACGGGAAAATGCCTAATGCAGATTGATCAGATTCCTCTCGACATGCAACAGTGGATGAAGGAAAAAATGGCACAGTACGATGGAGTAGCTTCTGAAAAAAGGCATTTTAAAGACGCTCTAGAGTTACTTTATTGCTACAATCAACTAGCTCCCTTTGTGTTAGATGACATTGGAGACAAGGCTGCTGCACTTCCTTCTACAAACACAGAACTTTATAATAGTTGTGCGGCATATATTCACCACTACGTAGCCACCCATCACAAAAACCCATCCCTAAAGGCGCAATTACCTACAGATCAAGAACATTTGCAAGATAGGGACAAGCTATTATTCCACGGTCTGCAACGCGCCAATGCCCTTTTTCTTGACCTTATTACAAAAATGCTGACTTTTAATCCAAAAGAGCGGATTACAGTAGAAGATGCGCAGTGCCACCCCTTCTTTCATACCTTATTGACAGCGGTGTGGTGCTAGAAAAAAAATCAGGAGTTTATTATGTGGTCAAATCAATGGTTTCTACTTGCCTTGGCTATCATTTTTGAAGTAGCGGGTACACTTTGCTTGAAATTATCAGATGGTCTTTCGAAATTTTGGCTCTCTGTAGGTGTTTTTGTCTTCTATGCTATCTGCTTCACCATTTTTGCATTTGCACTTAAAAAACTCGACATGGGCGTTGCCTATGCTATATGGGCCGGAGTTGGCGTTGCGCTCATCACTGCCATCGGCATTCTTTTTCTTGGCGAACCACTCACAACCGTTAAGGTCATTTCGACAGGTCTGATCATCGCTGGTGTCGTTGGTCTCCACTTATAATATCTTCGTGTTTTCTTGCGAAATATGTGTAATCTATAGTACAAATAGTCCATGCACAAGAACGTTGTTATTCAGACAATAGAATTTCAAGAGTGGTTTGATCAACAGCCATTGAAAACGCAAGTTGTTGTTGCCAAAAGAATCGAACATATTATCGAAGATGATCACTTTGGAGACCACAAAAACGTTTCTGAGTATGATACAGGAGTCACCAAAAACCAAGTTTTTGAGCTGCGCTGGCATGATGGCAAGCGCGTTTACTTTGGGAAAATAGGGCAAAAACTCCTACTATTACTTTATGGAGGAAACAAAAATGGACAAGATAAAGACATTAAAAAGGCAAAGGCCCTCTTCGTCAAGTACATCAAAAGAAACTTTGATGTTGAAAAAAAACACTAATGTGAAAGAGTTCGATCCTAAGCGTTACTTGAATTCGGATTTTATTGGTGCAGCTATCATGGAATGTTTAATCAATAATGATCCTGAAGGCATTGTAGAACTCCTAGAGATTTATCTCCAAGAACATAACAAAGTTGCTTTTTTAAAAAGTGCGGACCTTTCAAGATCCACTGCGTATCAAGCCTTTAAGCATAAGAACCCGACGATTAAGACTCTGGCAAAGATCGTTTCCACTTGCTCAACAACATAAGCCCAGCTTTTGATCGTTGTTTCAGAGGATAACGAGTGATAAATGCCCTGTAGGCGATGCTGAAGTGGTTGTTATTCGACAGTAACTGATTTAGCTAAGTTGCGAGGTTGGTCAATATCAGCCCCACGCTCTTTGGCGATAAAATACGCCAAAAGCTGTCCTGCAACGCAGGCAGTAAGGGGGGCTAATGCATCACTGCACTGAGGTAAACAGAAAAGATCATCGACAATCTTTTGAATCTGCTCTGAGCCATAAAAGGCCAGCGCAATAATAGGCGCAGAGCGCGCTTTAATCTCCATGAGATTACTGATCAATTTATCAAGGAGATGCTTATTAGCACAGAGAGCAACGACGGGAAGCTTAGAGGTCAACAGCGCAATGGGGCCATGCTTCATTTCTCCGGCTGGATAGCCATTCGCATCAATATAGGCAATTTCCTTAAGCTTTAAAGCCGACTCTAAGGCCGCCGGAAACATGTAGCTACGTCCTACATAGAAAAAGTGATCATACTCTGCATATTTTTTTGCCAATTTCTCAAAATAAGGACTTTGTTGCAGAATAGCAGCCACGTGGCCTGGCATCTGTGCAAGTTCATGTAAAATTCCTTGCAACATTTCAGGACTCTTGAGCCGAACTCTAGCAATCCAGACCGAAAGGATCGTTAGGAGCGCTAACTGACTTGTAAAGGCTTTTGTAGAGCAAACAGATATTTCCTGACCTGCTCGCAACATCAAAGTAGCATCTGCAAGGCGTGTAAGAAGCGCATGCGGAACATTACAAAGAGCAATAACAGTCGCCCCTTTGAGCTTTGCATCACGCACCGCTGCTAAAGTATCTGCCGTTTCTCCTGATTGACTAACCGCAATGATTAATGTTAAAGGAGACACCACGGGCAATTGACTGCGGAATTCAGAAGCAACATGAGCTTGCACGGGTACATGTGCAATCTCCTGTAAAAACTGTGCTGCAATACAACTTGCGTGATATGAAGTCCCACAAGCGATCAACATTGCATGCGAAAATCGACTTAAAAAGTTGATCACTGGCGAAGGCAGCTCTTTTTCTAGCGCATCGGGCGTTAGACGCCCCTCTAATGTTGAGGCCAGGGTATTTGGTTGTTCAAAAATTTCTTTGAGCATAAAGTGCTCAAAACCCGTTTTATCACTTACCGCCTCTTGAAGTGGAATAGGTTGCCAGGGGCGTTTGGCTCGTTTTCCCGTCATATCCCAAATTGCTACATCTTCTACTGCCACAGCAGCTAACTCGTAATCTTGCAAGAAAAGCACTTCTAACTCTTCACCTTCAAAGGCACCCAAATCGGAAGCAATCATCACCTCGTCATGATTACGTGCGATCATTAACGGACAATTGCGCGTCGAGGCAAATAGTTGTTCGGGATGATCTCGATGTAACAGAACAATGGCCCAAGAACCCTCTAAGCGCTGCAAAGCTTGATGTAGAGCGGCTTTTAAATCACCAGAATAAAAGAAAGCCACTAACTGGGCAATGACTTCTGTGTCTGTATCTGAAGTAAAACGCACTCCCTTGGCCATCAGTTCTTGGCGCAGAGCGTGATGATTTTCAATGATGCCATTGTGAACAACGGCTAAACTTTCATACTCATCAAACTGCGGATGTGCGTTGGCAATAGTTGGTTTACCATGCGTGGCCCAGCGCGTATGAGCAATCGCGCTCTGTAACTGACCCCAGGTACACTCTGCCAGAGCTTCTTTAAGTCTTTGAAGTTTTCCGATCTCGCGACAATGATGCAATTGGCCATTAATGACCCCTGCAATACCTGCTGAATCGTATCCTCTGTACGCCAATCTCTGAAGTCCTCCCAGACATCTTTCAACTGGACATGCTGGACCTCTATACCCGAAAATGCCGCACATTTGACCCGATCACCTTATCATTCTAATTTTCTAACCCACCTTTGCGCACAGGTGTGCAAAGTGTTTTAAAACGTGTCCCACTTGAGCGCAAAATAAGCTTCTAACATGAGTTTCTAGCTGGAGAGCGTTTTACTAAAGTATACTGTTAATCTTTTTGTGATGCAAGCGAGACAAGTGCTTGGCAAAGAAAATTTAAATATTGCTGAAGCTGAGCAATGCACTTTTCAATCAGCCCTACTAGAAAGGCCAAGCAGGAAGATGAGGACGCTGCTTGAGGGACAGATGTTGTTTCTTCTACTTCAACTTCTGACTCACTACCGATAACAGAGATGTCATCATCGATGCTCCACAGCTCTTCACTTTTTTGCACCTCGTCAGAACAGATAATGACACGCTCAGGGTGGATATCTTGAGGCTTCCACCAACTTGTAGGATCTGGGATGAAGCCTCCTATGCGCGAAAGTGGACGCACCAGGAACTCGCTAGCTCTTGTTGCTTTATATTCATCATACTCATGACCCAAGTACCGATAGCAATGCTCCTTATGGAGAGCACGCTGCTTTTTGAAAAAGTTCAGATTGCTATGTTCTAAATGGTCTATAAACACACGCGCAACAAGCGTCACAGTTTTTAAGCTTGCTGAAGGAAGGTTTGCTCCCAAATGCACTCCAGATGCAAGTTGTATAAAATCATTTTGACGTAAGTTATGAAAAATAGAGAGCTGCAAGGAATCTGTATCCAACTTATGCAGCGCCTCAACAAATTTTTCCGCCGTTCTTTGACTTACTGCAGGTGCGTTGAATGTATGTAGATAAATGGCACGAGGTCGCCATTCAGCAGGCAAACTCTGCCAGCGCTCTATTAACAAGTACAATAAATGTTGTGCATCGGTACCACCCAAACTATGTCCTGTAATCAATAAAGGCGCACCAGGGGCATCCTGAAAAAGTTTAAGCAGCTGGCTCCATAGCTGATCTTGATGTTTCATAAAACTTGTCGCACCTGGAGCACCTTTTTCTACATCTCTCTGCAGACTATCGGTCTTTGTCCCACGAAATATTACAGCCGAAATCGCTCTGCCGTCCTGCAAATGGATAGGCGCCAGGTAATACGCATAAATCCCATCTTTCTTGAATGAGCCGGAAATCCAAAATAGTTGATCATTCACGGGAATCACGCGAGAGGCTTTTAAGATAGCATCAGCCATGTAGGCAATATAGCGGGCCAATGCTTCAGCAGTTGCAGCAGGGGAATCTTTACTACTCATAAAGGTTTGAGCGAGCAGCAACCTACCAACATATTGAGTCAGCTCTAAGGAATGCTTTTCTTTAAGAGAAGCGATACATTCATCTACGGAGTAACTTCGCATTAGCTCGCGCAATGTATCGCGCGTCTCTTTCCAAAGAGCATTAGGCACATTAGATTTCGCTTGTGCAAATGTCAATTGAGCAATTTGAACAATCACTTCATCAAGAGGCGCCTCTGGCTCCAATGCCAAAATGGGACGCCAACTAGTAGCCAATCCTTCAAGATGATTTACCAAAGAGAGAGTCATAATAGTTTTTAAGTGTAAAAAACTTATTATAACAATTTTTATATTAAATTAACAGAAGGGCTGGCGAAGTAAGATATTTCTTTAGCGTTTGCATAAACTGCGCAGCATCTTTTCCATCGCATGCGCGATGGTCAACGGACAGTGTCAACTCCAATATTTTTCCAGCGACTACCTGTCCATTTTTTACTACTGGCTGATCAGTAATTGCCGAGACTGCCAAAATAGCAATTTGTGGAGGATTAATGATAGCAGCGAAGGAATCGATCGCAAACATTCCAAGATTAGAGATGGTAAAAGAGCCGCCTTGATACTCGTCTGGACGCAATTTCATCGCTTTTGCCCGCGTCGCCAGCTCCTTCATGGTTGCTGAAATTTCTTTTACATTTTTTTCTTCGCACTTGCGCACAACCGGCGTCAAAAGGCCACCTTCTACGGTCACCGCCACGGAAATATCAATGGAAGCCGCGGGGAGGATCATTTCATTTTTTGCATCAAAAGTACAATTCATCTGTGGATGCTCTTGTAAAGCAAGAGCGGAGGCCTTAATGATCAAATCATTATAGGTAATACCCGTATTAATACTCTTGAGTTGCTGATACAATTCAACCAGAGCAGATACTTCAACAGCCACATTGAGATAAAAATGAGGCACAGTGCTCTTTGACTCTTGCAAGCGGCGCGCAATCACTTTGCGCATAGGAGACAAGGGGATTGGATTCAGATTTCTCACTGCTCCTTCTAAGGGCAAATCGCGACTTGTGATGCGACCTTGAGGCCCTGTGCCAGAGATGCGGTGCAAATCGATTTTATGGAGTTCGGCTAATTTTTTCGCCAAAGGAGAAGCCACTACGCGCGTAGACTCCCTTGAAGGAGTCACGTCTGGTGAAATGGCCACCTTGGGTTGTTCTTCTTTTTGGGGTAGTACTTCTTTTACAGGTTGGACAATAACAGCAGGTGCGACTTCTACAATAGCTTCATCAGCTTCATCGGTGAGAAGAGCAATGGGTTGTCCCACTTGAGCACTCTGCCCTGCTCCAATCAAAATCTTTCTTAACCATCCGCCATCGACAATTTGGTACTCCACATTTGCCTTATCAGTTGCCACATCGATAGCGATACTTTCGTCAGCTATCTTTTCACCTACTGAAAAATGCCATGCTGTAATCGTGCCCTGTTCCATCGTGGGAGACAATTTTGGCATCTTTAAATAATGTGTGGCCATATTTTTATACTCCTAATGAAGCGACCGCTGTCAAAATGCGCGGCACAGTGGGTAATGTCTCAACTTCTAATACTTTTGAATAGGGCATTGGGGTCTCTTTCTGACAAACGCGTACTAGGGGTGCATCCAGTTCATCAAAACAGTGTTCAATGATCTGAAAGCCCACTTCTGCACAAATACCGGCAAACACATGTCCCTCTTCAACAAGCACTGCGCGGTGCGTTTTTGTAAGAGAGCGCTTGATTGTGTCAATATCTAAAGGTTTAATTGTGCATAAATCGATAATTTCCGCCTCAACGCCACGCTTGGCCAATTCATTCGCTGCATGTTGACACAAGGCAACCATGCGACTATGCGCTATAAGAGTGACATCTTTGCCCTCACGTGCAACAAATGCTTGACCAATCGGCACAAGATATTCCTCAACAGGAATCTCCATCTTGTCGCCATACATTAGCTCACATTCTAAAAAGAGAACAGGATTATTATTGCGAATAGCACTCTTAAGAAGTCCTTTTGCTTGATAAGGATTGCTAGGTGCAACCACAATCAGCCCTGGAATATTACAGTAAAGGGCTTCTACGCAATGTGAATGTTGGCTTGAGACTTGTGCCGCTGCGCCATTAGGCCCTCGGAAAACAACAGGAACAGAAAAGCGACCACCCGACATGTAGTGCATTTTGGCAGCATGACTAATGATTTGATCTGCAGCAACAAAAGAAAAGTTCCAGCTCATAAATTCAACAACAGGACGCATACCTGTCATGGCAGCACCAATGGCAAGACCTGAAAACCCAGCTTCAGCAATCGGTGTATCTAATACACGATCAGGCCCCCATTTTGCTAACATCCCTTTGGTTACCTTATACGGTCCATTGTATTCCGCGACTTCTTCACCAAGAATAACGACTGTAGAATCGCGCTCCATTTCTTCGTCAAGAGCCTGACGAAGCGCTTCGCGCATTTCAACGAGTTGTGTCTTTGCCTGCATAGGGACTTCTCTCTCTAATAGATCTTGTTCAAAGTATAACTAAAAGCTGAAATTCAAAACAAGTAGCACCTTTTAAAGAAATTACGTTACCATACGCCTTATGTTGCAACGTCTACCCATTTTACTCACTGTTTTTATTGATTTTTTTGGTTTCGGACTTGTTTTTCTTATCTTTACTCCTCTCTTTCTCGATACAACACAGATCTTTTCTGCTGAAACAACAGGATCTGTTCGGGGATTATGGCTGGGTGTCTATCTCTCGTGCTACTTTATTGCACAGTTTTTTTCTGCACCTATTGCTGGCGCCCTTTCTGATCGATTCGGCAGACGATCTATGCTCATTTGGAGCACACTACTTGCTTTAGCTGGTTATATCTTAGGAGCAGTATCCGTCTCCTTTGGAGCCCTTCTTTTCCTGTGCTTTTCGCGCATCATCATTGGCGCAGCTGGAGGGAATTTCACTATTGCGCAGTCTGCTATGGCAGACCTCAGTCAACCAGAAAATAAATCTAAAAATTTTGCTCTCATTAATATGAGCGCAGGACTTGGATATGTAATTGGCCCAATTTTTGGTCACGTTGTCTCGCAGACAGCATGGTGCGGCAACTGTCAACTCGCGACACCCTTTTGGCTCGCTGCCTTTTTATGTCTCTTTAATGTTTTGATGATTCAGTTATTTTACAAGGAGACCCTTAAAGAGCGCCGAAAGACACCTGTAACGCTTTTAAAAGGCTTAAGGGAATTGAAAACTGGACTCTTTTATTCCCACTTAAAGACACTTTTTCTCGCGCTGTTCATCTTTACATTTGGCTGGGGATTTTTTATGGAGTACCTCCCCCTGCTAATGCTCCACGGCTATCAACTCAACATGAATGAATTAGCTTGGCTTTATACGCTGCTAGGAGCTCTTGTTGCGCTTTGTCAGGGTGTTCTGATCCGTCCTCTATTGACGCGTTACCAACCTATCCACTTAGCGAGGACGGGGCAAGTGTTATGTGGTGTGCTACTTGGAATATGCATGCTTTCGCACACACCTTGGCTTTTTTTCATCGTGCTGCTTCCCTTGCTCTTTGCAGAAGCACTCATCTCTCCCTCTTGTTCAACAATCGTCTCACAATCATGTTCAAAGACCGAGCAGGGAGAGATGCTAGGGATTAGTCAATCCGTACAAGCGGCGGCATTAAGTATTTCTCCTTTCTTTTCAGGATCTTTTGTCGCCGGTGACCCTTTTATGCCACTTTGGTTTAGTGCCATCTGCATCTTCATAGGATGGATTGTGATGAGCAAATGGCAACCAAAAATATATGTCCCTATTGTCGTTTCATCAGAGGAAAATATAGAACATCCCGAATCGAAGAATTTCCAGTAAGCAGCATGACCAAACGATCTATACCAATTCCCACACCTCCTGTCGGTGGCATGCCTTGATATATTGCTTCAAGAAACTCTTCATCCAAATCCATAGAGTCTCTCGATGTTTGTGCCTCTAACAACTCCCTCTGCAATATGGGATCGTTGAGCTCTGTGTAAGCATTGCAAACTTCAGAAGCAAGCACAAAACTTTCAAAACGCTCCACAATTCCCGATTGGCGCAACTCTTCATCGCGATGCGGCTTACAGAGAGGTGTTGTTTCAATGGGATGATCAAAGATATGGTGTGGCTGAATCAGATGCTGTTCGACGAATTCTTCGAAAAGTAAGGCGACCATTCTGCCGCGCGTCGCCTTTTTGACTTCTTTGGGATCGAGTTCTGTGGTCAATAATTTATTGCACAATGCTTCATCGCTCATTGCATCAACATCAATTTCGGCATACACTTTTAAACTCTCCTTCATGGAAATTGCTTTCCAAGGAGCTTTGAAATCAACATCGTACTCTAAACCCGTTTTTGGCTGCACGCAGCGCACCACTGTAGAGCCATGTAACTTCAAGGCAAGCGTTTCAAAAAGTGTTTCCACAAGACGCATCATATCTTTGTAATCCCAATAAGCAGCATAGGCTTCGATCATGGTAAATTCAGGATTATGCGTTTTATCGATCCCCTCATTGCGGAAGGCCTTACCAATCTCAAAGACGCGCAGATGTCCACCTACGATCAATTTCTTGAGACTTGGCTCAAGGGAAATGCGTAAAAACATTTGCTGCTTGTCGAGTGCATTGAGATGCGTAATAAAAGGAGCGGCCTCTGCACCTCCATAAAAATTCTGTAAAATCGGCGTTTCCACTTCCAAAAAGTTCAGTTCGTGAAAAAACTGGCGCAACCACATGAGAAGTTTGCTGCGTTGTACAAAAGTTTGCAAACCTTGCTTGTGAGCAAGCATATCGAGCCAACGCTTGCGATAGCGAACCTCTTTATCTTGCAAACCACTGTGCTTGTCAGGAAGTGGCAAAAGTGTTTTACAAAGTAGCGTCAACTCTTTTACATAGAGAGTTAACTCTCCTTTTTGGGTATAGAATAGATTCCCTTCTACACCGATGATGTCGCCTAGATCTAATTTCTTTTCTAGGAATTTAATGGCTGATTCCTCGGCTAGTAACCCAGCGATCTTGGAATGGTCGCGGTTAAACATCAACTGGATCCGCGCTTCCTCTTCTTGAATCTGTAAAAAACAATTCTTTCCCATCGAGCGCAACAAAACAATGCGCCCTGCAATGCGAGCGTGCGGTGTCGCTCCACTTTCAGCTTCTTCACTGTGGCCAAGTTGCTCTTTTTGCATGCGGTCTAGCAACTGTTGTACTGTTTCTGGAACAGGCCATGAGGCTGGATAGGGGTTCAGATGCTCGCGGATCTCCCCTAATTTACGAGAACGATTTAAAAACTCTTCGGATTGTAAGTAATCTGTCATAGGTGCTTTTCTTAGCATTAAGATTAATATACCCATTTCACCTGAAGAATTGGGTATAGATCTGGGCTCTTTGTCCAAAGTCCAGAATAGATGCCCCCCAGTATACATGGCAATCTTTTCCAAGAGATAGCAAAATTTTTTCTAGAATTTCGTTTGTCATCGTGGTAACTTCAGAATCAGTATGTCACTCGATCTTAACAGGGCTGCGGGTAGTAACAAACTATCAGCAGCGGAAGCCACATCCTCTACTTCTTCAACCAGCGATCAAGCTTCTCAAAAGAGCGCTGCTTTTTCTGCTTATCAGGCAAATGATTTGCTCCGTGCTGTCGAAGATTATCGTGCGGGACTTGAACAGTTAACTGCAACTTCTTCCTCAGATTCCTCTTCCCTTAAGGCGCAAGTTTTTCAATTAAGAGATTTAGCTATAGCGGCTCAATCGCAATTGCAACCCGCTCCCTCCTTGACTCAAGCACTCCAAGCAACGAGAAGTGCTCCTGCACAAGATGTCACTCAGATTCTATCAACTTTGAGCGCGTGGCTTGCTACGCCTTCAGCCTCAAAGAACGAAACCCTCATCGATGACATCAAAAACAACCAGGCAGCCATTAAGGAATTGGCACAAAATCCCGATAATCGCACATTTTTTAGTGCTTTGGAACATGACTTCTTTAGCAAAGTAGGCGCAAGCTTACTTAAAGACGTACAAAGTAAGGCTCACTTAGTTTCAGTAGAAAACCACATCCTGAGTACTTTTTTAAACCCTGCCCTTGCACAACTCAATCAAGGGGGCGCCCCTATCACCATGCACTGGGTTTCTCCCAATACGATTAATAAAACTTTGTGGGGTCAGATGATGCAGGCCGTGGGGAAGATTCAAGGATGGCCAGCTAATTTTAAAACACCTGCACTTAGTCAATTACCGACGAACGTCAAGGGATTTAACTGGTTTCTCTTTGAAAAAGGCGTAGTCAAGGGAATGGAATCGTTTGCGGCGGCAAAAAACAACCCCAGTCTCCTAAATATGGCTAAATCCCTTTCTGCTGCCCTTAATAGTCTTTTTAAAGCAGCGCAAGACATGCAACATGTAAGCTTTCGGGGCACCGCTCAACAACGTATTTATCAAAATGGCGTACAAATTTCGCAGCATAAATTGCACGATGACATTAGCTCTTTCAACAGATGCTTAGGGCAGTTTCAAAACCTCCTTGGCTCAGATGCCTCTACCGTCGTTGCATTAAACCAAACAGGGCAATCTGAGTTGCAATCCGCGATGCTCAATTTAACGCAGTACGATCAGATAGCCTCGGAAATTCTCCAGTCATTTAAACGCATGTCGCGCTCAGTGACCCAGCACTTTAAAGATGGCAGCTAACAAAAAGGGATTCTTTGTATGACAGTCGAGCCCAACAAACCCACCACTTCTCCTGCAATCACCACCCCACCTGCTATAAAAATTTCACCGCCTTCTACATCCGAAGCTCAAGCAAAATCAGCTGCTCTTATGAATGCTTTTTTGGAAGAGATCATTCAAACACTCTCTTCTCAAGGAAGTACGCATCCACCAGCCACACACGACTCCGATCTAAACATTTCGATCGCACAACTTAAAACATTTTTGGATGCTATCACTACCCCCACATCTGACACTCACCAACTTCAAATCCTTTTACAAAAAACGAGCAGCACATCGGGCACATTAACTGCAAAAAAAGACGGTGCTTCAGGGGGCACTAAGAATATAAAAAAAGAACTCAAACAACTTGCATCCTTGATTAAACAAAATAAAGCGGAATTCCAAGCTCTCGTCAATAACCCACAAGATAAAAAATTATTACAATCCATCGCCTCTGCGAATTTTATTTCTGCTCTTAACAAATTTATCTTTGGAAATGCGATGAGCGGCGTGATGGCTAGCCTTAAAAATGCGCAAGCCGACCTCTCTTTTGAAAACAGAATGTTAAATCACTACATGCGAAGCATCGTCTCTGGTGTTGCTGGCGCCCCTGGTCACGTCACCTGGGGAGGAACGGGCACCGTACAACAGTCAGCTTTTAACAAAGACATTGCTAATTTGAATAACAATAGAGCGGGGTTTTCTAATTGGTTTAATGCTAATGAGCAAAAAATCGAACAGATGAAAGGCGCTGCAGCAGCGGCTGGTCAACAAAGTATAGAACAGATGGCGAGCAAACTCTTGCAAAAACTTTCTGCTGCACACGCAGCTTTTGAAGGTCTTATGAACCTAGGTCAAGGCAATCAAAACAACAAAACCAAAATTTCCGCCTTCAATGCTGCTATGGCCTCATTAGAAGGCGCTATTAAAGGCGATGGTTCGACATTGGTTTCAGCAAGCACCCAAGCGCAGTCTAAGCTTCAACTACAAATCACCTTCTACCAAGAATTTTGGAATAATTTAGCCTCATTGATGAAAACGCTTTCACATCTCATGTCAGTACTCTCTAGTAAGGTAGGAGGACAATAGATGGCATCTTTTAAACCACTTAAAAAGTGGGTAGCTGCCCTGTGGAAGCGACGCAAAAGAAAACAGCACCTCGATCGAAAAAGCCATCTCTATCAACAACACCTCACACATGAAATCCTCTCACAAAAGCACATTGTCCAAGAAAAAGTAAAGATGCAACAGCGTCTTGAAAAAAAAGTGCGCAACCATCTTGTTAACGAGGAACAAAAGGAAGCGCATAAGAGAATAGATGCACTATTAACGGCCTTTCTTTCTCAAGACGAAACGGCCCGCTTCTGGGGCTCTACCTATAAAGAACAAAAAGCTCTACTTGAGCAGTGGAAAAAAAAAGGGATCTTACAAGCTGCACCATGCACTGTCATTGATCATTGGTGTAAACATCTAAAAGAGCTCGATGATTTTGCTGAAGAAATGGAGCGCAATAAGACTCCGGAACCATATTTCGAAACCCTTAAGGAAGTCATTCACGCAAGGCAACTGGCCAGTGCCCTAATTTCATGTTTTGACAATGCAGCTTCTACTGTCCTTACCCTATGTCATAGGGCGCTTTTGCATTATATCCAAACCGGTACTTTTTTAGAAAAATGCTCTACTGAGTATGTTTCACTAGAGGATCTCAAGCATGCCATACAGAATGATCCTACTACCAGGCATGATTGGGATGCCTTTTGTGGGCACCTCGTACCTCTCATCCGCATGCAACTCATGCACTCTATTGATCACTGGATCTTTTTAGTCAAAAGTGAGCAACTTCACATTCCGCAACTCAAAATTGAAGCGAGTGATCACGATACGGTTCAATGTTTTGAAAAATTACTCGAGTTGGAAAAAATGTTGGACCCCAATCACTTAAAGGCCTATATTTTGAATCTCAACTTCAAAACAGCTTAAATTCTCTCTTATGCCGTCACTCAAACTTTTTAACTCACTGACTCGTCAAAAAGAAACATTTACACCACGCATTCCTGGCAAGGTCTCTCTCTACACCTGTGGGCCTACAGTCTATGACTTTGCTCATATTGGGAATTTCCGCACCTACGTTTTTGAAGACCTGTTGCGACGCACCTTGGCGTATTTTGGCCTACAAGTAACTCATGTAATGAATCTGACCGATGTAGATGATAAAACGATACGTGGTGCCCTTAAAAAGAATATCTCCCTCGACGCTTATACGCAGCCATTTAAAGAAGCTTTTTTCTCCGATTTAGCTGCCTTGCGTATCCAACGTGCCGACCACTACCCAGAGGCTACCGCCTATATCGATAAGATGATTGAACTAATTCAAATTCTTTTAGATAAGAAGATCGCCTATCGCACAGAAGAAGGGAGCGTCTATTTTGCCATTCACCACTTTCCTTCCTATGGAAAACTCTGTCACCTATGCCAAGAGGATATGAAAAAAGGTGCGGGTGTTTCAGAAAATGATGAATATGACAAGGAGAGCGTAAGCGATTTTGCCCTATGGAAAGCTTATGACAAAGAGCGCGATGGAGAAATCTTCTGGGAAAGTCCATTTGGGAAAGGACGTCCAGGATGGCATATCGAGTGTTCTGCTATGGCAATGGCGCTTTTAGGAGAGCAATTGGATATCCACGTTGGTGGTGTTGACAACCTATTCCCCCACCATGAAAATGAAATTGCCCAATCCGAAGGATGCACAGGAAAAAAATTTGTGAATTACTGGCTCCATGCGGAGCACCTCTTAGTCGACCACAAGAAGATGTCAAAGAGTTTGGGTAATTTCTATACCTTGAGAGATCTTCTTCATAAGGGATATACAGGCGTACAGGTGCGTTATATGCTTCTACAAACGCATTACCGCACACAACTCAACTTTACTTTTGCTGGACTCGATGGTGCAAAAGCCAGCTTGGATCGACTATGGGCATTCGTCAAGCGCATGCAAGAGGTGCAGCTAACAACTGAGCCGCTAGAATTCCAACAGCATCTTGAAGAGTGGAAGCAACGCTTTGATGAGGGTCTTGCAGATGACCTTAACATCTCTATCAGTCTTTCTGCGCTCTTTGATGCAGTTAAGCAAATTAATATCTGGTGTGATCAGGGGCAGTTCGGAAAAAAATCTGCTGAAGAAGTTTTAAAATGGCTTTCCCACTGCGACGAGGTCCTCAACTGCCTCTTTATCGAAGATAGTGCAATTCCTGAGCATTTACAACAACTGTTGCAACAGCGCATCGCTGCGCGCGCATCAAAAAACTGGGCTTTGGCCGACACCTTGCGCCAACAAATTCAAGATGCTGGCTATGTCATCGAAGATGGCGCTGCAGGAGCCCGCTTAAAAAAGTTGTAAACGGCTATTTCTTGTTGCCTTTTTTTCGTCATTCATAAATAATTTAACGGTATTGAATTACATGGAAGATGGAAGATGAAACGCACATACCAGCCTAGCAAACGCCGTCGCAAGCGCGAGCACGGTTTCCTCAAACGCATGAGTACTCGTCATGGCCGTAAGATTTTAAATCGCCGTCGCAGACAGGGCCGTTACGCTCTCACGCGCGCATAATATTTCTTAAATGCTATTTCGCAAATCGCATCGCCTTTTGACGAAAAGAGATTTTTTACGTCCGAAAGTGTGGGTCTACCGCTTTTCGGGCGTTTTTTTTTCCCTCGACATTAAGTCGAATTCGCTCTCTCACCCCCGCCTTGGTGTCATCGTCTCAAAGAAATTCGGAGACGCCCACAAGCGCAATTACTTTAAAAGATGCCTACGCGAAGCCTTTCGACAGTGGCCCCCTACTGGCAACGTCGACTGTATCGTACGCCCCAAACTCGGCCTGACCACCTATACCGGTCACAAGCTCTTCTTAGAGTGGCAACACGCCCTTTTAAGCATGCATAAATAACGATACAAATCCGACATTGGATGTCGAATTTGCACCGAATTGACTTGTGTAGATTCATCCATTCAATATAAGATTCACATAAGATGAAATATAAGCCTTCCTCTCTTATTCAACGTACTGCAGCAAAAGAAATTATAGATGCCGCGCGATACTTTCCTGCGTTGGGCCTTTTAGGCCCACGTCAATCGGGGAAAACAACACTTGCCAGAGCATTATTTAATCAACACACCTATCTTTCGCTGGAAGACCCCGATTTAAGAACCGCTGCGCTCGCGGATCCTCGCACATTCCTTACTGCTCACCAAAATCCCCATGGAATTATTCTAGACGAATTTCAACAAGTACCCTCTCTTTTGTCCTATATTCAAACATTGATTGATGAAAACCAGCAGCCGGGGTATTACATTTTAACGGGTTCACAAAACTTTTTGATGAATCACGCCATCACACAATCTTTAGCTGGACGCATCTCACTTCACACCCTTTTACCTCTTTCTATTAGTGAATTAGACAATGCCACCCTCTTGCCTGAGAATATTGAGAATATTTTATATCAAGGAATGTATCCTGCCATTTATTCCAAGCACATGCCCCCCAAAGCTGTTTACAGAAACTATATTCAAACGTATCTAGAAAGAGACGTGCGCCTGTTAACACAAGTAGGAGATCTCAACACTTTTCAAACCTTCTTAACACTATGCGCCACACGCATTGGTCAAGTGGTTAATTTGACAGCGCTGGGTAATGAATGCCGCATCAGTGACCACACTGTAAAACGATGGTTATCCATTTTGGAGGCAAGTTATATCATCTTCTTACTACCGCCACATGAAAAGAACTTTGGCAAGCGACTTATTAAAAGCCCTAAGCTTTATTTTTATGATACGGGACTCGCTTGTCAGCTCTTGCGGCTTAAAGAAGATGAGCTCGCCCTTCACCCAATGAAGGGCCACCTTTTTGAATCATTGATTCTCTCAGAGTTATATAAATATAGCTATAATCGGGGGGACCGCCCGCATTTCACCTTCTGGCGTGATTCAAAAGATCATGAAATCGACTGTTTAATCCTAGCAAATGACAAAACCATTCCTTTAGAAGTGAAATCATCGCGCACATTTAATCCTCGCTTTCTTGAGGAACTGCGCTATTGGCAAACTCTTCAAGAAGCACAAAGCGCTGGTTATATTATCTATGGTGCTTCACGCTCCCAACCCTCGGCCAGTGCACAATGCATCAGCTGGCAAGATCTTCCGAATCTCTACCAGCAACTTATTTAACGGAACCTTTTGCACACGCAAGATAAGTTTTTAACTTGAACGATGCATGGCTAGCGCCCTGCTTTTTCTTTTGTTGCACCATAATTTCCCCCTATTTTTCTAGAGAATCTTCTGATGCATTAACACGCTCGATAAGCGTTTTAATCGCCGCGGCGTGTTCGTCACATTCGCCGTAATTTTCTAGGTAATCCTCCAAGGGCTGCAGTTGCAGCACGACAGGGGCGTTTTGCAAAGCGCGTTGCTGAAATTCTGTCAAAGCCACAAAGCGCGCAGCTTGTTGAGGAGATGTCACCTTAGCGATGTTTTCAGCAATGTGTTGTTTTTCTCCATCAGGAAGGCCCGACTGACATGCATCCCTGTATTCCTCTTGAAGAAAAAAAAGTGGTTTTTGACTCTTAACACCTGCTGCGAGCACCAACTTGGCCCCATCTGCGGCATGCATTTTACGCGCCTGTAAATAGAGCTTATAAAGCTCCTCATCGCTCAGGTGTAATGTATCCAGATGACTCACCGTATTTTCGAAAAGTTGCATCTTATTTTGCTCTTTAACGAGATGTTCCACCCAGGCCTTAGGATCCTTTACAAAGTCACCATTCACAACGACATAATGTCCTGAAGGCATCGCTAAGACGACGCTAGGAAAGCCTTCTACCCCAAATTTCTCTTTCAACGCAGCTCTCTCTTGCACCTCTGCAGCTGACAAGCTTTTGTGCAATGGAAAATCAACAGCCGCACAAACAAAGTAACGCTGTAGCTGATTTTGCATCTCTTTAGAATCTACAATTTTTTCTTGCAGAAGACGCGAATCCTTTGACCAGTCCGAACCAGTAAAGATATATAAAAGCGGCCGCTTTGTATGCTCGGCACGCTCTTGCAATAGTTTTAACGGGTCATCTGCGCGAAGAGATGACAGAGTTCCAATGGCGCAGGCAGCCGCGAGAAAAAGAAAGAGGCCTCTTATCATTATTTACTTGCGCCCAAAACATCTAAAACATTTTGTGCATATTTAGAGCCGCCACCGGCTAAGTAACCCATCGTTGCGATTGTCGTGCCGTCGGGACGGACTAACACAATCGTGGGGAATCCTTGAATCTGGAAGCGCTCTTTTAAAGCTTCGTTTTGGGCCACCTGTTGAGCTGGCTGGGATTGATTCATCGGGAAGTCTAGCTCCACAAAAACAAATTTACCCTGTACTTTTTGAATAAACTCAGGCGTATCGAGCACCTCTTGCTTAAGACGCATGCACCAGCTACACCAATCGGAACCAGTAAAAAACACAAAAAGTGGTTTGTTATCTGTTTTTGCCGTCTGAAGAGCAGCATCGTAATCCGTTGCCCAGTGGATTCCAGTTGCGTTGTGAACGCTATCTGATTGTGCTATCAGCGATGTGGCACAAGGAGCCACGCAACAGAGCACAGCTAAAGACAATGTTTTCCAATTCATGGGATATCTCCTGATCATAAAATATTCTATTCTTAAGAAGTACCATAAAACAGATGAAAGGTGCAAAACCTTTTTTTGAGCGAGGCTGTTTTAGGAAACATAGATAAAAGGTGAGTCATTGTTACAAAAACCTCTTGCTTTTGGCGCGATTCTTAAGCTACGATGCACGCGTTATGAGCAAAAATCTCCACGACAAACACTTTCATGCGCTTTTAGAAGAGCGCGAGTTTGCCATTCCATTCCTACAGAGCCATCTGCCAGAAGAGATCAAAAATCGCATTGATTGGAGCTCTCTTCACTTAAGAAGAATGGGCGGCAAACATGTCATTGGTATGACTAAAGCCTCGATGCATGCAGATATTGTATATCTGGTAGATATCGACAATCACCCCGCTCTCTTGTGGATACATATAGAACACCAATCGACCTTTGATCCTTTGATGCCCTTGCGTATTTTACAGTATCAAGTGGGAGAACTATTGGCGTATGCCAAAAGCAATAAGACTCATCAACTGCCTGCCATTATTTCACTTCTCTTTCATCAAGGTACAAGACCACTTTCTGAACCTGTTGAGCTCTCAAATGTGTTTAAGGACCCAGACTTAGCCCTGCGTTACCTGGGAAATCCTATTCTCATCGATTTACCAAGTATTCCTGATGCAGAGCTACTCGCACAACCTGTCATTGGCCACATCGAGCTGCTTTTAAAGAAAATCCGCGACCCATCTTTACAAGATAGTTTACCTGTGAGCGGTTCTGGAATCAAAAATTTGAGTGACAGCTTGCGACGTATCGTGTTAGAATCCAACGTGAGTTCGACTTTAAATTAGCCTTTGGTGTGTGTAAACGCGCGTCAATATTTTAAAGATCGCATCGAAAAGAATGGCCAAAGCCATTCTTGAGATAAGAGCTTGGAAAGATGACCGTGTTAACATATGCCAAAAGCTGATTTAAAGTCGAACTCACGTTGCACACTATAATGTGTGGTGAACTAGAAAGTGAATTTTTACAACGCGTTATCACGGCTCACCTTCCAGAAGATGAGGAACATATTATGACAATTATCAACCACTATAGACAGCAAGGACGTCAGGAAGGACGTCAAGAAGGACGTCAGGAAGGAGAAAGACAAGCAAGTCAAAGAATTATACGCGGCCTTTTATCTCAAGGGATTTCTTTAGAATTAATCATCACCTCAACAGGGCTTTCTGAGAAGGAAATCCGCGATTTAATGCAATAGACTTCTCTATTTTATGACATCCCAAGCGGATCAGTATCAATTAACCAACTGATACGTTTAGGGATTTTAAGCTCCTTGGACATTGCTGCAATCGCTTCTTGCACGCTCACTACATGAGTCGCTCGAATGATCATTTGAAAAAAGTAGCGATCTTTAATTTTTGCTGGAATGGCTGCTCCAGGGTCATGTAAATGCGCTTTTTCCTTTAACAACTCCTTTAAAATCTGATGTGCCCGTTCAATATAAATGCGAGCCTCTTCTTCATCCTCAGCCCAAAAGAGTAATTTGATCACGTGAATAAAAGGAGGAAAAAAGAACATCTGGCGGGCAGCAATTTCACTCTCAAAAAATGCAGGGTAATCTTGTATTGCAGAGAGCTTAAGTGTTGTATTGTCAGGGACCATCGTCTGTAAAATCACCCGCCCTGGCAATGCCCCGCGACCAGCGCGTCCTGCTACTTGCGTCACAAGCTGAAAGACCTGTTCCGAAGAGCGAAAATCAGGAATGTTTAAGGTAGCATCACAATTAAGGACTCCCACGAGCGTCACACTGGGAAAGTGCAGCCCTTTTGTCACCATCTGTGTGCCAATCATCACCTCAGCCTTTCCCGTACGAAATTCTCTCAATAACTGCTCATGACTTCCCTTGTGCCTCGTTGTATCCGCATCAAGACGCAAAGTTCGAACACCGGGGAATATCGCATGAAGAGCGCGTTGCACCTGCTCCGTTCCCGCTCCCTTATAAATCCAGCTTTGCGTTGACTTACACTCTTCACACGTTTCAGGAGGTGGATTCAAAGTGTAATGACACATGTGACAAGTTAATATATTTTCTTTAAAATGACGCGTCAATTTGATGTCACAATGCGGGCAGCGACGCACAGCCCCACATCCCGCACAAATCACAGAGGTATGATACCCACGACGATTGAGGAATAAAATAACCTGTTCGCCCTTTTTGCGCGACTCGGCAATGCCATTAAGAAGAGCTTCTGAAAAAAGCGTAAAACCCTTTACTTTTTCAAACTCCCTCTTCATATCAATAATTTCTACACAAGGCAACGTCGCCGTGCTGGGCCTTTCTGACAGGCAATTCAATCTATACTTGTCGCGCTTCGCATTATAATAACTTTCTAGGCTGGGAGTAGCGCTACCCAAAACGATGGGAATATTTTGAAAATGGGCACGCATCACAGCGACATCACGCGCATGATAACAGGGCATCTCATAGGTCTGTTTGTAGCTCGCTTCATGCTCTTCATCGACAATGATAAGTCCCAAATTTTTCATTGGCGCAAAAAGGCTAGAGCGCGCACCGATAAGGATAGAGATCTCTGCTTTTGACGCTTGTTGCCAGACAACAGCGCGTTCACCGTCACTAAGTTGCGAGTGAAGCACTCCAACAGGCACCTGCAGGCGACTGCGGAAACGCTCGATCATTTGCGTGGTCAAAGCAATTTCTGGCACTAGGATGATGGCAGATTCCCCTCTCTCTAAGACCTTATCAATAAGTTGCAAATAGACTTCTGTCTTCCCACTTCCTGTAATTCCGTAGAGCAGATGGGGTTGAAATTTTCCTAGTGACGCCGCAATATCGTCAAAGGCTGCTTGTTGCTGATTTGTTAGGGCTTTCGGCTTAGTATAGAAATATTCATGCCCCTCAATCCCCTCATAATCATTCCTCACAGGGATGACTGAGATGATTCCTTTCTTTTGCAATGTATCAATAGGACTTTTCGACGTCTTACTCTCTTCGAGAAGCTGACTCAAGAATAATCCTTTAGGATGAGCCAACAGAACATCGAGAACTTGTGCCTGAGCTGGTTCCTTCTCTCTTAATTCTCTGCACAAAGCTACGACTTCTTGTCGTTGAGCCGAGCGCTTGACCCACATTTGCGTCTTAAGCTGCACATGTTTTTTGACGCCACTGGGAATCATTAACCGCAATACGCGACTTAAAGAAGTACCGTAGTAACGCACCATCCAGCCTGCTAACTTGATAAGTTCGGGAGAAAGAATAGGGATAGAGGCAATGATCTTTGTAATTGGCTGCAGGTTGGCAAATTCGGAAGTTGCATGTAAAGAAAGGACGATTCCGCGCGCTGCTTTTGCTCTTAATGGCACCTCCACTAGCATGCCAAGTGCAATTTGATCTAAATCTTCATCTTTCACCCCATAATCAAGGGGGCGATCTAGCGCCAACTCCAGTACAACACGCGCCACTTTTTTGAAATTCACTTCAGCCTCGTTTTGAGACTATCCCATATCTGCTTTTTGTAAGAGGAATCACGCATTAGACGCATGGTATCCACACCGATAACAGTAAAATGGGAAGGAGGAATCTGAGATAAATAACGCTCGTCAACGATCAACCAACGCAATGTCGACTCTTTTAAACGCTCGGTCAGCACATCTTGCGCACTCAACAACCAACATTGTGTGGCTAAAAGATGCAGATCTATAGCCTTAGCCATCGCATCTAAAATAGCAAAATGCTCCTTGTGAAGGGCCAGAACAAGCACATGGACAGGCCGTGCTAGTTGCTGCCATGCATAACGCTTACATCTGGCTAACTCATCGCTTGGGCGTTGTGATGTCCATCCAAGATTGGGCAAAAGGCGTCGCAGCTTTATTTCCATAAGCTCAAGGGGCGTCGCACTTTTCGGGGTGGCTTTAATTTCTTCCTTGAAAGTCTCCTGAGTGGCATTCACAAGCGGCTGCACAGGCTTATCTATAAAACTCGCCTTCAACACAGGCCCCTTTGAACGCAGGCAAAGAGGCTCTAATTGCTGCGCAAATTGCCGCGTTAAGGTAATCAAGGAGGAAAAGTGGTCTTTAGAGTTTTGCATATCCCGTAGTATAACGAGTCTCTCCTATTGCCGTCACTCCTACAAAATCCCGCAACTTTCTCCTTAAAAGACAAATAAACAATTTAGTTTTCTGTTTTCCCCCGATACGGCATATATTGAGTTAGTAAAGGTGCACTCAAGTTCACCTTGCAACGGAGGGACAAATGTCTACACATAAATCATCTACAAAAAAAGCGCCTAAATCCACCCACAAGAAAAACGCCTCTACTAGAGAAAAGAAAAAGGTTAGGGGTGGTGAAATGGTTGACGTTTCTATTAACGGTGGCCCACCTTTTAGTATTTCAAATTCTAATCCAAATTGGTTAAGCATCCTCGAAAATGACTTTACAGGGTCACGCATCTCAATTACCCCAGGATCTTCAGCACTACCTCCACCAGGACCCTCACCAATTAATGGTGGCAGAGATCTCTGACCCACGTGCGAAAAGCGAGACTGCGGTAAGGCAAAAAAGGCGTTGCGAGTGAAGGAGTATTTGCGGTAAAATTGCCCCCGTGCGCCACCCCTTTTTTAAATTTAGACTCCTTTCGCTTAGTTCCAAAGAGGCCCTCCTCATTGGGTTGGCGATGTTTTCTATGTTCTTTGGCGCAGGAAATGTTATTTTTCCTCTGGCCGTTGGACAGATTGCTGGCACAGATACATGGCCCACCATCTTTGGACTCTTGCTAACTGCTGTGGTCGTTCCATTTGCCGGTGTTTTTGCGATGATTCTCTACAAAGGCGATACGCGCGCCTTTTTTGCAAAATTGGGCAAATGGCCAGGATTTTTGCTGGGACTTTTGATCATCCTGCTTCTTGGACCTTTCGGTTCAGCACCTCGTTGCATCGCTTTAATGCACTCAACCATCAATACCTTAGTGCCAGTCTCACAATGGAACTTCAATGCATTGACAGCCGTATTAATCTTTGTACTCTCCTTTCAGAAAAAAAGACTCATGGAAGTCTTGGGGTTGGTCCTTACACCTCTATTGCTCGTATCACTCGGTATCATTATTTTCATGGGACTCTTTTCACGTCCCGAAATAATTGCGCTTCCAAGTTCAGGGTGGGATCTCTTTTTCTTTGGATTAAAGGAAGGGTACTACACCATGGACCTGCTCGCCGCTTTCTTCTTTTCAGCCACCGTCTTTCATGTTATCGCTGAGAAAAAGAATCTTTTCCATACGATCAATACAACGCGCCGCCTAACAATTGCCGCCGGCCTAATTGGGGCTATTCTTTTGGCTGTAGTCTATATCGCATTTAGCTGGATCGCCGCTTTTCACGCTAGTGATGTCATTATTCAAAAGGAACTACTTTTACATACCGTCGCCTATCGAATTGCTGGCCCAATTGGCAGCTGGCTTGTTGCTCTTACAGTTGTTCTTGCCTGCTTAACGACAGCTATTGCGCTTTTGGCAGCTTGTAGCGACTTTTTGCAAACAGCTGTTTTCGAAAGGAAAGTCTCTTATCACTGGATCCTTTTAGGATGTACAGTGATTACCTTTTTCATATCAATGATGCAATTCTCCGGTATTGAAGCCTTCTTGGGGCCTATTTTACAGATTGCCTACCCTGGACTTATTGCGTTGACCATGTGGAGTATCATTGATTATTTTTACCCCAAACGAATCAACCCTTACTGGGTATGGCTCGTTTTTATGGCAAGTGCAGCTAGCTATTGGTTTCTCTAGTAATGAAAAAGAGCGATATGCTAGAATCTTGGACTAATTGTTATATATATATGCAAGACAGAATAGACTCTCGAATCGACATCTTTGTGGACCGCTTAAAAGACGGTCAAAGTGATAATTTCACAGCGCAGCTCAATCCTTCTGCCCTCGAACTCCCTAATAACAGTGAGATCAGTTTTAAGGATCCTGTGCGCGTGTCTGGCTCCGTATCACTCATAGATGGCTTTTTGTGCTTTTATTTTGATAACATTCATACTTCCTACCAGATGCCTTGCTCAATTTGCAATGCAATGACAGCCAAGACGATCGTAATCGAAGATGAAAGTTACCCTCTTGAAGAGGGCTGTAAAGAAAGTTGTATTGACGCGGCGCCTTTTGTCAGAGAGTTGCTCCTCCTGAATGTGCCATACACTATTGAATGTAGCGAGCAAGGCTGCCCTGAGCGTCAGGCGTTAAGCTCATATTTAAAACCTCTAGAATAGCAAAGGGAAATTGTCATGGCAGTCCCACGTAACCGACATTCCAACGCACGTAAAAACTCAAAACGTGCGCATTTGGCGAAAGAACCAAAAAACATTCTTACATGCTCAGCGTGTGGAACAGCTCGTCTAGCACACCGCATGTGTCCATCATGTGGTTTCTATGATGGAGCTCCTCAAGCTGCTAGCGACGCATAAGGACAAGCACTCTCTTGCGCTTAGGCTTCGATTTGATGGGGAGTGATTTTCCTCCCCAACACCTTTTCGAGGCAGCTCTTTATGCTGCAAACACCATAGACCCTAGCCATACGCTAGTGCTTTATGCGCAAGAGGGGCTTTCTTTTCCTGCACTTTCGCCCTCCTATTGCATAAAATTCTGTAAAGAAGCCATTCTCATGCATGAGTCCCCTCTCTTTGCCGTGCGAAGAAAGAGGCAAGCATCTCTTAGTATTGCTATGCAGGATCTCAAAGAAGGGCATATTGATGCACTGATCACGGCTGGCAATACGGCAGCTATTGTTGCTTCAGCCTCTATCCACCTTACAAGAAAGGGCTCAGCAGCACCTGCCTTGATGGCAACACTACCCACACTTAAAGGCGCAGCCTGCGTCCTCGACGTAGGAGCGTGTTTTAACCGCGCCACCTCCGACTTTGTCTCTCTTGCAGAAGAGGGAGCTGACTTTGCAGAACGTTTCCTCCAGCGCACATTACCTCGTATTGGCCTTCTCAATATCGGTACCGAAGTCTCTAAGGGCGACATTCAATTAAAGAATGCTTTTGCAGCACTTGAAGAGCGTTTTAAAGAAAGATTTGCCGGCAATATAGAGAGTTTTAATTTCTTCGAAGGCGCCGTAGACGTTCTTGTCTGCACTGCGTTAATGGGAAATGTCTTTCTCAAAACGACTGAAGCTGCCTGCCACTTTGTTCTTAAAATGATGGGCGACAAGCGCTCTGTTCCAGAGACTTTACACGCTGAAAAGTATGCTTTAGGTGCTCTTACAGGTTTTAAAGAGCGCGTCTATAAAGTACATGGACATGCCTCGAGAAGCAGTCTTGTCGCAGCAATTGAACAAGCGATCAGATCTGGACTTTAGACAAAATCTAATATTTTTAAAGCGGTAGATCCAGGGTAGATTTGAGGTGGGGTGTCATCGTGCATAGCTTTAGCTATTCGCGATGATGCACCACCTTAAAGATGCTCTAGAGCTATCCCTGTAAAAATATTAGATTTTGTCTAAAGTCCAGTCAGATACTAGTTCTTTAAACGACTTTGCCACAGCCAAATAAAAGCATCAAAAACGCAAAAAAACACGACAATCCAACCCATTAAGTAGAAGCAGTCATTTAATCCCAATGTCGTTGCCTGGCGCAACATCTGATCGCTTAATTCTGCCGCCGTTTGTCCTGGAGTGAAGGCAAACTCCTTGCCTCGTATAAAAAATTCTTTTGTTAAAGTAGAAAATTCATTGATAGCACCACCTAAACGGTCATAATAGAATATCTTTCTTCGGTACCACATGATAGCAAAAACACTCACCCCTATAACGCACCCGAGAAGACGAGCAGAATAAAAAAATTGCATTACATGCGGGGCATCTTCTCCTTGAAAGCGACTCATAATCAAATTCAATAGAGCCGGCAAAAATGTTGCCAGAGCAACCCCACCCAAAAAGCGCGCAAGAAAAAGTCGATTGAAATCTACATATTCACTAAATGTCGACTCATAAAAACATGCCCAAGCAAGTACCACTAAACTGATCATCAGCAGGCATCGCAACTTAAAAACGTGCTTTTCAGCAGCCAAAAAATGAGGGATGATTGTGGCAAGTCCCATACCAAAAAGCAGATAGACGATCCATAAGGGCGAATAACTCACATAAAGGCTGAGCCACAATGCGGTAAGCACTACAATGCCAAAGTAAATGAAATAGCAAACAGCAAGATTGACTAAACGGGCAACAAGAAGAAAATCCTTTAGTATGCGCCATTCAAAAATGGGTGTATTAGACTTTCTAATAATGAGATGGCCTAGAGAAACGCTTCCAATCACAACTGCAGCGACAACCAACCAAGAACGATACCAATCTAGCTCCTGGGCAACTGTCATGGCATAGCCAAGACAAAGCACCGCTAAACCATAGCTCACATATTCCTGCACATCTAATGCGCATACTTTGAAAACCGCCTGTATCTTATGGGGAAGCAGCAATCCCATCACAATAATAACATAGATAATGTCAACGTAGAAAATCCACTGCCAGTGGTAAAGATATGCGGCCACTCCCGCAAAACAAGCTCCAAAAAGAGGGCTAGCAACGAGAAGAGAGGCGCGCCTTCTGATCACATGTGGAGTGAGCGGTAAGATAACATACAGTATCTCAATCAAAGGGCCCAATGCAATCCCCTGAAGAAGGCGCCCAAAGAGAAAAATCTCCCAAGTCTTTGCAAGCGCACAAATACTACAAGCAAAAAGATAGAGAAAAAGCGCGTAATAAATTGCCCTTTTCGCCCCCCACCATTGTCCCATTCTTAAGGCGAGTGGTAAGCTTATCACCATGCCTAATCCAAAGAAGACAACCGCATAGAAAGATAATTCAGTATCTCCTCCAAGATCACTGACAATATAGATCCCTGAAATCATTGTTGTCGTGAAACTAGCGCTGATGATAAACAGAATCGCATAGAAGGCCAGCATTGCCGAGCGACAATAAGAACTGACTTTAGTTTCCATACGTTGTTGGGGTCCAGTGACGGCTCTTTTCTAAAAGATCTTTAGCTAAATTAACAAGATCTGCGTTAATAGCTGGCATCTCGATGACAATAGGATTCTCTGCAAAATGCATGAGTGAAGGATCGAGGTTCTGAAAAAAAATCTCTCTAAATAGCTCATCTACCCCTTCTTCTTCTTTAGCAAAAATAGGTGTATGATAATAAGGAGCGTTTTGATTGTCATGAGGGACGATTAATCCATCTGTCGTGCGGATATCCACCCTCGCTTCCATAGAGAGCCCTACACGCAAAGGATATTTGAGAAGGTCGTCAGGATGCAAAGCAACGCGCACAGGCAAACGTTGCACAATTTTGATCCAGTTCCCTGATAAATTTGATGGCGGCAACAAGGTAAAAGCATTTCCCGCACCCCCAGGAAGCCCTACAACGGTACCGCGATAATGTACATCTGACCCCCAATAGTCTGAAGTCACCTCCACGGATTGGCCTAATCTAATATTTGACATCTGGGTCTCTTTATAATTTGCATTGACCCATATCTGATCGAGAGGAATGATTGCCATCATAGCACTTCCTTCATCGAGCCACATCCCCACTTGCACATTTCTCTGGGCGACCAACCCTTCAACAGGCGCATAGACATTACAACGGTAACGCTGCACCCAAGTATTGCGCAAAGTTTGTGCGTGTGCTTGCACGGTTGGATGGTCAATGATTGATGTCCCCTGCAATGTTGAGCGCTCTTGCTCAAATAGAGCCTGTGAACTCATCAAATTGCTAAAAGTCGAGTGAAGAGAGGCAACGGAATGTTCAAAATCCTCTAAAGAAACAGCTTCTTCATCAAGCACACTAAAACGGTGGAGATAGTCCTGCGTCGTACGAATGAGTTCTGCATGTTGTGTCTCAATAGCGCTGCGCCAACGATACGTCTGGTGCACTCGCTGTGCTACATCGCGCACGGCATTACCTAAATTAGCTTGAGCATGCGCAAGAGCAATATCAGCGTCAGTTGTATCGAGCTCGATTACCAACTCCCCTTTCTTGACCAAAAAAGTATCATCCGTATGAATTGCCTTGACAAATCCCTTTTTCAGAGGGGTCAATACGACGAGGTTGCCCTCCACATAGGCATCATTGGTGTATTCGATAAAACGCCAATAAAGCAACCAGTAAAGAAAAAAAGCAAGAAGCAAAAGAGCGACCCCTATCCAGTACCACACAACCGAACGACGTTTCTTCAAAGCCTTTTCTTCTGTCATTCTCTTCTATCCATTCACATTTAACGCATTGGTATTGGCAACGAGAGGAACACAATCGACATGATAGCCGCCTCCAAGTGCTTTAATTAACTTAACTACCACAAGATACTGACTATACTGAAGAGTGACAAGTTGTATTTTTTTTTCTAACAAACTTTGTTCTTCGAATAGAACATTGAGTTGGCTATCGAGTCCGCTGTTAAGACGCGCTCTTATGAGTGCCACCCGCTTAGTTGCATAGGCAACAAGCTGCATTTGCGCCTGCACTTGTCTTTCGATAGCGCGCGCTAAAGCGATAAAGTCAGCAACCTCTTGCGCACTCTTTAAGAGCAGATCATTATAAGCGAATGAAGCAGATTCAAAATCTGCATAGCGATTTTGTACATTGGCTTGAATTGCACCTGCAGTAAAAATAGGGAGGTTAAAAGCAGGTGTTATGCCATACGTAAAACTCCCGCCCCAAAAGAGACGAGCCAGATTGGAACCTGTATTTTCAAAACCAACAAATCCCGCTAAATTGATATCGGGATAAAAATCTGCACGTGCAGCTCCTACTTCGTGGGCTAATGCTTGAACACGCCAAATTTGCGCCATTAGATCGGGACGACGTGCTAGTAAATCAGATGACAAGTTACAAGGTAAGGCAATGCGTTGATTGAGAGGTTCAAAGGGTTGATCGGGACAGATGGGACAGTCGGGAGAGCGCGCCATCAATACATTGATTAAATGCCTATCGACAGCAATCTGTCCTCGGATCTCATCAACTGCCTCATGAGCAAAAGCGCTCTCTTCCTTCGCTTGTAATACTTCGAGAGAAGAAAGTAGGGCCCCTTTCTTCTTACCCTCTATTAATTTTTCTATCTTGATCGTGACACAAAGCAACTCTTTAAGGAGTTTTTCTCTTAAAAGGTCAGCCGATAGAGCAAAATACCCCTGGACAGCAGCGACGCTTAAGGATAACCTCACACCCTCGCTCTCAGCCATAAGCGCCCTTTCTCGACCAATAGCAGCATAAAAAAGATTACGATTCTTATGCCAGAAATCAAAATCATAGGTGAAAGAGAGTCCTAAATTTTGTAAACTCGCGCTGCGTGGAAACCCTGGGTCTAAAGCGCGATAAAGACCATACTTACTGGAATAAAGATGGGTGACCTCACCATCAAAAAACACTAAAGGAAAGAGTTTTGAACGTACAATGATTGCCTGTTGCTTGACAGCCTCGACTTGATAAAGCACTTGCTGCATGGAGGGGTTCTTCTGTAATACATTCTCAACAATACAATTGAGTTCTTCATCGCAAAAGATTTCCCACCAGTTCCGACATGGCCACTCTCCTGCATAAAAGACACCACTATGGATCCCTTGAAAGCGGCTTGTTTCCAACGATACCGGTGGAGCGATAGAGCGCTGTTGCTGCCTTTTGGACATCGACAAATTGCATCCCCAAGATACAACAGCTAAAAACACAGAGAGCAAACAGATTTTTCTGAGCATCCCCCTATTAAACTAAAAATTGTCTTTTGCACCAACTGTCGATTTCAATAATGTCCCTTATTCATTTTTTTGATATACATAAACAACGTAAAGAGAGGAGATAAACGTGCATATTGGTGATCGCAACGCATCTCAACAGGTGCTCAGCAGACTATCGCAAGACATTAATCATTTAATCGAAAAGAAGCACTGCAAGGTTACCGATCTTTTTCTCATCACACTTTTTGGAAAAGTACGTTTAGTCGAAAAACGCTCTCTTTTGGGACGCACCCTTGCTTTTTTGAATCCGATTTTAAAAATTTTTCATCGCTCACCGCTTGATATTGATCAAGCAGTAGATTTGACAAGACTTGCACCGGAACCTCCTTCTCACATCCTTGATGTCGTTACTAAAGTGGCTGAATACGTGCATCACAAACGAAATCCTCAAGAAAGTGTATCAATCGATACTTTACTCAGTTTTCTACAAAAGAAGCAAAAAAAGATTCTTGAACAAGTGTTAGGTAAAGAAACGACTGAAAATAGAAAAAAGATTCTTTTTTCTATAGCAAATGGTGATAACGCTTCTTTAAAAATCCTACTTGAAAAGCACCTAGAGAATAACCCCTCGCAAATTAAAGAGATTACAAAAGAGATGCAAATCTTTCTTCAAAAAGATGAAGAACCTTTGCACGAAGTACATTTTAAAGAAGCCATTCGGCCGCTTGTATTAATTTTTGGAGATACTTTTATTAAAGAATCTGAGTGGGAGGGTTGGTATGGCATAACCTTTGCACGTCTATTAGAAACCTTTTTTTGCACCTATCCCCATACTTTACCACAGCAAACTTCCCTCTCGACACTTTTTAAAAATATCATCGATCTAAAATCAGAAGATCCGCATCAGCTGGAGGATAAAGTTCGGAAATTACTCAACGAGAATCAACGAGTTTTATTCATAGCGGGATGGAAGAGCCATGCTGTTATTTTAGAAATAGTGCAGGAGGGTAAAAAATATATTTTTAGAATTCACAATTCAGGTGAAGGAATAGGTCGCTATCATACTACAATGAGGGTCGCAGAAAGACTAAAATTTTCCACATCAGTAGGACGCAAAGACATTGACGAGAAAGTCCTATTCAATGGATTGTTTTTTCCTGCACTCCAAAAGTTTGCTAGCGATTTAACACGCGAAAGCGGGTATTACGACTCTCTTCCAAAGGGATCCGATCAACGCTCTACGTTTCTTTATGAGCAACTCTTTGATTCGCTAGGTGGGTCCGCTGAAGAGAATTTGCCTTTTGCAAGAAGACAGCTTGCTGGAACTTGTGCCTACCGCAGTTTTCATCATTTTCTTTTAGCTAGTTTAGGCAAAAATGATTATGGCAAATTTAAAGCTCATTTTCACCTGTATCTTTTGGGGAAACTTGAAAGAATTCTGGATAGAGAATGTGAGATCCTAAAGCATCAAGAAGATGCTTCTGGTGCATTTGATCCTCAGATTACAGGCGCTATTAATGTTTTAAAAATGATCATGCGCAAGGTCAGCACCTCGTGGCTGAAAACAGAACAATATGCTCCTCATCTAACTTCTTCCCATTTTTCTGCACGTTATTTGCATCATATTAGTGAATGTAGCAAGAAGATCGCTTCTCTGGAGCATCTTGTTGATCTAAAGATAATGGCGTGGACGGGATCAATTGAAGAAAAAATCACCGAAAATCAACAGATTAATGTTCCATCGTCAGTTACTGTAAAACCAAGTTTCGGTCATGAGCGAGTGGCTGTTTTACCTCCGCGCCTATTATCCTGGCAGATGATCATGACTAAGTCTTTTCAGGAACTAACTTTCCAAAGAAGCCGCCCGTCTGGTACCACGCTTTTTAATAGTATCCTAGAAGAGATGCAAAATCAAACAAAGCGGCGTGGCTTTCCATCCGATCTACCCATTTGGAACAACCTAGCCTCTTTAGATAGCTTAAAACCAGCACCTTCTTCTGCTTTGCAATTGAGCTATTCATCGCTCTGTACTTTAATAAATAGTTTAATGTTAACGAATTTATCGACCCTTCTGCCAGATGATTTAGCTAATAATAGGTATTTACTTTGGCTTTTCCTTCAATACAGCACTGAGGAAGTCTTCCGAAAATTGCCAATTGAAACAAGGATGATCGATGACTTACCTTCTGTTTTTGATGGCAATGCACACTTGGAACTGCTAGATGCCGTCCACACTTTAGATCCTACCTGGTGTATGCTACGCTCACAGATACAAGCTTATGCTGAAGACAGAAAAAGTCGTTCCAAATTGGTAAGTAATTGGAAAAACTTTAACATTCATTGCTCAGCCCTTGTTCAAGAAGCCGTACTCAAAGCATGGAATGCGCCTAGCTACGCTGAGCATCGGCAAGCAATTGAAAGGCAGGTTACAGAAGAATTTCAAGCCCAGCAAATAGCAATTGAAAATGAAAAACAAAGACTCCAAACAATCCTTCTGAACCTAAAATTCTCTAGCAATGAACAACAAGATGCATTGCGTCAAAAAATCATTGCAGTAGACCTTAAAGAACGCTCTAAGGATGAGTATTGGCCTATTGCTTTTGCTGATAGTGTACGTCAGGGCATTTGTGATAAAAAGGCCTTCACTGCTTTTTTGTTATGTAAGAATAACGATGTTTATTTTCTCAAACATAGAATCCCTCCATTGCCAATAGGCGACTTGATTGCTCATATCATGAGAGTAGCCCATGGACAACATCCCCTTGAAAAAGAATCTGAAAGCATGAGCTTTCAATATGTTCTCCCTGGGCCACTTCTATATGAACAAATTAATGAGAGTCCAGGCTATAAAATCACTTATTCTTGCTCTAATAAACACTCCATTAAAATCAAGCACTCTTCACAATCAGAGCCCATTGGTATTTCACCGCTCAAGAAACATTTAAACGCATTAAACCGCAGCATCTTTAGGCTTGCACAACGCGATGAAACACGTATTCCTTCAACGCTATACATGGAGGGCGATGCTTTGATAAAGCGTTCCCTCGGATCATTGATGACGCAAGTTCCTTCAGCGCCATACATGGAGAGCGAGGTTTTTGCAAAGCGTTCCCTCGGATCATTGATGACACAAGAGATGCCGGAAGCCATTACTTTACTCAATTTTTTTAAGGGTAACGAAATCGGATTCAAGCAGCCTGCGTCTGTGGCGTTTTTTCATCGCTTATTTTTCCATCATGATTCTTTTTACCAGGCTTTGAGAGTCTCTAAAAATCAACCTTATTTGAAACGCAATCTGTATAATTTTTTCTTTAATGCGATTCAATCGGCACTTCTTTTGAACAGTTACCAGGAAGCTGGTCATCTTTTTTGTATCTCTTCTGTGATTAATCATTGGCATTACCATGCGACAAAGGAGCCCCTTTTTACTATCCATGAAGTTGTTGCCTGGTGTAAAAAATTTTCACAAATACCTCATGATGCCTCTTGTAATTTTAAAGAAATATATGCAACCTTAATGATGACCTATGGCCAATGGCGTGAAGTCTATGGTTCTAACGAAACGCTGTTGAGTCATTTTATAGCCTTTTTGATCTGTAGTTGCCAGCAAATCTCTGCATTAACACGAGAGGATGAATTTTTTTATTTAATGAATCAATACTCCTCTTCAATGTATCAGGAGGACATCCATCTTCTCACTAAAAACGCATCCCAGTCCACTGTTGAAGCAATTTGGCGACCAATTGTTGAACAGCAGTTGCCATTCTTAAAAAATTTTATTCACGATCCATCGCAACCATCGCGTTACCTGCAGCAGCAGGAATCCTTTGAAATAGTGACGGGAAGACTTTCTAAAGGACTTTTGGATGCAGTATCGATGAGTGATATCCCCCTGCCTAATACCCTAGTCTCCCTGTTTTGTGATCAAATCCCTCTTTATCCATCGCCAAAAGAGATGGAGCACCTAAGATGTAGCGCCTACCAAATGGGAGGAAAGAGCTGTTTTACAATCCGCGATGAGGCAAAAGGATGGCAAGTTGAAATCGACGGAAATCAACAGGCGTGGATCACCGCTCCCTTCACAGGACATCAATGGCGTCAATTATTGTCGGTAGAGACAATTTCCTCGTTTTTGCATCATTTCTTTGTAATCGATGGTCATCAATCAATCAGAGGCATCCATCACCAGACATTAGAATGCACATACCGGATAGAAAACGATCTGCTTATCGAGCGGGCAACCGATTATACCTTTGGAATGCTACCTGCATCAAAAAACTTCCAGTCTTTATCCCGTTTTGAGGACCAAAAGCATACTCAAGCCTGGTACCATAGAGATGGCAGATTAATGCGTATCGACTTTCCTCGTCATGAGCTCTCATTTCAGCGCACAACGACCTCTCAAAGCAATCATTTTGTCTGGACAAATGACCCGACCTGGATCTTAGCTCCAGTGCAATATGTACAAGGCATGGAAGGTGCAGGAAAGATCGTTTTAGAAAAAAAAGACAACCCATTAAGTCGTCAGGTCATCCTTCCAAGCATTTTTAGTAGCACCACTCAGGCTGAAAAACAGTTAACTCACTATTTCTACACAATGGAACAAGGGGGATGTTCAATCGACGTAAAGCAAGAATTATCTTGCGCTAGGCGTTATTATTTGGCTTATAAGCTTTTATCTTTAGGGAGAATTGATGAAGCAGAAGAACTCCTTTTTGCGCATGAAGCAACCATTCTTTATAGAAGTTTGACAGAAAAAGAACAAGCGCCATTAGTAGGGATTTGTCTTGATCCACCTAAAGCACCTGCTGCTTTACGTGTATGCTTGCGCGCAGCCTATCTTCTCGTATTGGGTAACCCATCTAGAGATGATACTAAAAAGACAATCGCAAAAATTTTTAAAATTTACCAATATCAACGCCCTGAACTTCGTTCTTATGCCTTGTATGAGTGGAATTTTCTTTCAAATTATCTCTCCGATTTCCTTATGGATATTGAAGGTTCTGCTTTCCAGGTTCAACGCACAAGACATCGCTTAACGTCTCAAAATTTCTCTGAAGATGCCGTGCCAATTTCTCGCTCTCCAATTCCAGATCAATTACCGCAAAATATTCAAGAGGCAGTTTGGAATAGTCACCGAGGCGATAATCTTGAGTTATTTAACTATTGGGAAGGGAAAGTTTTGAGTTGGATGCATAAAACACCCATTGAGGAGCTCCAAAAAACTCCCTTTCTTTCAGCTTCCCATTATATTTTAATGAATGCTTCAAATCCACGTTTGGTAGAAGTTGCAAAAAAAGCACTCGATATCTTGTACATGCTCACACCCCCCCCCTGGTTTTAAGGCGCGCCAACGATTTTTCAGGTA
>CAZQVA010000007.1:0-78819 GCA_964596685.1 uncultured bacterium | reverse complement strand
AAGTTTTTCCTTTAGCAAAACCTCCTGCCCTCCTCAGGAGGTTTTCTTTTTTTTCCTGTACAGTTCACCAATCAACTCTATGACCTCTATTGAGATCTCCTTGCATTTTAAGTAAATGTACTGTAAAATTACTTTTTAATTTAATTTAAATTATAAGGTAAGAATATATGACTATTGCTGCTGTTTATCCTGAGTATCGCGCCCGTTTGGTTGATGGTTTAAACATTTGCCAGTCAGTAGCGTCTAGTCGGTGTGTCAACGACTATCAGCCACCAAAAACACGTTCACAGACCAAGTATGAGGCGCTTGTCCTAGATGCAGCTAGTAGGTCTGCTTTCAATGGAATCGTAGAAGCTATTCGTGCGACAGAAGGACATCGTTGTCGTCTACAGCAACTTGAAAAGGCTCCCCGCTGTGCAGGAAAGGCGTCGGTGGCAAGGGTTTGTTTCGAGGGCGAGGAGATCATCAACCCCCTTGAAAATATGCTTGCGATCGTTGATTGGCGAACAAGCCACAACTTTAGGCAGATGCATACTTTGTGGGCAGCTGTCGGAGAAGATAAAAAAATTCCTATGCGATTTAAGGAAAATCAAGAGGGAGTCGATCCACTTTTTACTACAATGCTTGGAAGTACAAAAGGAGTGTATAAGGCACCTGCTTATGATGACTGGGCGACTGCAGAGACTATAACAGAAGTGATAGAGAGTCCTTTTTTTGAAGCCTTAGCTGCTCTTGAAATGCTCAGACAACCAGGGTTTACGGCTGCTACTGCTATGAAGATGAATGCATTGACATCAGAGGCTCTTTCCTTAGAAGAATGTTTTAGCAGGAACAACAATCCGTTAGCTTGTGTCGAACTTACAGGGCAGAAGAAGCCAGCTATTTTTGAAGTAAAAACCAAGAGTGCTTCCCATGTAGCTCAACGTCTTTTTGCACAAAATATAGCTCTGACGCCTGTAATCGAATGGGAAGATCATACTGAAAGTACGGCAGGTAATTATCGTCCGTTTAAACTCACATCCAACCGATTGAACAAAGATCTTGCTGCTGCATCCCGCGATCATGATTTAAATAAACTGACGAGGGATTTTACGGCATTATCCCTGGGTGTATTTTCTACATTTTCAGAGGAATCTGTTGGTTGGGCAGTTGGAGATCAGATTTTCAAGATCTGAACCTTGTAGAGTGAGTTCGACTTTAAATCGGCTTTTCGTTTTGCGTTGGCATTAAAAAAATAAAATAAGTTGAAGATATCGTGTGCTTTTGGTAAATCTTGTGTTAAGAGTTGCGCCGTTTTGGAGGGCAAAATGTATACACAGAGCACGCGATCAGGAAATCTACCATCTGATTTCTCACAACACTTTTCATCAGGCTACGCATCACCTGGCACGCCTCCTCCTCCTGGTTTTGTTCAAATGCACTTTGAAAGAAGAGTGGGATCTAAGAGACAACAAACAACGCTTTTATGCTCGCAACGGACTGCCGCTCGTTTACAGGCTGCGACGGCTCATCTCTTTCAAAAGATGCAGAAAGCAGGGGTATATTATGACCCAAGAGCCCGATATCCTTTTACACGTAAACCTTCTGAGGCAGCGCGACAATTTACTCATGCAATGGCGCACCCGCACTTAAAGGATTTGGTAAAGAAGCATTTTCCTCATTTACAGAAAAAGCCGCCTAGCGAGCAATTAAATGCCGTTGCCACCTTAATGACTCAGGCTGCACATAGATCGCAAGAGGATTTTCCTCATGGTGCGCTTGTGCTTGTTGTGCCAGATAAGGCAAACTCAGGTGATTCTAAAATCGTTATTGTGGATCCAAGAGAACTCTCCTGCTCTCAGCTAGCTTCCTTGGGGTTAGAGCATGTTGAAGAGATCCATCGAATTGCTGATGGCGAAGGTTCTCTGCCTCTTATTGCCAAAGATGGTACGTGTGCTATATCTTCAGGTGTATTGAATTTTGGACCGCACTCTTTCAGCCTATCTACTGAAGGTGAACTTTCAGCCTCTCATGCATTTTGGGTGGTAGATAGTGAAGTATTAGCATGGCTTTTGCTTTTACAACTCTCTGGCCGGGATGCATTACCCCTTTTACTTGGACAAGCGACAAGTGTTTTAACATGCGGTACTATTGAAGAACTTGAAGAGGCGCTTACTCCACGAACACCACGAGAGATAGTTTTTGATCTAGAAGATGAAAAATCGTCTCCGTCCCTGCCTTCGTCGCTGATCTCAAGAGAGCCCCCTCCTTCATTAGAGAGTGACGAAGAGAGAGTGGAGTCGGTGGTGCCTTTGGCTAATTTGCCTGAAGTCACTTATAAGACTTTTATGGATAGAGCGAATGAAATCGTTCAGCATATTATAGAAGTGCTTCATAGGGCGAGTGATTCGCTGAAGATCCATTTATTAGCTCTTTTGGAATATATTGCATTGGTGATTGGCCGATTAAAACTTGCTCTCAAGTTTTAATCCCTCTCTATGTTACGCTTTAAAATCATGACACATGACTTTAAAGCACTGATTCAAGAGCTGAACCAGAATGAGCCAGAAACGCAGCATGCATCAGCTCCCTTATGCAGCGATCAAATACGGATTAAATTATGGCAGTCCATGAAGCCCGCATGGCCCAATAATTTTACAGGGAGAGTAACAACACGGTTGCTCTTTCCCTTTTACTAACGCTGCGTAAGGCCGATTTTACATCGAACTCACATACTAACGAACATAGGCCTTGATCTTTTCAAAACGCTCTCCAAGCTGTCCACAGGCGGCCATAATCGCATCACCTTTTGTTTGACGCACCAATACTTGCAAGCCTTGACTTTTTAGATAGTTGGCGATCATATCAACTTGTTGCTTTGAGGAGGTACCAAAGGGAAATGATCTTTGAGGGTTATAAGGGATAAGATTGATTTTAGCGCGTATGCCTTTTAAATAGTCACAGAGCTCTTTTGCATGCTCTAATTGATCTGTTACGCCATCGATCAGGATGTATTCCGCCAAAATTGAACGTCTTGGATGTTCGCAATAGGCCAGCATTGCTTCTTTGAGAGCAGCCATATTGAATTTACGGTTAATTGGCATAAGGCGCCCCCTAATCGTATCATTAGGCGCATTGATCGATACAGCTAGGTTGATTGCGGGATGCGCTTCATCAATTAGGCGATAGATGCCGTCAACACGGCCGCTGGTAGATATTGTGATGCGACTCATGCCAATGCCGCATCCAAAAGTATCTGTTAGTACACGAATCGCTTGTAATACGGCATTTAAATTGTCAAATGGCTCTCCCATTCCCATAAAAACAATATTGCGAATTGGACGGGCAGATCTTTGCTGATACAATCCCTCATCTCTTGGACAGAGATCAGCTGAATGAGGGGTTTTACAGGCAGAGACGAGATGTCTCATATGCCAAAATTGCGCCACAATCTCTTCGGTAGTCAAGTTACGAACAAGTCCCATGCGTGCTGTCTGACAAAAGCGGCATCCCATGCGACAGCCTACTTGAGAAGAAATGCAAAGAGAAAAGCCAAAGGACATTGGAATAGCAACTGATTCTATGACCGCTCCATCATTCAGTTGAAAGAGTGCCTTATGAGTCGCTGTTTGTTTAATTTCATCCACGACTTGTAATTGTGTCATGGTAGTGTGCGCTTCAATGGCATGTAGAAGTTGCGGATTCTGGACAAATAAGGGATGCAAGGGATCAATCTTGCCATGGCGCATAAGTTGTCGATAATAAAGCGCAATATGTTCCTTTCCCTTACCAAGACGCTCAAAGAGAGCTTCTACAAATTCTACTTGCGTAAGAGAAAAAGGATTGATAAGGGGAACGGTATACATTTTGTGAATAGACTTCTATGGAAGGTTATTGTCCTCGGCGCGAATTGAACGCACGACCTGTTGCTTAGGAGGCAACCGCTCTATCCTACTGAGCTACGAGGACGATTTTCATGTGACAAGGATGCCCGTTTAAATCCCATGTTGAGCCATTTGAAACTGGCGCAAAGGTAAGTGTATGGATGAGAAGATCATGTTTTAAAGTCTCTTCAAAATTATGAACCGCTTTTTTCACGTACTCAGAGGTGTCGAGCGTCAAATGAATGCGGTCCGTGACCTGAAGATTTTCCTGTCGGCGCATCTGGTTGACTTTATTTTTTAACTCTCTCGCAACACCTTCTAATAATAGTTCCTCGGTGAGGACAGTATCTAAAGCTGTCGTGATGCCCTGTTCGTGAACAGCAACAATATTAGGTGCTACATCGCGTTGCACGAGAAGATCTTCTTCAGTCAATACAAGGGCAGTGCCATCTTCAAGAGTAAGAGCTAATTGTTTCTCATCGTGAAAACGAGAGAGTTCATCAGCAGTAAGCAACTGAATACGCTTTTGTGCAAGAGCCATCTTCGCTCCTATTTTCTTACCCAAGAGACGGAAATTTGGTTTCGCTGTTAGGGTTACAAAACGATCATTGGTTTCGAAATGGACCTCTTTGAGGTTCAACTCGTCACTTATCAAGGCTTTGTGGAGGGCAAGATGCGCCAAAGAGGAGCCATCTGCACAAGAAATATAGAGGGCTTTTAGCGGCTGTCGGACTTTTAGCTGATGTTCTTTTCTTAAAGCATGTCCCATGCTGACTACCTGCCTGACAAGTGCCATTTGCTCTTCAAGTGCTGTATCGCGTAAAGATGGATCGCAACGCGGAAAATCGCATAGGTGAACAGAAAGTGGATCGTGCTCCCTACGGAGGCGCTGGTAGATCTCTTCTGTCAGGAAGGGAACAACGGGAGCTGCTACCTGTGCTAAGGTAATGAGTACTGTATAAAGCGTAGTAAATGCTTCATGGCGATCAATTGTTGCCTCATCTTGCCAGAATCTATCGCGACAACGACGGATATACCAGTTAGTCAATCCATCAATAAAGAGAGGTAGTTCTTCAATAGCATCTTGCAAGCGATAATCATTGATCGCAGTAGTAAAGCGCTCGATCATGCGATGCATCTGGGCAAGGATCCATCGATCCATTAAATGTTGTGGACTAATGGCTCCTGCATACTTCCATTGATAAATTTGTGCATATGTTTCAAAAAAACTTAAAGCATTCCAGTAGGGAATCAATACTTGACGCAACTGCTGCTCGACCCCTTTTTCAGAAAAACGTAGGTCGTCAGCGCGTACAGCAGGGCTATTCAAAAGATACAGACGCACAGCATCTGCACCATATTTTTCAATGACGAGCTCAGGTTCGGGATAGTTTTTAAGACGTTTTGACATCTTATTGCCATCCTCGGCAAGAATGATGCCATTGACGATAACATTTTGAAAAGCAGGCTGATCAAATAAAGCTGCTGCGAGCACTGTCAAAGTATAAAACCATCCGCGCGTTTGGTCCGCGCCTTCTGCGATAAAGTCTGCTGGAAAACCTTTGAGCGGGGAATTTTCAAAGGGATAGTGCACTTGTGCATAGGGCATAGAACCCGACTCAAACCAACAGTCAAAAACTTCTGGAATGCGACGCATCTCTTCACTATCGAGATGGAAAGTAAGATCATCGATATTATCTCTATGCAAATCAGTAACTGGCTTACCTGTCAGGGCTTCTAATTCTGCAATTGAGCTGATGACATGAAGGCGGCCTGTTTTAGAGCGCCAAATAGGAATAGGGGTTCCCCAATAGCGATTGCGGCTAATGGCCCAGTCGCGTGCATTCTCGAGCCATTTCCCGAAGCGGCCACTCTTGATATGTTCAGGGATCCAGTGTATCTGTGCGTTTGCAGTGAGCAGGCGCTCTTTAATTTGTTCCACAGCCACAAACCAAGTGGTAACTGCTTTATAAATCAGTGGGGTATCGGAGCGCCAGCAAAAAGGAACGCGGTGATGGATTGTCTCTCGTTTGAAAAGCGCGCCTTTTTCTTGTAAGGCTTTGATAATGATATTATCCGCCTTTTTAACGTGCAGGCCAGCATACGGAGCTACTTTTTCTGTGAAACATCCTGAGTTATCTACAGGACATACAAGTTCAATGTTTGCTCGTGAGCAGGCATAAAAGTCAACTTCACCAAAAGCAGGTGCAGAATGAACAATGCCCGTCCCTTCTTCCATCGACACGGTAGGTTCTTCGATGACTTGAAAGGCGTTCGGCTGATCGGCAAAGAAAGAAAAGAGGGGATGATAGCGTTTTCCAACGAGCTCTGCGCCAGAAAATTCCCTGATGACCGTGTAAGGAAGATCTTTAAAAACAACAGGAAGGCGTGGTGAGGCTACAATGTAGTTAACGCCTTCTAGGGAAACTTCTGCATATGTTGAGGTGGGGCATACCATCAATGCTAGGTTAGAGGGTAAAGTCCATGGAGTAGTGGTCCATGCAAGAATAGCAGCATCTTCATCGATGAGTTTGAAAGCTACTGTGACTGCAGGGTCCTGGACTTCTTGGTAGTGGCTACTTGCTTCAAAATTAGAGAGAGGTGTGCCTAGTGCTGTAGAAAAAGGCATGACTTTATGCCCTTCATAGACCAACCCTTTGTCAAATAACTGTTTAAATACCCACCATACCGATTCCATGAAGTTAAGATCCATGGTGTGATAGGGATTATTAAAATCAACCCAGCGGCCCATGCGAGCAACGCGTTCTTTCCATTCTTCAGTATATCGAAGAACAATATTGCGGCATTCTTGATTGAATTTTTTAATACCCAAAGCTTCGATTGCTTGAGGACCTGAAATGCCTAATGTCTTCTCAATTTCATATTCGATGGGGACGCCGTGACAATCCCATCCAAAACGTCTAGGAACATAATAGCCTTGCATTGTTTTATAGCGCGGAATGACATCTTTGATTGTGCCGGCCAAAAGATGTCCATAGTGAGGCAATCCCGTTGCAAAAGGGGGCCCATCGTAAAATGAAAATAAAGGAGCGTGCTGGCGCAGCTCTAAAGATTTTTCAAAGCATTTTTTTTCACGCCAAAATTGTAAAATGCGCTTTTCAATAGTGGCAAAACGCGTTTCTTGTGCATTAGATTCAGAAAATGACATAGCTTAAGATTATAGAGTAATGAAGAAATTGTTGCACAATATTTTCAAAGGCGTTATCACTAGTTTTGTCGCCATACTTATAAGCTCTATGAGCTACGTTATAGTTTTTAGGAGAAAAAAAACATGTCATTGAAGTCAACAATTCATGGAATTCGCGAGTTGTTAGAACACCTCACGATCGACTTACAAAAAGCTGAACACCACAATAAAGCGGCTGCTCAGCGCGTACGTACAGGCACAATTAAGCTTGAAAAATTAGCGAAAGTGTACCGTAAAGAGTCTATCGCAGAAGAAAAGAAACTGAAAGATAAGAAAAGTGCTGATACAAAGCACGGAAAAAAGAAGTAATTTCTTTTAAAGTTGAAAAAGCTGCATAGAAATGCGCAGCGACAGGCCACTATCAGCAGATCATCTGTAGATAGTGGCCTTTTTTATGAGGTGACGATTTTAATTTCGTTACATCATCATATCGCCCATGCCACCCATACCACCCATACCGCCCATGCCACCCATGTCAGGCGCTGGTGAAGCACTTTTTGGCTGTGGTTTTTCTGTGATCATGGCTGCAGTGGTCAATAATAATCCTGCAATAGATGCTGCGTGCGCTAGCGCACTCTTTGTCACGAGAACCGGATCGGTGACGCCTGCTTCAATAAGATCCTCAAAGCGATCGTGCATCCCATTGTAGCCCCATGCATCCTCTTGTTCGAAGATTTTCTCAGCAATTAATGCGCCACGTTTACCGCAGTTTTCTGCAATGGCGGCAGCAGGCGTGAAAGCAGCTTGTTTAATGAGCTGAATTCCCACGAGTTCGTCCTGAGAGCCCTTTAAGTGATCCAATGTTCTTGCTGCTCGTAAAAGAGCGACGCCGCCTCCAGGAACAATGCCTCCAGCAACCGCTGCGCGTGTTGCATGTAATGCATCTTCTACGCGTGCTTTTTTCTCGTTGAGTTCTGTTTCAGAAGCTGCTCCAAGATTGATGACAGCCACGCCTCCAGCAATATTTGCAAGACGTTTTTCTAGTTTTTCGCGATCAAATGAAGAAGTGCTATTAGCAAGCTCTTGACGGATTTGTGCCGCTCGCGCTTCAATATGCTTCTTCTGACCGCCCCCTTCAACAAGCGTAGTTGTTTCTTTAGTCACTTTTACTTTTTTAACGCCGCCGAGTGCAGCTAGATCAGCATCTTCTAAATGTAGGCCTACCTCATCAGAGATAACAGTGGCCCCTGTAAGAATAGCGATGTCTTGTAAGAAGGCCTTTCTTTGATCGCCAAAGCCTGGTGCTTTGACACAGCACAAAGGCAGTCCGCCTTGTAACTTATTCAACACGAGCGTTGAAAGTGCTTCGCCATCGACATCATCTGCGATGATCAAAAATGGGCGAGCTCCCTTTTCCATGACTTTTTCTAGAATAGGGACGAGATCTTTAACATTTGAGATTTTCTTATCGCAAAGAAGAACAAGGCAATTGTCGAGCTCAACACTCATTTTTTCTTGATTTGTCACAAAATAGGGAGACAGGTAGCCTTTATCAAATTGCAAACCTTCAACAACATCTAATTCAGTTTCTAGTCCCTTTGCCTCTCCTACAGTGATCACACCATCTTTGCCTACCTTTTCCATGGCATCGGCAATAATGCGTCCAATCGTGAGGTCATTATTGGCGGAAATAGTCGCGATTTGTAAAATTTCCTGAGAGCTTTTGACCGGTTGTGAAATTTCTGTTAAAGCAGTCAGCATCGCATCAACAGCGCGATCAATACCACGCTTCAAGCTCATGGGGTTAATACCGGCTGCCACATGTTTGACTCCCTCAGTAAAAATAGCCTGGGCGAGAACAATAGCTGTGGTTGTGCCATCACCAGCGACATCGGCAGTCTTGGAAGCAACTTCTTTTACGAGTTGCGCGCCCATATTTTCGAATTTATCTTTGAGAGAGATCTCTTTGGCAACAGTGACGCCGTCTTTCGTGGAAAGAGGTGCCGCAGCCCCTCGCTTAATGACCACATTGCGCCCTTTTGGGCCGAGCGTTACGATCACAGCTTTGGCGAGCTTGCGCACTCCATGCACTAATGAGTTAAGTGCCTCTTGGTCAAATTGCAGTAACTTTGTAGCCATAACTTTTTTGATTCCTTAAAATTAGTTCAAAATGCCCAGAATATCATCTTCAGACATAATCAAATATTCTTCGTCGTTAAGTTTTACGTCTGTTCCTGCATAGGCACCAAAAAGGACTTTATCGCCAACTTTTACTGTAAGGGCGTGTAGTTGACCTTGGTCATCAATTTTGCCAGGACCTACTGCAACAATAGAGCCTTCCTTTGGCTTTTCTTGTGCGGCATCAGGGAGTAAAATACCGCCTTTTGTCGTTTTTGCTTCGCTGCGTTTAACCAAAACACGATTGCTTAAAGGTTTTATCGATGTCATATCTTTTATCTCCTGATTGATATTTAAAACGTGCACTTAGGATCTTTAAAATACTGATGCATGTTTACACGCACCAAAGGCCGATTTAAAGTTGTTATCCAAATTCATCTTTTGAGAGGGCAATTGTAGGGAAATACTCAAATTGTGTCAATCGTAGCGAGTGATTTTTTAGCAGATAGCTTGCTTGAGTGCTTAATTTCATGTGAAAATCTTTTACAGCACTGAAAATAACCACATAGAGAAAGGCATTATTGCACAAATACCTTCATAGCGTCCGAAGGCCGACCACTTTCAGGATCATGGTCTCCTATATTCCAGCGTGGGTTTGAATTAGATTCCAGGCAAGTTTTGAAAACCTGGCGATGGGTCCTGGATTGGCCCGAGTCCATGCCCGGTGAATATGCTGGATTCCCCCCCGCGTGTCGTGCTTAGCTCTTTTTTTCCTTTCAAAAGCTTCTTCGGTACTTTTTTTGTTTACCTTCTTCTATAGCCATTTTTTCCTCCTTCCCTAGTTGCTTTTTTTAGCGTGAGTTCGATTTTAAATCAACTGCACGTTTAGTCGGGGGTGTAATTCAAAGTGTTAGTTAACTATTCAGAGCTAGAATGGGAGCCCTTCTTAAGGATTCAGCAGATAACCTTCTGCCAAAAAACCCTTATTTTCCCCCTCTGTGTGCTCTGTGGGCTCTGTGGTAGATATTTTTATTTTAACTTGTATTATTTTTTTAACCACAGAGCTCACAGAGCATACAGAGGGCATATAAGCTGTTGCGCTTTATGCTGCATGAGAATTAATGAGGAGCGGAGTGGGTATTAGAAGAATACGAGTCCCTAGTTTTTCTCACCCCTCCTAACACTTTGAATGACACTCTTTAGTTGCGCTCTTCGGAAAGTGTTGTATAGAGAGGACGCCCCGCTTCAATACAGTAGCCGACATCGCGTAGCCATGCGCTCATCCCGTAGCCAAGACGTGTATGTGTGGATTTTGGAAGGAAGATATCGAGAGGGATGGAAAAAGAAATTCCTTTATCATAGTAGACAGATCCGTTGATGACATCATGCCCATTGGTAACAGTATACCATAACGATAGGCGCAGACCGTTTTCAAAGATACGAAATACCTCTGTTTTTAATCCAATATCGCGCGCTAAAAATTGCCCGAGGCTCCATTTTACGGCGATTGGGAAGTGCTCAGGGTTCCACCAGACATTGAGGAAGCCTTGAAAGAGCGCAACATAAGGGACATATTCTGCAACGTAACCGCTATATCTTCTAATTTTATCCTGGAAGCCAAAACCACAGTAATTACGTTTACGCAAGAGGGCGCCTTCCAGACCGACGGCCCATGTGGAGTGCAAAGGGTAGTAGAGCCATTCTGCAGCGACGCCAGCATAGGCAATATCAAAAAAACCAAGGCCAAAGCGTTGATAGAATCCCTTGCCTAAATTCCAGGCGCGCTGAACAAAACCCTGCTCTAGGCGTATATTGCGCGCTTGGTAATAAAGAATCCGATCGGAATTGACGTTGAGTAATTGAGAAGGATTGAGGATGTCAAAGCTGCCGAGTGATTGCGTATTTGAAAGGGGAGTATAGCCGGGAACAAGTTCGTAATAGATTTTTGGTCCAAAATATCCCTCAAAACACGCAATTAAATCGATGGCATATTTCAGTTTCCCTGTAGAGCTACCAAAAAATGTGCGCAAACGTGGACGAGCGATCCAGTCGATCAGTACATCATTGTTTTTGTACAGGGGAACACACTTGTGGTTGATTGATCCCGGCACTTCGCGCAGGCGCGATAGAATGGCTAGTTCACAGGGGCTGATCAATCCTTTTGCATAACGTATTAGATCACTATGACGAAAATGATATTCCTGGCATGGAATACTTTCAGCAACGATAACGATATCGATGCGATGAAGATTTTGAGGAATTAAAGCTGTTAAGATGGCAACGATGCGTTCATGGACGACACATTCTTTGAGATAAGTATCATTTGAAACATACAAACGTAAGACATCGCATGCAGGATAATAGGCAGCTTCTAAGAGGGTAAACCCCTGGTCATCAAAGGTAAAACCCATCTGACAAACTACGGCACGCAACGATCGATATTCTCCCATCGGATCATGGTCAATCGGTGTAGAGTAGAGAGGGGGATCCATAAATTTTGGAAAGAGACCTGTTGTCTTTCCGATATTGTAGTTAAATGTTGCACCTCCTGCCCAGGTCTCCCCCCTCAATCGACTCGCCGTTAGTTGTAGATAAGGACCAAGCTGGTATTGAAAACCCCAATTAATTTTGGACTTTTGAGTTCTACCATCGGGGTGTGGTTCTGAGTCGGGATCGCTATAATCGATACAGTCATATTCAGCTGTTAATGTCAGTCCTTTATGGACGGGGTCTTTAGAACGAGCAAAGGGAGAAAAGGCGATTCCACCAAAGAGACCGCGCATTCTTTCAATTCCATATCCCAAGCTAAGTTCTAAATTGTATTTGGGAAGGACTTGCGTAGCCACAATATACCAGGCATAAAAACCGCACGATCCTAGGAAGTCATCAACACCTATAGCAATACTGGGAAAGCGATAATCAGTATCCTGGGCATGTAAAAGAGTAAATTTAGCATTCACACCCTTGTCCGAAAAATCCCCAAAGCCAAATTTGCTCAAATTTAAATCTTCAATCCCCGTAAAAACGCGATAAATACCTGAGAGTTCTAAAAAACGAAAGAGTTGAAAACTGGCATAATAATTGTCATAAGGATCGACAAGAGAGAACCCAATTGCACCCGTGCCCTCTTCTTTACAACGCGCACTTGGCATTTGAAAGTAGCCAATTTGCCCATAGTAATTATAAAGAGTGGGGGGCGGAAGGCAGGCAGCACGCGTGCGTTCTAAGCATTCGAGCTCTTCACACACTTCAAGCCATTGCTCTGGTGTGGTTTGTGCATATAATATACTGCTAAAGAAGGTGCCACAAAGAGCTGTAAAAATAAAAAAACGAATACGCGTTTGCAAGATTGGCTCTTATGGTCCACAAAAGGAAGGGGTAAATAACACGCTAAAATACTAGCGCGGATACCAATTTTGAACAATAAGAAGTCACTGGAAAATAAAGAAGGCCGGAAGGTTACCTAATTTGCATCCGGCCTTAGCTCTGGGTGCCCCTTCAAAGAGATTTTAAAAGGGCGGGTTGTTACTAGACTTTAGACAAAATCTAGCGGTTTTATTAGGGATAGCTTTAAAGCATCTTTCAGGAGGTGCGCCATTGCGGATAGCTAAAGCCATGCACAGATGATACCACGCCTTAAATACGCCCTGGAGCTACCGCTTTAAAAATATTAGATTTCGCCTAAAGTCCAGTTTTTAATCCTTCATGGATAAAAGAAACTCGATATTATTGCGCGTTTTTTTCAAACGGCCCAATAGTAAGTTCATTGCATCAATAGGTGAGAGCTCTGACGTAGCCTGACGAAGTTGGTGAACCTTCTCCAATTCGCTGGGGTGGTAGAGTTGTTCTTCTCGACGCGTTCCACTCTTGATCATATCGATAGCAGGATAAACGCGGCGATCAGCCAAACGTCGATCAAGTACCAATTCCATATTACCAGTTCCCTTAAATTCTTCAAAGATTACCTCATCCATTCTTGATCCAGTTTCGATCAGAGCAGATGCGATAATAGTTAGGGAACCACCTTGCTCGATATTACGAGCGGCACCAAAAAATCTTTTTGGTTTGTGGAGGGCGTTAGCGTCGACACCACCACTTAGAATTTTTCCAGAATGCGGCTGCACTGTGTTGTAAGCGCGCGCTAAACGAGTGAGAGAATCTAAAAGAATAACGACATCTTGGCCACATTCTACCAAACGGCGCGCCTTTTCAATCACCATTTCTGCCACTTGTACGTGGCGTTCTGGTGGCTCATCAAAAGTAGAAGCGATCACTTCCCCCTTCACCAAACGCACCATTTCCGTGACTTCTTCAGGACGCTCATCGATGAGAAGAACAATGAGACTAACTTCAGGATTGTTTTTTGCAATGGCGATGGCCATGTTCTGCAAAATCATCGTTTTACCGGAGCGAGGTGGAGCGACGATAAGACCGCGTTGTCCTTTACCGATAGGGGTTACAAGATCAAGCACGCGTGTTGCATAGCAGTCTTGGTGTGTTTCCATCACCAAACGCTCATTGGGGTATAAGGGAGTAAGATTTTCAAAGAGTGTACGCTCTCTGAAGCGCTCAGGTGCCTTGCCATTTAAACTATCGACTTTCAGAAGAGCAAAATATTTCTCTTTATCCTTTGGAGGGCGAATCGTGCCGCCAATCGTATCGCCCTTTTTCAAATCAAAACGACGAATTTGTACGGGGGACACGTAGATGTCCTCAACGGAGGGCATGTAGTTATACATGGGGGATCTTAAAAACCCAAATCCATCGGGAAGAACTTCAAGAACGCCTTCGCCGTAAAGAAGGTCTCCAGCACGTTCATGAGACTTTACTTTGACAATTTCGAAAACAATTTGCGACTTTGTCAAAGAGCCAAGATTTTTGACGCCTCCAGCACGAGCATAGGCATGTAGATCTTCGATGCTCATACGCTGTAGGTCGGCAATTTTAATGATATTTCCAGAGGATATGATCTTGTCAGGAGCGTTATTTAGCTCCTCATTGAGCTCTTCATCATTCATAAGAGGGTAGGTGTGCCAATTAAGTTTTTGTTGGTGAGTCCTTTCATAAGGTTAGTGTAATGATCTTATGAAAGTCTCAGATTGCTTTTTTAATTCACTAATATCAGCGCGATTATCGATGATCCAATCGGCAAGCTGACTTTTCTTTTCTTGCGGCCAATGCCGCTTCATACGGAGACGAAAATCTTCTTCAGTACCTTGATAGCGTTTCAAACACTCTTCTTCAGGAGCGGTTACGAGTACAGTCACATCAAAGGCGTGCTCCATTCCAATTTCAAAGAGCAGGGGCACTTCAGCAACAAAGAGTGGAATGTGTTTTTTTTTCGCATCTAAAAAAGCTGCTTCAATGACTTTTTTGACTTTCGGATGGAGAAGAGTCTCAAGTTGTTGGAGGAGGTGAGAGTTTCGAAAAACCTTATGAGCAACTTTTTTACGGTCGATGCGGTTCTCTATGGCGATATCATTCCCAAGCAAAGCAATCATGCTCTGCTGAACGGCTAGATCACTGTCAAGGATGTGATGGACAATCGCATCTGCACTCACGTAGTAAGCACCTTGCTGCTCAAGAAAGCGACAAAAAGTCGATTTTCCACAGCCGATGCTACCAGTAACTGCTATCTTTTTCGATTCTAACACTCTTGCCAATTTTCTCCAATTGCAATGTGAACATCTAAAGGTACTGATAATGGAGGCCATACCTCTTCCATTATTCTTTTTACAACGGGGGCCAGTTTTTGTATTTCCTTTTCAGGGCCTTCAAAGAGCAATTCATCATGAATTTGCAATAATAGTGTGCAGTGAGGGAAGTGGGGGAGTTGTTCATCAATGCGCAGCATGGCGATTTTAATTAAATCCGCAGCAAAACCTTGTAAGGGAGTATTTAAAGCGATTCTTTCTGCTGCCTGACGCAACAGGGAATTTTGGCTGGTGATCCCAGGAACAAAACGCCATCGACCGGCTTCTGTATAGATTTTTCCACTTTTACGCGCCTCTTCTTTCACTTTTTCAAGATAATTTGTTACTTGAGGATAACGTTTGAAGTAGGCATCGATAAATTCTTTTGCCTTCGCAGGAGAAATGCGGATGACTTTAGAAAGTCCAAAAGGGGTTTGGCCATAGAGAATGCCGAAATTCACTGTTTTTGCAATGGCTCGTTGTTCCGCCTGTACTTTTTCAAGGGGGACGTCAAAAATCAAGCTAGCGGTATAGCGGTGGATATCTAATCCTTTTGAAAACGCCTCACACATTTGTTCATCACGGCTATAGTGAGCAAGCAGGCGCAATTCAATTTGAGAGTAATCTGCAGCAAGAAAATGCCATCCTGTTTTTTCAGGTCGAAATGCTTTTCTAATGGAAGGAGGAATATTCTGAAGGTTGGGGTTTTGGCAGGAAAGACGACCTGTGGCGGTGACACACTGCTCAAAAGAACAATGAATGCGAGGAGCATCCTCATTAACTAGAGCGAGTAGTGCATCCACATAAGTAGAACGTAGTTTTTCTAATGTGCGATACTCAATGATAAGTTCTACAACGGGATGGCTACCCTGCAATTCTATTAAAGTGTCATTATCAGTTGAGTACTGTCCCGTACGTGTTTTCTTGCCACCTGCAAGTTTAAGAGTTTCGAAAAGAAGCGTGCCAAGTTGTTTCGGAGAATTGAGGTTAATCGCCTCTCCTGTAGCAGCAAAGATGCGATTTTGTAGAGAGTGTAGTTGTTCTTGTAGGATTTTTTTTTGCTCAAATAGGACTTGAGTATCGAGATAAATACCCCTGTGATGCATTTTAGCTAGTACAAGGCTTAAAGGTAGTTCAACTTGTTGTAACCACAGTAGTAAATGCGCTTCCTTTAAAGCAGTCTCCAAATCATTTTTTCGTTGAGCGATCTCTTCAATGGTGGAAATTCGTTTTTTATTGATGCCCTCAGGGTCAAGGAGGTATTCAGCAATTGAAAGATCAAAGATGAAAAGGGGAAGAGAGGGGATAGCATGATCAAAAAAGGCTTCTATGATCTTTTTAACATCTTGTCCAATAGCTTGGGTGTGTGCCCATTCAATATCTTTGACTTCTTTCCACTTGAGATGCCATTGATGCTCATGATCGGCGACGATGATCCCTTCGACATGATTGAGCGCAATAGAATAGGTTGTTGTTTTTTGGGGAGAAAATGGATGAGAGCTGTTGGGAAGAGGCTTAATGTCGGAGTGAGAGGGGGTTTTGTGATAAAGTGCCTTGAAATCCATGCGTTGATAGAATTCTTGTAGTGATGACTCATCAGAGGAGGCCTTTTCGTAGAACGCAGGATCATGAGGGATTTTGACGGTTTCATCAAGGCGGATCAAGCGTTGATTCCGCTGAAGTAACTCTTTAGCGGCAAAAATGGCTTCATATTTTGTGTTTGAGGGGTCTTTAAAAAAGGCGTCGAGAGAGGGATAATCTTGCAAAAAGCGCGCTGTTTTTTTGGGGCCAAAACCTGTGACACCTGGGATATGATCACTTGCATCTCCAATGATTGCTAAGGCATCACCAAGTTGATCGATTTTAACACCAAATTGCTCTTCAACATCTTTGACAGTGACCCATTTGCCTTCTTTGAGTCCTTTGACATGGGGCCCTAAAAGCTGCCACCAGTCTTTATCACTCGTGCATAGTACGACATCCCACTTTTGCTCTAACGCAAAGCGGGTAACGCTTGCAGCCAGATCATCTGCTTCTGCATGGGGAACACTTAAAAAGGGGATTCCCATCATGGTACAAAAATCTTTTGCCCATTCAATTTGATGGCCTAAATCTTCCGGGGCTTTTTCCCTTGTCGCTTTATAGTCTGTAAAGATCTCAGTCCGCTTTTGTTTATGATTGGGTCCATCACATAACACAGCCATGTGAGAGGGGGAGTAATCTTTAAGAAATTTGAGCATGAAGCGGACAAAACCGAATAAGGCGTGTGTCGATTCACCCGCATGATTTTTCATAGGGGGAAGAGCATAATAAGAGCGGAAGAGAATGCTAGAAAGATCAAAGAGGTAGAGGGGCACTAAAAACTCCAGAGGGAAAGCAACAGTTGAACTTTCTGTCGAAAAGAAATATCTTCTTACCAGACTTCTTTCGAAATTGTCTTTGATGCTAAAAAGTGCAATTTTAACAACAAAGATGCTTTCAAAAGAAGTCTGAAGTCTACTGTGTGCTCGATTTAATTTGTATAGAGGTAGAGAGGTTTATTCAAAAGTTCCATATGGAATTGACCTGGTAATTCAACTGTGTGAATGACCTTGCCTTTAAAAATTGCTTCCTGGCATTCGTTAAAATTGCTCAAAAAACTGCTCTTCTTAAATTGCACGATTTGATAAGGGTGATTAACCGGAATACGCGCTTCACGTGCTAATTCAGTAATTACAGAGGATTTATTTGCTGTCAGCGCATCAATATAGCCATATTCTTTCGCCTGTTCCGCTGAATAAATGCGGGCTCCATATGTATCGCGCAGCAAAGTTTCAGTGAGTTTGGGGCGTGCTGAAGAAACGATATGAAGAAAGCGGTCATACATCTGACCAAAAATCTCTTTCATATGAGCATCTTCATCCGGCTTCCACTGTCTGAAAGGATTGAGGGTATCTTTGTCCTTCCCTGCAGTTAGGGTGAGTGAATCAACGCCCAATTTTTCAAATAATTGATGTACATTAAAGTAATTGGCGATTACACCGACAGAACCAATGATGCTGACGTCTGTGGCATAAATTTTATCTGCAGCGGAGGCGATATACATTCCCCCCGAGGCACAAAGCCCATCAACATAGGCGTAAACAGGGGTGTTATACTGTTTTTTATATTCTAAAATGGCGCGGTAAATTGTATCGGTATCAAAGACAGTGCCACCTGGAGAATTGATGGTGAGCAAAATTGCTTTGACTCGATTTTTTTCAAACTCACCTTCACGAGATTGGAGGAGAATTTCTTCGATTTGGCAGCTGCGCACGTCTACTCCAATTACACCATGAATGGGTAATTGTAAAATAACAGACGAATCACTATCTAATTGGATGCGCTGCCCTGCAGGGTTAGCAACAATTTCATAATCATAGCGCTCTAGAATGTGAGCACGAGGATCATTTGCACTCATCCAGGCAATAAACCAAACGATGACTACAATACCGATACCTAAACCAATGACACCAAATAATGTGCTAAATAACGCCCTCAAGGCAGTCTTGAACATAATCCATCCTTAACTCACGTTGAACAAGATCACGCTGCAGAAGGAGAACGACGCTTGCGTTTTTTAGGTCCTGCAACAGTGAGATCGCTATCCGCATCTTGCCAGTAGTTCATGCGGGAACAGTGTTCGCAGAAAACAGGGCGTTCGCCGCGACGAACCAAGTTTTCATGTTGCGCTGTCAATAAAATATGACAACCACTGCAAGTGCGGTTTTCAATTGGCACGATAACGCGATCTTTTTTATTCTGCAATAAGCGTTCGTAGATGGCAAGTAGTTCTGCATCAGCCTCTTTTGCCAATTCTTGACGCTCATTCAGGAGGACCTGCCCTTCTTCATTGATGGAAATAATACTAGAATGGATTTCTTCTGCTGTTTGAGCATGTTGTGCTTGCACTTCAACGAGCGAAGATTTTTTCTGTTTTACTTGTTCTTCTTCAAAGATGGACTGATCAGTCAAATCACTTAACTGTTGCTCAAGATGTGCTTTTTCGCGATTTGCAGCAGTGATTTCTTGACCGATTGCCGCAAATTCTTCAACTTTTTTCAAGCTGTTTTGCTTTTTTTCGAGTTGTTCGATACGCGCTGATACCTCATTGACTTGTGTCTCAAGGATGCGCATATTTTTTTTAATCTGCAAAAGATTGGCTTCTTGACGCGCTGTATTTTCGCAGAGTTCCTTCTGTGCGTGCTGCATTTGCTCATTTTCACGCTTGCGATCATTTTTGACGCGCATTAAGCGAATCATTTTCATGTCGAGTTCTTGGATAGCTAATATGGTCTTCAATGCTGCCTGCATGACAATCTACCTATAAGTAAAACTAAAATCTGTGAAAAGATAAGGGGCTGTTAACTTTCGCCTTCCATTAAATCTAAAAAGGCCTTTAATTGCTTAGAACGTGTCGGGTGTCGCATTTTGCGCAAGCCCTTCGCTTCAATTTGTCTAATACGTTCACGAGTGACGTTAAATTCAAGGCCGACCTCTTCAAGGGTCTTGGGTTTGCCGTCAAGGAGTCCAAAGCGCTGAATTAAAACAGTGCGCTCTCTGTCAGTGAGGGTGGAGAGGACCTCACCCATTTTATCCTTTAAGATTGCATACCCCGTTGCTTCTGAAGGGGATTCTACGCCGGTATCTTCGAGAAAATCTCCAAATTGGCTCTCACCGCCGTCGCCTACTTCTGCTTGTAATGAGATAGGATGCTGCGCGATTTTATAAATTTCTCGTACGCGTTCAGGCGTCAGGCCTAACTCAACGGCCAATTCCTCGGGTGTCGGCTCACGTCCCGTTTCCATCATTAATTTTTTTGCACCGCGTAGCACTTTATTGATGGTCTCAATCATATGCACAGGGATGCGAATCGTTCTAGCTTGATCGGCGATAGCTCGTGTAATCGCTTGACGAATCCACCAGGTAGCGTAAGTAGAAAATTTATAGCCGCGACGGTATTCAAATTTTTCTACTGCTTTCATTAACCCCATGTTACCTTCTTGAATCAAGTCAAGGAAGGAAAGACCGCGATTGGTATATTTTTTAGCAATGGAAATGACGAGGCGCAGGTTGGATTTAACCATCTCGCGTTTTGCTTCTTGGCTCTTATCAATCCAACGCTGGAGCATGCGCACATCTTTCTTAAAGTCTTCTAAGCTTCTTCCAGCTGCAATCTCTCGCTTGGCGAGTTTGCGTTTTGCTGCATGGAGCTTGGCCGCTGCGAATTTATTTTTCTCAGCGCGAGGGATCAACTCTTGAATCTCTTTCTCTAAATGTAAAAATCGCTCATAAGCACGTGAGATGACTTCACCGAAGTCTTCAATGATATTATGACGGAAATGAAACCGTCTTAAATACCCTTGAGTACGGATGCGGCATTTTTCAAGATCCTGTTGAATCTTTTCGACTTCTTCGGGTTTGTTATTTGGGTTTTGCGCAAGCAGATAGAGCGATTCAAAGGTGCGATCTTCATCTTTTAACAGCTGACATAGGCGAGGTAGCATCTTGATAAAGAGCGGCTTATCGTCCAGTTCTTTTTCAGCAATGATCTTGTCAAAACGATCCTTCCCTGCAACTAGAAATTGACCAATGGAAGTGGCTTCTCTTACAGCATAGCGAAAGCGCATCAAGATGCTTTCAATCTGAACTTGTGCCTTCTCAATCCGTTTGGAGATTTCGACTTCTTCTTCACGCGAGAGTAGAGGAACGGACCCCATCTCCTTGAGATACATGCGTACAGGGTCGTCGGCAGCACCTTCTGCACGGCGATAGGTTTCGGCTTCTTTCGCCTCTTTTGTGCGCTCTTTTTGTTTTTCGACATCTGCCAAATTGAGGATTTGGACATCCATGCCAATGAGCTGGATGAGGACAGCATCGAGAATTTCAGGAGTATCAAAAGTGAGGGGGAGTAGATCGTTGATCTCCTCATAGGTAATATACCCCTGCTCTTTTGAAATGGCTAAAAGTTCTTCAACTTTTTGCTCAATCTGAGCATCAAGAATCTCAGTTGTTTCTGTTTGTGCCATTTTTGCTTGCACCCAAAAGTTGAGGGATTAGAGACGAGTGTGTACAAATTACAGGTGAAAAAACTCCTGTTAGGAGTATAACGCTCATTCGCAATGGTTGCAAATAATATTTTTCCCGGATTTGATTGAGCGAGATCTTGAGCCATTTAACAAAATCACTAGAGCATCAACAGGTGCAAAATCACTTACTCAGTCACATCCCTGAAGCAATTTTAGAGAGGCGTTTTCCTGAAATTGGTCGCATTGCTGATGTTGCTGTTCCTGAATGGCGCGTAGTTTTTGAAGTGCAATGCTCGCCTCTTTCCGTTAAGGAGGCGATTTCTCGTATTGCCGACTATCGCAGCATCGGATGGGAATGTATTTGGATCCTGCATGTAGTGCAGTTCAATCGAGCGCGCCTTTCTATTACAGAGCGCCATCTAAGCCCTTATATTTTTTATTATACTGACATTCAGGCGACAGGAGAGGGGAGTGTTTATGAAGAAGGGCGGCTTGCAAACTATCGCCTACCGCGCAGCCTGCTCACATTTGACGCTATACTGCAGCCTCATGACATTGATAAATTGAAGGATCCTTTGCTCAAATGGTGGTTTAGGTGGCATAAATCACAGGCTTTTCGCTGCATAGGAGGGGATCACGTTCATGGGCTTTTACAAACAACTTCTGTCTTGAGAGTGCACTTAGAGGATGAATACAAAAAGTTTTACCAGCAGTATCGATGGAGCAGATGGTTGTGGAAGAAATTGCACTGTTAGTAACAACTAAGGAGACGAAGTGTTGTGAAAGAATGCGTTTAAGAAATGTGGAGCGTACCGGATTCGAACCGGTGACCTCAACAATGCCATTGTTGCGCTCTACCAACTGAGCTAACGCCCCTGAAATGGGCCTTTAAAATCATAGCAAAATCCTCTCTTTATGGAGTAGAATTAACGTGATTATTCGGAATTTTTATGGAATATACGCATATTGATACGCCTCTTGGACAGATGCGGGTGGTAGCGCAGGACGGCGCTCTTTGTGGACTTTACTTTGTGCCACAGAAGGCTCTGCCTGCGATTCAACCCACATGGATTCATGATCACGAGCATCCCTTATTTTTAGAGCTACATCAAGCATTGAATGAATACTTTCATAAATGCCGCACGCGCTTTGACATGCCCTACCATTTATTAGGTGGCACTCCTTTGCAACAGGATACTTGGAAAGCATTGCAAAAGATCCCTTATGGAACAGTTACTACGTATAAAGAGATTGCGCAGCAGATAGGTAGAGTGGATGCGGTGCGAGCCGTCGCCAATGCTGTTGGATGCAATCCCTTGTCTATCATTATTCCTTGTCATAGGGTGATTGGTTCAGATGGGCGTTTGCACGGATATGCTGGGGGAGTAGAGAGGAAGCAAGCTCTACTTCTGCTTGAAAAACGTGAGTCCGATTACAACAAAAAAAATGTGGGAAGATAATAAGCCGGATTCTGTCGGCATTGTCGCTAATAAAAGAGACAATGCGTGCAATCATTTGTCTAAGGAGCAGTGTCACCACTGCCCTCAAGCGATACTAAAAATATGTTGTTCGCCGCGGACCACAGCATATGAACAACATCCGATCTTGCTTTAGATAGGGTTTACAGCTGTTTTAGTTGCCTAAAATCAGGCCTCTTTTATTAAAGAAGCATTTTCATCCTTACCCATTAAATCTGGGAGGGGTATTTTCTGTTGCACTTTCCGTGACCTTCTGATGGTCCCCAGTCTTTCACTGGTATCTTGTCCCTAAAAAGTCCAGACTTTCCTCTCGGTCAAACTTTGAACGAGCGATTGCATCTCTTCCCACAACGAAATTTTAGATTTGAAGGGCCTTCTCTTCTGTCTAAAACCAATTCTTCAAGTGGAATGGGTATAAAGTCCAGAAAATTGCTAGACACCTTAAATCAAAGCAGTGTAGCTTTCTCTTATTGTATCAAACATTTGATGAATATGACAACTTTCGATGATCGCCCTTCTCGCCAGATGCTCTTTCCTTCTATTTTCTTTCTTATCTTAGGGATGGGTATAGGGCTATTTCTCGCAATAAGTACATTTCTTTTTCCTAATGTGATCAATGAACCTTTATTGCAATTTGGCCGTTTAAGGCCTGTACATGTCAATGCAATCGCTTGGTTATGGCTTTTATCAGCTAATATGGGCCTTTTCTATTTTATCGTACCGCGTTTGGCTGGAGTGCCTCTATGGAGCATAAAACTCGCCTATGTAACCAATATTTTGTGGTGGATTGTCTTATGTTTAGGCGTCTTCTCACTGCCATTTGGATATAATTGGGGGTGGGAATACGCGGAATTGCCCATGTGGCTTTTTGGCTGGTTACCCATTAAGGGGTTGATTGCGTTTATCTGGGTACTCTTTTCACTTAATTTAACCATGACGGTTGTACGCAGACACTACAAAAAGATTTATGTTGCTCTTTGGTATGGTTTAGGAACGCTCTTTTGGACAGCTATTACTTTTATTGCAGGAAATTTAGTCATGGATTGGGTGCCTGGTGGCGTGGCACGCGTGAATGTGAACTTTTTTTATGTGCACAATCTTGTGGGTCTAATTTTTACTCCCATGGGGCTGGCAATCGCCTACTATTTTATCCCTAAAATTTCGGATACTCCACTTTATAGCCATCGACTTTCTATGATTGGGTTTTGGTCGGTGGCATTTGTATACGCCTGGGTAGGAGCTCATCATATGATTCATGGTCCTATTTCACAGTGGTTACAAACAACAAGTATTATTTTTTCAATTTGGCTTTTTATCCCCGTTTGGACAGTAGTAACAAACTTCTTTGGCACCTTAAAAGTGCGTTGGAAGGAAGGGTTAAAGAGTATACCATTGCGGTTTTTTGCTGCCGGCACTCTATTCTACCTTGTTACATGCATTCAAGGGCCACTTCAATCGCTGCGTTCAGTGAATGCGATTACCTCCAAAACAGACTGGATAATTGGCCACGCGCATCTGGCTCTCTTTGGAAGTTTCTCGTTTTTTGCTTTTGGTGGCATTTATGGGGCTTTGATGATCATGTATAAACGCCCTATGCATTCAGAATCCCTCAGTAAGTGGCACTTTCACTGCAATTTTTGGGGAGCTCTTTTAATGTTTTTCTCATTGATGCTGGGAGGATACTGGCAGGGATTAATGTGGAACTCCTGGGGACAAGGCGACTCATATCCTGTCATGCAGGCGCAGTTTGGTGCTCTCTCATTCTTAGACACATTAGCAAAAATGTTTCCATTTTGGGTCGCGCGCGCGATTAGTGGTGTAATAATTCTTTTTGGAAATTGTCTTTTCGTATACAACGTGTGGATGACGGTGAGGAAGCGGAGTGAAGAATCGGCGGTGGCTTGAACTAACATGCATTTGTACCCTTTTAGCGGCAACGCTGACAGGGTGTTGGAAGCCCCGCATGCCAGCCCTTTTGCCTCTGTCGCCTTGCCATAAGGAACGCGCCACTCCTCCTGCTCCTCTTTGTCAACCCCCTCCTTACATTTATGACGGGCAGCGTATTGCGCTAGCACAACTTGTGGATATTGGTCTTTGTAATCAACCTACAAGTAAAGAGATATGGGCTCAAGCCAAGCAAGCAGTAGCCGCTTTAGGGATTGCTGAAAGCAGCCTTTATCCGACAGTCGATGGAACTCTCACGGTAACGCGTGCGCATCCAGCTCAATTGACGCTGTTGGGGTCAATTTATGGATATACTACCTATGCGGCTTCGCTGTATGTAAATTATTTATTGCTTGATTTTGGTGGTCGTGATGCGGGAATTGAATCAGCAAAAGCAGCTTTAGTGGCAGCAAATTGGAATTATAGCTGGCAAATCCAGACAGTGATGATCAATGTGATTCAAGCTTATTATCAACTCATCGCCGCTGAGGAATTATTGGTGGCGCGCCAAGCTGATTTAGAGAATGCAGAAATGACGCTTGCAGCCTCTGAAGCTCAGTTTAGTGCTGGTATTGATACAATTGTGGATGTATTACAGGCTAAAGCGCAGTATTATAATGCGAAATTGAATCTCGTTAACCAAGAGGTCTCTCTTGAAACAGCCCAAGCCACATTAGCAAGTGCTGTAGGTGTGCGCCCCGACACACAGTTTGATGTCGTTTATCCAGATCTATCTAATATCCATGAGGTGCAAGCTGATACCTGTCGTTTAGTACAGGAGGCAAAATATTGTCGCGCCGATCTACAAGCCTTGCGCGCACGCATCCAATCGCAAGCTGCTCTCATTGCACAAGCAAACTCCGCCTTTTACCCCACTTTAAACTTTAATGGGCAGTATGGAACGACCTACTTTAAACATTTGGGAAGTGATGGAGCGGATTTTAACTTTGAATTAGTGATGAATTTACCGATTTTTAACGGCTTCAATGACTTAAACAGTTATTTACAAGCAATTGCCGATTGGGAAGAAGCAGTTGCTGCACTACAAGTGCAAGAGAATGCAGTTTTCTTAACGCTGTTGACAAATTACTATACTGTGCGTGGATCGGTTGCAAGTGTTGAGTATAGTAGAGAATATTTAGAATATGCAGAAGAAGCATATGATGCAATATTGGTTGGGTATAGGTCTGGTATTAACGATATTGTCGATCTGTTGCAAGCACAAGCAACGTTAAGTGATGCGCGCAGTGCATTAATTCAGGCAGAAACAACATATTTTATTTCGTTGGCTAACTTGGCTTATGCAAGAGGAGGGCTTGTAGATGCTTAAAAAGAAGTATATCATACATTTGGTCTATGTTTGCTCACTAGGTATTTTACTTTTACAAGTCTCTGGCTGCAAGAAGAAGGCTCAAGATAAAGCAAGCGCGCATGTGGCGCAGCCTGCAGCCTTTAGTTTCCCCGTGAAAGTTGATAAGAGTTATACGCGCGATGTGCCTGTGACCTTGCGCGTCATTGGCCATTTGCAGTCTCCCAATCTCGTCCAGCTTGTGCCTCAGGTGTCGGGAGAGGTCGTTGAAATTGTTCCCAAAGATGGGGCAATGGTTAAAACGGGAGATTTGTTAGTTCGCATTGATCCGACACCCTTCTTAGGGCTTGTGGAGCAAGTTCAAGGAAATATTATGAAGGATGAGGCGAATTTACAATATGCCAAAGAACAGCTCAAAAGCTATGCGGCCCTTGTGCCTCAAAACTTTGTGGCACCTTTGACAATGGCACAGTATCAGGCCGCTGTCCTAGCTGCTGAAGGACAGTTGCTGTCCGATAAGGGAGCTTTAGTCTATGCACAAGCGCAATTAGGGTTTACTGAATTACGTGCTCCTGTCGATGGTATCTTTGGTTTAGTGCAGGTGACAGTGGGTAACGTTTTTAACCTTTCATACAGCAACCCATTTATTGCGACAGTCGCTCAAGTTAGCCCAATTGATGCCATCTTAAATTTACCAGAAATTTGGCTGGACACCGTTAAAAATCGTCAAAAGGAAGCGCCATTAAAGATTGTGATTTCTTTTTCGAGCCCAACACAGCCACATCTTGAAGGAGAATTAATAGCCATTGACAACGTAGTCAATGCACAAACTGGAACCATCAATATCAAAGCCCGCTTTAAAAACGAGAATTTAGATGGTTGGCCAGGGCAATTTGTGCGCGGTGAACTACAGATGTATGTGAATAAAGATGCTGTCGTCGTGCCTACATTGGCTATCCAGGTGGGGGCTAAGGGCAAATTCGTTTATGTAGTGACAAAAGACCATACAGTAAAAATGCAAGAAGTAGTGACTGGAGTGGCAACAGATGAATGGACAGAGATTAAAAGTGGTCTTGAAGCAAACACAGAGGTAGTTACTGTGGGGCAGTTAAATCTTTATCCTGATGCACCTGTCAATATTACACATGACCTTACAAAGGATGAGCATGAATTGAAGAGCCCTTCAATGCACCCATCGAGGCGTATCCTTCGTAAAATTGCACATCTTGAAGGGAGAGATCATTCATGAATCTTTCAGAACCTTTCATCCGTCGTCCTGTGATGACCACATTGGTGATGATAGCGATTCTTTGTGTAGGTCTTTTAGCCTACTATCGACTGCCTGTTAGTGATTTGCCGGATGTCGAATACCCTACTTTAGAAGTGTCTGCTTATTTGCCAGGTGGTAGCCCTAAAACGATGGCGGACACAGTGGCGACTCCTTTAGAGCGCGCCTTCATGGCTATTAATGGCATCCGTGTCATGACGTCTTCCAGTACACAAGGGGCATCGACAATCGTCTTGCAGTTTGATCTTTCTGTGAATATTGATGCAGCAGCACAGGATGTTAATGCGGCAATTTCAGCTACATTGCCTCTCTTGCCTCAGATGCCAAGTAATCCGACTTATGAAAAGGTGAACCCTTCAGCCGCGCCTATTCAATATATGGTGGTCAGTTCTCCCACTATGGAACCTGATAAACTCTATGAGTATGCCGATAGTTATGTAGGAAAACGATTGTCAATGGTTCCTGGGGTTGCTCAAATTGTTACTTATGGCTCTCCTTACGCTGTAAGAGTGCGTATTGATCCTCAAAACCTTGCTGCAAAGGGATTAGATTTAACAAATATTGCAACAACAATTGCAGGTGGGAATGTCAACTATCCATTAGGGGACTATGACGGTGTTTTGCGGTATTTTCTGATACAAAATCCCAATGGGCAAATCTTACGCGCAGAAGGGTATGACAATCTTGTCATCTCGACACAAAATGGAGCGCCTCTTTCAATTAGGGATGTCGGGTATGCGATTAATAGCCAGCAGCAGCCTTACCTTTATTGTAATTATGTCAATGCTAGCCGAGGTATTAACCAGCCAACAGCAGTGATCGCGGTTCAAAAACAACCAAAAGCGAATACCATTGCAGTTGTTAAAGGTATTGATCAATTACTCCCTCACTTGCGCAAGGAAATTCCTGCAAATATTTATTTTGATTCGATCTTCAATCGTGCTGATTCCATTATTGCCTCTGTTCAGGATGTCGAGTTCACCTTGCTCGTCGCCTTTATTTTGGTCGTTGCTGTAATTTTTATTTATCTTGGAAAATTCAAAGATACGATTATCCCCGTTGTCGTCATTCCCATGAGTATGATTTCAACTTTTATGTTGATGGATTTGGCCGGTTTTACACTTGATAACCTTTCTCTAATGGCCCTCTTATTGGCAATTGGATTCATCATCGATGATGCGATCGTGGTTCTGGAGAATATCGTTCGCCATATTGAAGGGGGAAAACCTCCTTACAAGGCAGCATTAGATGGCTCAGCGCAAATTAGTATCACAGTCATGACAATGACCCTTGCCCTGTGTGCGGTATTTATTCCATTACTATTCTTGAGTGGCATGTTGGGGAGGTTATTTAGAGAGTTTGCAGTGACTATGGTGATGGCGATTATGTCTTCGGGCGTCATTTCACTGACATTAACGCCTTTATTGTGTAGCCGTTTTCTTCCTCCACATAAAAAATCGGATGAAGACAACAAAGTGCATTTTTCTGAAAAGATCAATCGCACCTTGATCAAGGGATATCGCAAGGGACTGGAATGGGTGCTTGTTTGGCCAAAACTCACTTTAATTATTGGTTTGGCTGCCCTCATAGGAACGGTTTTTGTTTTCCAAAAATTGCCAACTAGTTTAACCGCCTCTGACGATTTAGGATTTTTGATTGCCTATACCCAGACAGCGCAAAATTCTTCGACACGCCATTCCGTAGAGTTGCAGCAGGAGGTCAACAAGGAGTTTACAGATAATAAACACATTGTGGATTACGTAACACTTGCTGGTCTTAGCAATAATAGTGGTTTATTGTTTGCGCGTTTGAAACCAGCTAATGAAAGGCCATCCGTGCAGCATGTTTTACAGGATTTAAATGTGGACCTCTGGCAAATCCCCGGAATTGCTACGTATGTCAAGGCACTGCCATTTTTAAATCTTTCTGTTGGGGCCACGAGCAATGCGGACTATCAGTATGTCTTGTCAAGTTTAAATCCAGAGGATCTCTATAATGCTGCCACAAAATTGACACAACGCCTGCAAATGGTTCCTGGATTTATAAATGTCAACAATGACCTACAAAATACGACCCCGCAAATCGAATTAACCCTCGACAGAGATGCAGCTTCCTCCTATGGCATTAGCGCTCAAGCACTGCAGGGTAATTTGGGCTATGCATTGAGTGGGGGAAAAGTATCGACGATGCAAACTCCCGCCAACGAATACAATGTCGTGCTGGAAGTTACACCCAGTTATAGCAATCAGCCTGATAATCTCAATGCTTTATATATTCAAAATCCATCTGCGCCAGGCAATGTAGTGCCACTCAGTAATATTTTACAGATGAAGGAGGGGGTAGGTGTTTCAAGTGTAAATCACTTTAATCAGTTCCCTTCGGTGACACTTTCCTTTAGCTTGGCCCCTCAAATTCCTTTAAGTGATGCAATTTCCACATTGAGAGGAATTGCTGATGAAGTGTTGCCACAGTCGGTGAATGGAGATTTGCAGGGGGTAGCGCAACAGTTTGAAGAGACGATGTCTGACTTTCGTTTCCTAATTATTATAGCGGTTATCTTCATCTATATTCTTCTCGGTATTCTATATGAGAGCTTTATTCTACCGCTGACCATTTTATCTGCACTCCCCATTGCTGTGCTTGGCGGACTATTGACTCTCCTAGCTTTTGATCAAATCCTTTCCTTGTATGCGTTATTAGGTCTCGTGCTTTTGATTGGGATTGTACAAAAGAATGGGATCATGATGATCGACTATGCTAATGAGATGAAAAAAAATGGCAAAGGCGCCCATGATGCGATCTTTGAGGCAGCTTTGATTCGTTTTCGTCCGATCTTAATGACCACTCTGGCAGCAATCATGGGGGCTTTGCCCGTAGCTGTAGGGCTCGGTGCTGGGGGTGAAGCGCGTAAACCTTTAGGTTTGGTACTCATTGGAGGGTTGCTCTTTTCTCAGCTACTCACACTTTTCCTGATGCCAGTTGTCTTTATCTACCTAGATCGCTTGCAACCCAAAATAAAGGACATGGATGCATCGATTTAAAATAGACTTCTTTCGAAAGAAGTCTAATATACCCATTCCACTTGAAGAATTGGTTGTAGACAGAAGAGAAAGCCCTGAGCTCGAGTCATAAAAAAAGCTCTCATATATAGAACTCACGTGAGCCTTTTGAAAAACTATCCATAATAGGACCTGAGTGAGGGCTGCAGGATTCAAAAAAAAGCGACGCATGAATGACCATAGCCATGCGTAAGGAGGTTTTCTCCTTAGATCGCTGCTAGGCAACCAGTTCATATTACGGATAGTTTTGCAAAAGGCTCACGTCTTTGGATAGAGAAAAATCGTCCAGGATGCTATTTTTGTTCTCAACATTAAAGACGCGACCTAGTTTCATAAGGACGATTTATAGCGTGAATCGGTCTGTAGATGCTATTTGGATGGATTTTTCAGTGGAATAGCGCATTGAAAAATTGAATTTTCGTCACGATACACTGGTAAGGATCACATGGAAAAACAAAAGAAGTGGCAGCTTTTTCTCATTATAGCTGTGCTCGCATTGACGCTTTACAACATATTGCCTACAATTTTTTATTACTCTAAACCGCTTTCTGATCCCATTGATCAAAGACGAGCTGCAGGTGTTGCTGTAGAGGTTTCAGAGCGCATTCAAGGTGTGCAAGAACAGTCAGTAGAGTGGGTGCATGCTTTGGTAAAGCATCTTGGGCTCAATCTCAAGCAGTTAGAAGTCTCTAAAGAAGATAGCAGTTTGTTGCACTTGACTTTTGACAATCAAAAAGATGCGCGTATTTTTTCTGCAGTAGTCCCACGTGCTGCAACTTTATTTCCCTTTGTTCCTGCACGCGTTGAACTCGTTGCGCTGCCCGATACCAATGGTAGTGAGGTTTGGATCGAGCGTCGTTTGACAACAACCCTGGATGCAAAACAGGCTGGCAATTACTTTACGTTTGTTCAAAAGCAGAAAGACCATCAAATCACTGAAGAATATCAAGAGATTGTTTTTGATCGTTTGGAACCTGTATTGATTGGCTTGGGTGGTACAAGTTACCCAGCACAGGTATTGAAATCTTTGTCGCAGAAGAGAGCTAATCCGGATCAAGATCAAATGGTTGTGCAGTTGGCACAAAAAATTGTTTTATTCGACAAGCTTTTCGGTAAGAAGAATGGCCCAGCGCGTCGCTACTATGCTTCCTTTACACAGGGGCAAGGGGTAACAGGCCAAACGATTGAAAAATTCGAAAAATTGCTTACGGAGATGGCGCAAGAGCGCACTAAGGCGATCGATGCGATTAAAAAAACCGCAGCAGAAGAGAATATCTTGCAGCGCAAAATTCTCGAAAAAGAAAAAATTGCTTTAGAACAGGCTGCGGCAATTGTTCGCGCTCAAAAGAGTGTTTTTGCCTCGGGTCAAGATCCTTTAAATGCCACTTCTTCACATGCATTGCTTCAAAAAACATGGGGTGATCAGCATGAGTTAATTCAGACAATCACTTTTGAGCAACAAGATCCTTTTGTGAGCAAGCTGATAGTCGATTGGGCACATGATACAGTCACATTTGTTTTACATGCAGATGTGCAACAGTTACGCGAACAAAGTACAAAAGATGAGTCACAAGCGCGACAAGTAGAACAGATAAACCAGCTCATCATCGATGAAATGGCAAATCTTGCCAGTCTTTCAAAAGAAAAGATCGTTCCTGTTAATGCAAACTATGGTTTTAGCTTCAATGAATTGACAGGCAGCCAAAGCATGTTGGTGTTGCACCTTCCCCAGGTGGCAAAACAGCGTACAGAGCAAATTAAGGGACGTTTAGAAAGACTGTGGCATCCTACAAATCGCGATCTCATTGCAAAGAATTTTCCGATTTTAACGCAGCAAGAAGTTCTTTCTGCGCCAGCAGAAGATCGCGCACTTGGTTTATGGATCATCAGTCCTGGTGTATCGAGAGACTCTCTGCCAGAACAATTCCGCAATCAATCCATCTATGTAGTTGCAAGAGGCTTACAGTCTTTGATCGATCAATATCAGGGGCAAAAAGATACTGCAGTTGCTCAAGAGTTTTTCAAAGATTTAAAGTCACTCAAAAGTCTATTAGAACAACAAGGTTTTTTTGGGTATAGTGCGAGTGAAAACGGCTTTGGTAAAACGTACGCCAAAGATGTGATTTTTGAATTACCGAACTACTATGCGGCTCTTATTGATGCAACACGCGAACAGTTTACTGTTCATGGTACTGGACGTTTTTCTACTTTAGAGTTTACAGACGTTCAGCAGCGCATTTTAGCGTGGAATCGTATTGAAGATGCGATGCACGGTGAGTTAATTAAGTGGAGAGATACATATCAAGCGGCACAGGTGAATCTAGATCTCAATGCCCGTATGGATGTGCCCCCTCCATCAAAGAATGTTTATCTTAATAATCTAGTTCTCAACTGGAAAAAATACTTCTATGGCGATGAGCGTAAAGTTCTCAAATGGGGGTTAGATCTTTCGGGTGGAAAGAGTGTTCATTTAGGATTACAAGACAAGAGTGGCAAGCTTTTAAGCAATCCAGAAGATCTGCAACAAGCTGTTAATGAATTGTATCAACGTGTCAATAAATTGGGTGTCTCTGATGTCGGCATTCGCACGCAAGATCAATTCATTGTACTCGATTTCCCAGGTTCTCAAGGACTTTCTGCGAAGGAATTAGTACAAGCTGCCTCGATGAGTTTCCATATTGTAAATGAAAAATTTAGCAATGGAAACAAAGCACTCGCACCATCAGTGAATGAATTTTTGCAGCAAGTATGGAATGAAGCTCTGCTGACAAATCGCACAGATGCCTTAAGCATTCATCAGATTGCTTGGAGACATATGGGGGGATCTGACAATCCTCTTCAAGAAGAAATTCCACAAAGTGATGCCGCTGCAACTCTTAAAGAGCAGGGTTTGCGTTTGGCCAATCTTTCTCTTGATCCACAAACTGGAGTTTTTGATGACACCTTGTCGATGATCACACGTCTGCGTGGCGATGATTTTTCTGAGTGGCATGGACAGAGTCATCCTTTGATGATCGTATTTTATAACTACGCTCTAGAAGGGGCTAATCTTGAAAACATTCAAGTAGGTTATGACCAAGCAAAAGGAAACATGTTGTCCTTTAGCGTGCGTGGAAGTGGTCAAAATGCAGATGGTCAGAATGTGAATTATCGCGACCAATTCTTTGCGTGGACTTCGCAGTTTGCTCAAGAGAAGATCGTAGGCACCGTTAATGAAAACTATTCAGGTGGTGCTGGTTGGCGTATGGCAGTTGTGTTGAATGGCAATGTCATCAATGCACCAACACTCAATGCTCCATTGCGTGACCATGCCATGATTACCGGGCACTTTACGCAAAGTGAAGTGAATGAATTAGCCGCGGATTTGAAGGCAGGAGCTTTGAGTTTTACTCCTACAATTCTTTCTGAAGAAAACATTAGTCCTGAACTTGGTAAGCAAGAGCGTATGTATGGCATGCTTGCTGCACTCGTTGGAACACTCTTAGTCATCGTTGTGATGATTGCTTACTATCGATTTGCAGGGTTTGTTGCTTCGATTGCTGTGCTCTTTAACTTGTTGATCATGTGGGGAGTATTGCAGAACATTGATGCGGCTCTAACACTCCCAGGTATTGCAGGGATCATTTTAACAATCGGTATGGCGGTAGATGCCAACGTGCTTGTATTCGAGCGTATTCGAGAAGAATTTGCACGTACGCATAAATTGCCTTCATCGGTACAAGCAGGCTACAGAAAAGCCTTTACTGCGATTGTTGATTCTAACCTGACAACCATCATTGCGGCTTTGATTTTAATGCAATTTGATTCAGGGCCAGTAAAGGGATTCGCAGTGACGCTGATTGTCGGTATTGTGACATCCATGTTCACCTCTCTTTTCATGACGAGATACTTCTTTGCAGGTTGGGTACAAAATCCAAAGCATAAGAAATTATCGATGGCCAAGTGGATCGATAAGCCTAATTTCTCCTTTATGAATAAAACGCGTATCACTGTCGTTGTTTCCTTAGTGATTGTTGTTTTGGGCCTATTGGCTGTTTGGCGCGAAGGAAGTAGTCTTATCGGCATGGACTTCCAAGGTGGGTATACCCTAACTGTAGACTTAGAGGAAAAGCAGGGGGGCAATTACGTTGCTGCCGCTCGCGAAGCCTTTGTAAAAGCGGGAGCTTCTGATAGAGATTTCCAAATTCGTAGTACAGGGGCGGGCAGTACCCTGCGCATGCAGTTCAGCCACAATATGAATGATGCAGGGCATCCTTTTGCGGATATGCCGCTTGAGAATGATGCTGATGATGTGACGTATTCTTATGAGAATAATCCACGCATCGGTTGGGTGGTGCATGCTTTACAAGAGAATGGATTAACAATTAAGAGCCACCAGTTAGCGCAATTGGATCAACAATGGAGTGCTGTAAGTGGACAGTTTTCCGAAACAATGCGCAATCAGGCATTGCTGGGATTATTCTTGGCGATGTTGGCAATTTTAATTTATATCACCATTCGCTTTGAATTTAAGTATGCGATTAGTGCTCTTTTAGGGATTGTCTATGACTTAGTCATTGCGATGGCGATCTTTACACTCATTCGTCTCTTTGGAGTCGATGTACAGATCGATCTCAATGTCATTGCTGCTTTAATGACAATCATTGGATACTCTCTTAATGATACGATCATTATCTTCGACCGCATTCGCGAAGATGTGCGAGCAAAACATAGCACTAACTTTAAGACATTGATCAACCATGCTTTAAATGCAACTTTGAGCCGCACATTGATGACTTCAGGAACTACATTAGTCGTGCTGATTGCACTTCTAGTTCTTGGTGGACGTTCAATATTCGACTTCTCTTTGGTTATGACCTTAGGGGTTGTGGTCGGTACACTTTCCTCCCTTTTTGTGGCAGCACCGCTTCTGCTCTACTTCCACAATAAAGAAGAAAGTAAACAAGAAACTAAATCCTCTAATCCGTCATTACGGGTTATTAAGTAGTGAAGCATGAAGCGTGTAGACAAGCCGAGAACCGATTCGGCGCGGTGGATTTACCCCGTAGAAAACCCGGCGCTTCAGTCGCAGATTATGGGCGATTTTCATTTATCGCCCATTTTAGGACAATTTTTCATCTCTAGAGGAATTGTGGATCATCAAGAGATCCATGATTTCCTATATGCAACTTTGCCCGATCTTTTTGACCCGCAATTATTTGCGGAGATGGATCGTGCAGTTTGTCGTATTGAAGAAGCACTCCAACGGCAAGAAGCGATTTTAGTGTATGGAGATAATGATGTCGATGGCATGACTGGCACAGCATTATTAACTGATTTTTTGCGTCAGTTAGGAGCTACTGTGCATTTCTATGTACCGAATCGAACATCATTGAAGCAAAGTGTCTTATTAGATGCCTTGCAATATGCGATTCACAACCAATGCCGTCTCATGATCACTGTTGATTGTGGAATTACTGCAGCAAAAGAAATTGAGGAAATTGTTGCTAATCATGTCGATGTTATAGTGACGGATCATCATGAGCCTACGAATGCTATTCCTCACTGTATTGCGACACTCAATCCGAAGCTTGTAGGAAGTCCCTATCCTAATCGCGAGTTGACAGGGGTAGGAGTCGCTTTTAAGCTAGTGCATGCAATTACCAACCACCTCTCTGCTGTCGATCCCGATCACTATAAGATTGATTTACAGGGGTATTTGGACTTAGTTGCTTTAGGTACAATTGCGGATATGGGCGCACTGCAAAGTGAGAATCGTATTTTGGTGCGGTATGGGCTGCGTCAATTGCGACGTACGCCGCGTGTAGGGTTAATTCGACTTGTGTCAGTGTGTGGCCTCGAGCTTAGTGAGTTGAGCGCAGGAGATATTGCTTCCAAAATCGCTCCTCGGCTTAACAGCCTAGGACGAGTAGCGGAGCCTCGCAAAGGGGTGGAATTGCTTCTTATTCGCGATTCAAATGAGGCTCAGCAACTGGCAAAAGAGTTGGATCTTTATAACACGGCGAGACAAAAAATAGAACAGCAGGTTTCAGAGAGTGTTGAGGATTATATCCGCGATCATCCTGAGATCCTGAAGGAAAAAGCAATCATTATCCATTCCGATCAATGGCATTCAGGGGTGATTCCAATTGTTACTGCGCGCATTGCAAAGCAGTACAATCGACCAACTATTATGATTGCAGTAGATAAGCAGCTTGGTAAGGGGTCTGCGCGTACAATACGCGAATTCCCTCTTTTGCCTGCCCTCAAAGAACACGCTCAGTTGTTAATTAATTTTGGCGGGCATGATTTTGCTGCTGGCTTAACGATTCATAACTCGCGTATTAGTGAATTTAAACAGCGCTTTCTAGAAATCGCCAATCGTTCATTAAAAGATGAAGATTTAACAACTAAGATCAACATTGATGCGAAAGTGGATTTTTGCGAATTAACATTCGATTTCATGGAATCCCTGGCCCTCTTGGAGCCGTATGGAAACGATAACGCACCACCCATTTTTTATTGTGATGCGCGTCAAGTATGGCCTGCTAGGCAGGTGGGTAAATCGCATTTAAAGCTATATCTAGAACAAAACGATCGCTTATTGGAGGGAATTGCTTTTGGGATGGCAGATCGCGTCGAGGAGTTGAAGAAACGCAACCTTTGGCTACGCATTCTCTTTACCCCGGTGATTAATAAGTTTCAAAATAAATTGAGCATTCAGTTAGTGTTAAGAGATTTTCGCCTGTTGAATGAGCCTGCAGCTGTGCGTGCTGCCGCTCGATCGGACGAAAGAAAGGGTTGAGGTGAGTTCGACTTTAAATCAACCTTTGGTGTGTGCACCATGACTATCTTTCACAGATCACATTTTAAGCATGGCTTAAGAGACTATAGAACTTAAAACGGCTCAATCTGGGATAAAATTCCACCACAATCGATTAAGGAGGTAATTATGAGTGGTAAAAAAATATTGGCAATTGCTGGCAGCATGCGGCGTGATTCGGTAAACAAAAAATTACTTAATAACGCGCTTGAGTATGCAAAGATTAAAGGATTGCCCATAACGCATGTGGCTATGGAAGATTTGCAAGTTCCAGTTTATAATGGTGACATTGAGGCAGTGGGGTTGCCAGAAAATGTGATAAAATTAAAAACCATTTTCAGCGAACATGACGCCTTTTTATTTGCCGTACCTGAGTATAATAGCTCCGTTGCAGGTCCATTCAAAAATTTGCTCGATTGGGTTTCTCGTCCGGTTCAAGGTGAAACGGAGGTAGCCGCTTTCCGCAACAAGACAGCCTCTCTTATGAGCGCTTCTCCATCGCCTTTTGGGGGCGTGCGTGGTCTGCATCATCTGCGCGATATTTTACAAATCAATGGCATTTTAGTTCTTCCCTCTCTCGTGACACTAGCAAATGCGTATGAGGCCTTTGATGAGCAGGGACATCTCAAGGATCCAAAAATGATCCGTCGTGTTGAAAAGAGCGTGCAGACACTATGGGATTTTATAAATCGTTAAAATTGGCGCGTAGTGCGAAATGGTCGGAGAGAGAAGGCTCGGTGACACAGGTAAACCCTCCGCAGTGTAATGAAGGATGAACAATTAAGTAGTCGACAGCTAGACCCTTTGGAAAAAGATGCTTGCTGCGGTGAATAGTTGGGTTGAGAGTGTTGGGTATTTGGTGCTGCCGCGTTAGGCTAAAGCCATGTTGCTCAAGTAAATGAGCCGTTTGTGTTTCTCTGGTGACATTGAAATCACCAGAAAGGATAAAAGGGGCGTCTAAAGTGATGATTTTTTCAGAAAGAAGGGTAGCTTCTTTAACTTTATAAGGTTCATCAAGTGGAGTGGGCCCCCAGGCAAGATGGGTGTTAATGCTCCAAAATACCTCTTTGGGTGTTTTAAATTTAATGAAAATGGCAGATCTAGTGTGTAAACTAGGATCTTTGGTGTCCGGATAGGAAATGATTTCTGCTGGCTGAAAACGCATGAAATGATGGTCTAAGTAGACCCATTGGGGGCGGTATAAAGTGGCATTTCCTATGTATACCCATCCCACCTGAAGAATTGGATTTTAGACTAAAGAGAAAGCCCCGGGCTCGAGTCAGAAAAAAAGTCCTCATATTAGTAATATGGAGACTTTTTTTCTGGCGCGATCGCGGAAGCTTTTTCTTCGGCCTAAAATCCAATTCTTCAGGTGGGATGGGTATAACTATTTGCTTGTTGATCGACTTTTGAATCCATGACCAAAGTCCCATGAAGCCCAGTGGCGCGCTTTAATGTCTCGAAAGTGTCATCTGCAAAGCTTAACACACCGCTTGTCACTTCTTGCAAGTGAAGTAAATCAAATTGTTCTTTATTGATGTAGGCAATCAGCTCTTTGAGGCAGCGGCCCTTATAAATGTTCAGTTGAAGAAACTTCATCATAAACCTCCTGAAAGGGGAGTGGTTCAAGATTCATACGTCCAGAGCCATCTACAATAAATTCAAGTGTTGCACTAGCTAAGATATGTCCTTCCATAATTTCTTTGATTTCTTTACATGAAAAACCAATGTGTAAAGTGGGGAAGATATCTAATGCATAAAGCGTCAGATTAATGTGCTGTACCTTATCTTCAGCGGCTTTTGGACCTTGATATCCGATAGACCCTGTGCTATTAGCACCTTGCATCCCTCCGTTGATCAAAAAATTACTTTTTGAAATACCCTCTTTCAATTCATTAATGCCACAAGGAAGGCGAGCGAGGGCCCAGTAGCATGTTGTGCCATCGGAACTTTCCATGATCAGCGTAAAGCTTTTTGTGTTGAGAGGAGGATGGGTCCATGCAAGGGCAGGGGAGAGGTTTTTGCCGAGAGGAGGGGCTAACCATTCATTGGTATGTTGGTCTTTAATAAATTCGGGCAGTTCCCTCAACCGCAAAGAGGGCTCTTCTGCTTGTAGTGCAGATAAACAGAATAATGGAGCAAGGAGGCAAAGTAAAAAAGTCTTCATATACTTTTAGATTAATTTTTTAATCTACCATCTTCAAGCAAAATTTGCGTTTTATCGAATTTTTTCGTATTATTGCGCTCCTTAAATTGGATGGAGATATCATGAGTGCAGCAGATCTAAAATCGGTCGTCGCGCTTTGTAAGCGTCGTGGGTTCATTTTCCCTGGTTCTGAAATTTATGGTGGTTTTGCAAACACCTATAGCTATGGTCCATTGGGCGCAGAGATGAAACGTCGCGTCAAAGAATTGTGGTGGAAGCGTTTTATTCATCAACGCAAAGATATGCTTGCTCTCGATGGCCCTATTTTTTTACATCCAAAAACATGGAAGGCTTCTGGTCATGTCGATGGCTTTAGTGATGCACTAATTGATTGTAAGGCTTGTAAAGCGCGTTTGCGCGTCGACCATCTCATTGAAGAGGCGATTGGAGTGGATGTAGAAGGTAAGTCTTGTGAGGAGATGACAGCGCTTATCTTAGAAAAACAGATTCGTTGCCCGAAATGCAAAGGATTCGATTGGACGGCTGCGCGGCACTTCAACTTGATGTTTGCTACACAATTGAGCAAGGTTGCTGAAGCGGGAGCACAAGATCTGATCTATCTGCGTCCAGAAACAGCACAAGCCATCTTTTTAGATTTTAAAAACATCGTTGATACGATGCGCGTACACGTGCCTTTTGGTGTTGCACAAATTGGTAAAGCTTTCCGCAATGAAATCACACCAGGCAATTTCCTCTTTCGTCAAATTGAATTTGAACAAATGGAAATTGAGTACTTTATTCATGAAAGTCAGTGGGAACTGCTATTTGAACAATGGCTAAAATCTATGCAGGAATGGTGCCAGTTCATTGGTCTTGACTCCAATCATCTCAAACTACACGAACACCCTAAAGAGAAACTTTCACATTATTCTAAGCGTACCGTGGATATACACTACGAATTCCCTTTTGGTTGTAGTGAATTATATGGCTTGGCATATCGCACAGATTTTGATCTGAAACGTCACGCAGAGCATTCGGGTGAGAGATTAGAGTACCTTGATCCTAAAACAGGAGAGAGATTTGTTCCTCATGTGATCGAGCCTACTTTTGGTCTTGATCGTACAATTTTAGCGCTTCTGTGTGATGCCTATGAAGAAGAGATGCTGGAGGGTGGTGACACGCGTACAGTATTGCATTTGCATCCTCGCGTTGCTCCTTACACAATTGCGGTATTCCCTTTGATGAAGAAAGAGGAGTTAGTAGCCCAGGCAAACACCATTTTTGAAGAATTGCAACAAGATTGGGTGGTAGATTTTGATGTTGCAGGAGCAATTGGTAAGCGCTACCGTCGCCACGACGAAATTGGCACACCGATTTGTTTAACAGTGGATTACGATACTTTAGAACAAGGTACAGTCACGCTGCGCCATAGAGATACAATGAAGCAACACCGCGTAGCGCTTAGTGACTTGAAGGGTGCCATTATGCAAATGATCCACAAGGATTTTGTATAAAACATAAGTTCGACTTTAAAGTCGAACTTATGTTTTTTTTTGTGTTTGCAAAAAAAGGGCAGCTGGCTATAATAGTGGCCCGATGCACTGGTAGCTCAATTGGATAGAGTACCCGGCTACGAACCGGGCGGTTAGTGGTTCGAATCCTCTCCGGTGCATTTCTTTTTTTTTGAAGGTGGTGTCCATGGCTGTTTTAGTTGGAAGGAAGGCGCCCGCTTTTTCTTGTCAGGCCGTTCATGGTGAGCAAGTGATCGATAACTTCGATCTGAATCACTGTGAAAATAAAAACATTCTTCTCTTTTTTTATCCTTTAGATTTTACGTTTGTCTGTCCGACAGAATTGCATGCCTTTCAAGAGCGTTTACATGCTTTTGAAGAGCGAGGAACCCAAGTGATTGGATGTTCTGTAGATAGCCCATATACGCATCTTGCATGGTTGGCAACTCCTAAAGAGAAGGGCGGAATTCAAGGGGTCCAGTATCCGTTGCTGGCGGATCTCAATAAAGAGATCGCTAGATCTTATGGCGTATTATTGGAAGATTCTGGTGTAGCCTTAAGAGGGTTGTTTCTCATTGATCGCAACCGCATAGTGCGTCACCAGTTAGTCAATGATCTACCGCTGGGAAGATCGGTTGATGAGGCTTTACGTATTCTAGATGCTCTTTCCGATTTTGAAAAATACGGGGAAGTATGCCCCGCAAACTGGAAAGCTGGCGAGAAACGAATGAAGCCTACAACCGCTGGCGTAAGAGAATATTTCCAGTAGAGTGATTTCAAGAGGGCCTATACCCATTCCACCTAGAGAATTGGATTTTAGGCCGAGAAAATCCTCCGAGCTCGAGGCAGAAAAAAAGCCCCCATATTAGTAATATGAGGCCTTTTTTTTCTGCCTCGATCGCGAGAGCTTTTTCTTCGGCCTAAAATCCAATTCTTCAGATGGAATGGGTATAACTTGCCAAGGCCCTTTTTCTATTTAAAAATACTTTTGCAGCAAAAATCTAAATATTGTATACAGCTTCCTTCACTGCACGCAAGGAAGTATAAATTATATGAGAAAATGCTGCTCCCTATTCTTCGGCCTTTTATGTGCCGTTTCACCGATTGCACTACAAGCGAATTGTTGTACGGGATGGTTGCCCCAGTTTCCCCTCTGGCAGCCTCTTTTAGCTGACCCTAGGCAGGTGTGTTTTTATGCTGCCTACCGCTCAGGAAGCGATATTATTGGCCAAACTTTGGCAGCTGTTTCATTTGGAGATGATTTTCCTATCTATCAGTGGACAAATGTATGGAATTGTAGAGATGCCTTGCAGATAGGTATTGAGGGTGACGTTTATGGATTATTTAATCTAGATACTTTCTCACACGACTTGGTTAATGCCGACTATTACGTAGGTGTGCCGCTGACCTATAGGAATAAGCAGTGGACATTCCGCGCACGTCTTTACCATATCTCTAGTCACTTGGGTGATGAATATTTACTAGACCATCCCGATGTCGTACGTACGAACCCATCCATTGAAGCGGTCGACGTCTATGCAGTGTATCAGTGGACATGCGATCTAAAGATTTACGCAGCTATTGGAGATTTCCTTATTTCAGACACAAGCTTTCGTCAATGGCCCCTCTATATCAACTACGGATTTGAATATAAGCCAACTTGGTGGCGCGATTATTGCCGTGATTTGATTTGGAAACCTTTTATCGCTGTCTTCTTGCAAAATCGTGAGATGAACGGATGGTATACGAACCAAAGTTATGCTATCGGTATGGAAATCGGTAAGATGTCCTGCAATATCAGAAAAGCGCGCATTTCGATCGAGTGGTACGATGGGTATGATCCAGATGGGCAGCTTCAAATCTATCGCACAAATTACGCACAGTTTAAGCTAGCGTACGGATATTAAAAAAAAATATTTCAATCAATCTTGTAAAGGCTGTGTGCGTCAATATAGCCTTTATATTAACTTTTCAGGCAGATTTATCTTGCATGATCGTGAAAATATCACCTCTGAAAAATAAGTATAATATATTTTTGTTTGACAAAAAGAACACCTAGTCTTCATTGTGAAAGAAACCAAGATGACCTATTTAGGATGGCTTTTAAAACAAAAAAAAAAGCAACCCTAAAAGGGAGTCACGGTATGACTGAAGACGGGAAAATGGTTTGCGCCAATATTCTGTTTTCGGGATACTGGAAAGGATGTTTCTAATCCAACTGTAAATGGGGGGTTAGTGACATACCCTTTTTGGAGGTAACATGAAAAAGTTTTTATCTTTGATCACAGGACTTGTCGCAAGCTCAACAGTGTTTGGCTTGGCAGTTCTGAACCCTGCAGCACCCGCCCTTTTAACAGACGGAGTGTTTTTTGCCGATGATTGTTCATGCTGGGCGTTGAAAGTCGGTTACCGTGGCGACTTCGTGTACGATCGTTATGTACGCGATAATAACGGAAACACCTTTAGACCTTTCCAGATGTGGACAAATGCTGGTGTGTTGACGTTGAATTTGTTTGATCGCATCGATATCTACGGATTTGTCGGTGCCTCTAATCACAATTTCACGAGCTACGGTGAAGGCACTGTTGGTTCAACAGATGTCACGCAACAGTTAACAGCGAATAGTCAAACCACGACTTCGTGGGGTGTTGGTATTAAAGCCGTGCTCTTTGAATGTGGTTGGGGACCTAATTGTGGAACGACCTATTTAGGGTTGGATGCGCAATATGCAAATTTTGGAAGACCTAGTCTCTATCAGGCAACTTTAGTGCGCTCTGATGAGGCAATCGACATATTCCTGCCTGCAGGATATGGTTATCAGCCAAGAGAATGGCAGGTAGCGTTGGGCATCTCCCATAAAATTGGCTTTATGGTCCCTTATGTGGCGATCAAGTGGTCTTCTTTGACGGCGTCGATATTTGGCGATTTGACAAGTATTCATGATGCTAGTGTCTCAGCAGATTACAATTCACTACGTTCTAGACGCAACTTTGGTTATGTCATCGGTGTATCATTAGTAGATATTGGACGTATGTCTCTGACTGCAGAAGCTCGCTTCGGCGATGAAAAAGCTGCAGCAGTTGGCGCGGAGTTCCGTTTCTAGTTTTTTTAGTTTAGCAGATGCTTTTTAGCTAGGGAAAAAATTGCCCATATAGCTGAAAAGGAAACTGCGTTCATTATAGTAAATAAATATCATGGCGACAGGCACCTGTCTTTAGCAGCTAGTATGCAAAAGGCAGGTGTTTTTTATTCCCTTTTTGCCTTCTTCTAAGGTAAAATACTTCTTACCAGTCTACTGCCTGCATTAAGTTAGAAGAAAATTATGGATCAATTTGTTATTTCCTCTATTGTGACTCTTTTTGTCACTCTCAACCCCATCGGCAACGTGCCGATTTTTATCAGCCTGCTCAAGCGCTATGATGAATCAAGGCAGCGAAAGATTATCGTGCGTGAGGTCACTTTTGCCCTTATTATTCTCTTGCTCTTTGGGTTTGTTGGTAATGAAATTTTAGGATTGTTGCATCTTGATCTTCATACTGTGAGGATCGCAGGAGGGATTATTCTCTTCTTGATCGCACTGACTTTACTTTTTCCTCGCAATCAGTCGGGTGAAAAAGAAGAAGATCAGCAAGAGCCGTTTATTGTGCCACTTGCAACTCCTGTATGTGCCGGCGCAGGTTCTATTTCTCTTGTCATGGTCATGGGGTCACAAGCTTCTTCGGGATGGCAATTGTGGTGGATCATTCTCCTTTCTTGGATTCCCTCTCTGATTATTCTCTTACTCTCTTCTACTTTAAAAAAATTGCTAGGAACAAAAGGTCTATTAGCGCTTGAGAGACTTTCAGGTATGTTGCTGATATTTATCTCTTCACAAATGATCGTCACAGGATTTACGCAGTTTTGGCATGCTTCTTTTTTAGGCGCTCATGGCTAAACATTTTAAGATAGTCACCCTTGGTTGCAGAACTAATCAGTATGAATCTGAAGCTTTTCGCAATCAATTGGAGCAGATGGGGTATACTGAGGTCTTGGAAGGCACAGCAGCTGATCTATGCATTGTCAATACGTGTACAGTGACTGCAAATGCTGATAAAGATAGTTTGTCGAGTATACGGCAGTTAAAAAAGAAATATCCCGATTCACGGATCGTAGTCACGGGGTGTGCAACAGAGGCACATAAAGATCTTGTCGATAAATACCCCGAAATTTGGAAGGTTGTGGGCAATTTGGAGAAAGAGCAGCTCATAGCTCAAGTCTTTCCAGATGAAGAGGTGCCTGAGTTCTCCATTCGTACTTTTGATGCGCATACGCGTGCCTTTGTTAAGGTGCAGGATGGATGTAATTCCTTTTGTACCTATTGTATTATTCCTTATGTAAGGGGACGTTCACGCTCACGCACTATCGCAGATATTGTTAAAGAGGTGCAAGAGTTAGTCGCTAATGGCTACCAAGAGATTGTCTTAACTGGAATTAATATTGGGGATTTTGATGGAGGAGAAAAGGATGCTCCCTATCGCCTTGCACAACTGGTGCGTGCAGTGGATGCAATCGAAGGGATCAAGCGCTTGCGCCTTTCTTCTATTGATCCGGATGAAGTAGATGATGAATTAGCTTCTGCTATTTTACAGGGGAAAAATACCGCACCTAGCTTGCACCTCGTTTTACAATCTGGTTCTAATGCTATTCTCAAGCGGATGAATCGTAAATATACGCGCCAAATTTTTCTAGAAACAGTGGAAAGATTAAAAGCATTGTGTCCCGATTTTGCCTTTACGACAGATGTCATTGTAGGTTTCCCTGGTGAAACTGAAGAAGACTTTAAGGAGACCCTTGAGATTATTCAAGAAGTAGAATTTGCAAAAATTCACATGTTTCCCTACAGCGAAAGACCGCGTACTCGCGCTGCGCAATATCCCAATAAAGTATCAAAAGAAGTGATGCAAGAGCGTAAAACGCGGCTCCTACAAGAAGCAGAAAGGGTGGCATACTCTTTAAGAGAAAAATATGTGGGTCGCCGCCTGCATGTTCTTTGTGAGCATCGTGAAGAAGGAGCATCACGCATTTTTGGACATACGGGTAATTTTTTAGGAGTGTGGATCGAAGAGCCTTCCTTAGTAGCTAATCAAATGGTACTCGTTGAGATGATTGCGAACACGCCAGAAGGTTTGATAGGACGCGTGGTGGAAGGTGTATGAAGGGTATTAAGATTGCTCAGCGCTTAAGACCCTATACCATCGAACCGGGAGTGCCAACAATTATTCCCTCTTCATGGATGTCCTTAATTCTATTTCCAGGGCAATTTTCAGTCATTAATCTTTGCGATGGATCATTACTTGGAAGTTGGCAGATAACGCTGCCTGAAGTGATCTTTGATTTTCAAATGATTAATGATTTAGAAAGTGGGAGAATTCACGTACGCTTAAAAGGGAGCGCGACGTTTTTTGAATATTATTTAACCCCTTCTGCACCTACTTCACTTGAATTATTCTTGCAACGCGCGCAAGGTGCTTTTATTCTTAATGGAAAAGAGGTTCCTTGCAAAGTAAAAGTACCCCTACTTCTTGGCGAGGTCATCACACCCATTAAATCCACGCCGATGCGGATTTCTTTTGGGGCACATCAAAAGTTGGATTGGCGTCTTGTAGGGCGCCGCATGGACCTTCTGCAAATTCTTCCTATTTGGATTTTAATGGGATTACAGATCCCAGCTCTTGCTGGAAAATGTACAGGGATTGGTAGGCAACTTTTAGATCAGGTAATTCAAGCGCAAAAAACACATGAACGGACAGTGCTTTTTCGCCATATACATGCACTTTTTGTTGCAGCTTTTGATGGACTGATGCATCCTCAGTTGCAAGACCACTATCACCGTGGATGGCAGTGCGATGTAGGACCTGGATCACCTCTTCTCGTATTGCAGGAAAGTTCTCAAGTGCTTATGGAGTGCTTTGTGCGATGGGATGGCTCACATCTTGCATTACTGCCTGCTCTTCCTGTCGAATGCCACTGTGGTAGGATTATTCATATGGAGTTGTCACATCAAGTGAAAGTAGAATTTGAGTGGAGTAAGAAGCAGATTCGTCGCGTTCATTTCTTTAATCAATCAGAAGACTCATTTAGTTTTTCATTCAGCTGCATGCAAATGCAACAGGCGAGGTTAAGAAAGTCTGTGAGAGACAAGGGAGTTTGCAAAAAGCTAGATGGTTTGATGGTGATTCCAAGTGGTGAGAGTCATTATTTGGACCATTTTGCATGATATTACCTGCATTTCAACCGCACGCCTATCTAGGGTTACACTCACTTGCCAAGAGAAGTGAAAAAGTCATTCGCGTGTGGCGACCTGGCGCCGAACAATGTCATATTGAATTATTTGGCAAACTTCAAGAGATGGTACGCTACCATCATAAGGGCATCTTTGAACTTATTGTCCCAGAGCATACCCAGCCCCATGATTATCGTGTGTGGCATTCCAATGGTCTTTTAGACCACGATCCTTATGCTATGATGCCGACACTTGGTCCAGTTGATGAATACCTTTTTTCAAAGGGCGTGCATTACGAGCTATATGAAAAAATGGGGGGCAGATTGTGCACACATCAAGGGATTGAGGGAGTGCGATTTTCTGTTTGGGCACCCAGTGCACGCAACGTATCTCTTGTGGGTGATTTTAATTTCTGGGATGGAAGAATCAATCCTATGCGCCTACTAGGGGCATCAGGAATTTGGGAAATTTTCATTCCTGGGTTAAAAGAGGGTCAAAAGTATAAATTTGAAGTGCGATCTGCAAATAAGGATGTCGTCTTAAAGGCCGACCCTTTTGCCCTTGCAGCAGAATTGCGTCCCAACAATGCTTCCATCATTGCTAACTTAGATCACTTTACCTGGACGGATGCCAATTGGCATAAAGATCGGCGCATTGCTGACCGCCCCATGTTAATCTATGAGATTCACCTTGGCTCTTGGCGTCGCAATCCTGATAATTCGTTCATGAATTATCGTCAGATTGCCGATCAGCTTGTGGAGTATTGTCAAGATATGGGGTTCACACATATTGAGTTACTGCCAATCGCCGAACACCCTCTTGATGAGTCTTGGGGCTATCAAGTGACAGGTTTTTTTGCACCTACTAGTCGTTTTGGAACACCGTTGGACTTCCAGTATTTTGTGAATACACTTCATGCAAATAATATCGGTGTTATTTTGGATTGGGTGCCTGCTCATTTTCCAAAAGATCAGTGGGGCTTGGCGCGTTTTGATGGGACTTGTTTATATGAACATGCGGATGAAAGACAAGGATACCATCCCCATTGGCACACCGCTATCTTTAACTATGGAAGAAATGAGGTCAGCAATTTTCTGATTGCGAGTGCGCTATTTTGGTTGAAAAAGATGCATATCGATGCATTGCGCGTCGATGCGGTTGCCTCGATGCTTTATCTCGATTATGGTCGCGATAATGGACAATGGATTCCTAACGAATATGGGACGAAGGAAAATCTTAAGGCGATTGAGTTCATGAAGCATTTGAATTCTGTTGTCCATAAAGAGTGTCCTACAGCGCTGATGATTGCGGAGGAATCGACATCTTTCAGTGGTATTACGCATGCATTAGATCAGGGTGGTCTTGGATTCGACCTCAAATGGAATATGGGTTGGATGAACGATACATTAGCGTATATGAAATTGGATCCGATTCACCGAGCGTATCATCAAAATGAATTAACATTTAGCCTAATCTATGCATTTACAGAGCGCTTTTGTCTTGTACTTTCTCACGATGAAGTGGTGCATGGAAAGGGGAGTTTATTAGAAAAAATGCCGGGTGATTGCTGGCAAAAATTTGCTAATTTCCGTTTGCTTTATAGCTATATGCTTTGCCATCCCGGTAAAAAGCTTTTATTTATGGGTTCTGAATGGGCTCAGGGGCATGAATGGGATTCAAAAAATGCTTTAGATTGGGCACAACTCAATGTTTCCTGGCATAAAGAAGCGCATCGCTGCGTAGCTGATCTCAATCATTTCTATTTAGAGCAACCTGCTCTTTGGGATAATGATTTCTTTTGGACTGGATTTGAGTGGGTAGATTTCAGTGACGCTCACAATAGTGTCATTGCTTATCTGCGCCGTACACAAAGTGGAGATACGCTCTTATGCGTCCATAACTTTACTCCCCAAAGTTTTCAAGAATACGCATTACCTATCCGCGCCATGCTGTATGAGTGTTTTAATACAGATGCTCGTCAATTTGGCGGTTCTGGCCTTATCAAGCGTCCTGTGCGTTATACGGCTAATAAAGCTATCATTGCTTTAGCCCCCTTAGCCACTCAGATCTATCGGATCACACCGCGCTAAAACACCTATAGAGGTGATTGCAACTTAAAGTCGAATTCGTGTCTATATAGATATCACGTTATTCCAACGAAAAACGTGGTACTCAAACACGTTATTCCAACGAAAAACGTGGTACTCAAACACGTTATTCCAACGAAAAACGTGGAATACCACCACATTTTCCGAGGGAATAAGTTGCGTTTTACTAAAAAAATGTGAGTTCGGCTTTAAATCAACTTTTGATCGTTGTTTCAGAGGCATCTACTTATAAACTCCTCTTGGATATGGCATATTGGCCATGACCTTCAAGGCGTTTATCACCCGCTATCCTCTGAAACAACGAGGGTGTAATTCAAGGTTTTAGTTAACTATTTAGAGCTAGAATGGAAGCTTTTCTTAAGGATTCACCAGACAACCTTCTGCCAAAAAATCCTTATTTCCCCCCCCCTCTGTGTGCTTTGTGGACTCTTTAGTGAATATTTTTATTTAAAACGTATGTTAATTTTTTTAACCACAGAGCCCACAGAGCCCACAGAGCACACAGAGGGTGCATAAGCTATTACACCTTATCTTGAACGAGAATTAATGGAGACCGGAGTGGGTATTAGAAGAATATGAGTCCCTAGTTTTTTCATCCTGCCTAACACTTTGAATTACACCCCCATTCAAGGATGCATTTGGAGGGTTTGTTTGAGTTTAATAAGTGCATCGGGTGTGTGGTTGGCTTCCTTTAAAAGTGTTTCTAGAGTATGTGCGTGGACTTTTGCTTGACCGTAATCAAAACACTCGAGATAGAGCATCGCAAGATAATAATGCAGTGTGGGGTTTTTTGGAGCCAGGGGTAAGAGTTTTTGAAGAACCATAATCGCTTCCTGTGACCGCTCAAGCTGAATCCATGTGACGGCTAGTTGCATCAAGCCTTCTTGGAACAGGGGAGAATGTTCAAGGACCTTTTCAAGAGCAGCCTGCTTCTCGCGTACGGAAGCTTCTGTCTGATCGACATGTTTTAGGACAGCGGTGATGCCCGCGCCATCAACAACTCCATTAAAAAGATCGTCCACCATGCTTTCTGGATAGATACTGTGGGGATCATTTTGAGAAAGACAAAATTCAAGAAGAGGTCTAGCTTCTTCTATTTGTCCGTCAATATAGAGTTGATAGGCGAGATATTCAGAAAGGAGGGGGTCCTTGGGTAGAAAATGTTCTGCAATGCGGTAATTATCAATGGCTATTTTTGTGTCCTGATTTTGCGCTGCAACAGAGGCTGCGTTGATATAGACAAGGCCAATTAATTCCTTATGATTACGTGTATGGAGGCTCTTTGTATTTATGCCTAAATAGACGTCACTGGGGGGATTTGCTCCTCGGGCAGTTGTTTCAATATTAAGGATCCCTTCTTTGGTGATGCAGCGCGGGAAAATATGTCCAGGGGGTGTGACAATTTCTAAATCCAGATCGAGGCGTTGAGCAAGGCTTGTGTAGAGAATTGTCACGCCTAAGCATACCCCTAAACGTTGATCGAGAACAGAAGCGAGGAATGTGTAAGAATCAATATTTGCCGAATAGGCGGCATGAGGAGGGAAGCGAAAGTGCATACGCTGAAAAATCAATTCATTCATGCAGCGGATTTTTTTCGCAGGGCAGGCCTTCAAGCCCCCTTCGGGTGCTAGTTGTGCAAGCAATTGGAGGGCCATCCAATCCAACTCGGCTTCATAGATATCTACGCGTTCTGGATCTTGCAGAAGAAAAAGTGTGCGTGCAATGTCAATTTCTTCGGGGGCTAATTGTAAAGCATCGCGCCAATTGGTAATGGAATGACCTTTCAATTTTTTATGGGGAAGTGTTTGACTGATTTTTTGGATTAATAGAACCTCTTGCTGGTTGAATGGCTGTGAATGACTGCCTAATAATGTAGAACTGATGCGAAAAAGACCGCTTAATTCATTAGGCAGAGGGCCCTGTCCATTCAGCAGTGTCCATGATTGCTGTAAAGCTAACTTACCTTCCTTAGTATCTGGATAGAGCGCCGCATATGCCAATAAGGCAGAAAGATCGGCATTATCAATGCGCGAGTAAAGATAGGCATCCTGAGTATAAGGAGCTGTAAAAAGTGGAGTGATCCCAAGAGTCATCAGTAACACACTTCTTTTGAAGCCCCATATAAAAATCGCGAATTTTTCCATCGAAAGATGGTTTCGAAGGAAGTTTATACCCATTTCACCTGAAGAATTGGTTTTAGGCCGAAGAAAAAGCTCCCGCGATCGAGCCAGCAAAAAAGTCCTCATATTACCAATATGGGAACTTTTTTGCTGGCTCGAGCCCGGGGCTTTCTCTCGGTCTAAAATCCAATTCTTCAGGTGAAATGGGTATAGTGTCGTTAGGAGAGTAATTCTCTGACTAAATTTTGCAAGGGGGCGAATTGGCAAATCTCCTCAAGGGGGCACTTAAACCTAAAAGACCAGTTGTGATCAGAGATGACGCCTGGTTGATTGATGCGATCATCTTCCACTCTATCATATCGCAATTCAGGGAAAAGAGCGAAGTACTCATGCCATAAATTGACATGAAATAGACTAGCCGTTTGATGTGAATCTTTAAGGATTGTCTTGATTTGATCTAACGTCGGTTTTTCTTGCCAATTCCATTTTTTAAATGCGCAGAAGGCTTGAGATTCGTCTTTTTGCTCCTGCCACCATTGGCGCAAAAGTGAGGAATCGTGGGTAGAAACAGTTGTTAGACTTTCAGGAAGATACTGATCATAGGGGATAAAGGGAGCAGGCCATTGTTTCCACAAACGTTCCCAGCGTATTACCCGTGTACCACAGATCCCTAAGTCGACAAGGACATCGCGCACGAAGGGGGGGACTACACCGAGATCTTCAGCAATGGGAAGCATCGCACAACTATCGATAAGCATTTTTAAGAGACGTGTCCCGTGATCCTTCCAAAATGTTTCTTCATGGGGGACAAAGGCTCCCTCCTTGGCGATTTTCCCCTGCAAAACTGCCCATATGCGAAAAAATCCGACAGCGTGGTCGATGCGGAAGAGATGAAAAAGACGCTCAGCTGTTTTAAGGCGCTGCCGCCACCAGATAAAATCGACTTGCTCGAGGGCTTTCCAGTGGTAAAGAGGAAATCCCCAGCTCTGACCATCTTTTGCATACATGTCTGGGGGCGCTCCAGCGCTTAATAAATCGTGAAAGAACCCTGGCCACTGCCATACATCGGCACTGTCTGGACTGATTAAAATAGGGATGTCTCCCATGATAAAGACGCCTAGCTTTTCAGCGTATGCTTTGACTGCAGTGAACTGCTGAAACAAGAGATATTGCATCATATAGATGATCTCAACTTCTGCGGCCTCTTGTGCTAACCATTCTTCAATGACTTTTGGCGTCGGTATAGAGAATGGGGGTTGCCATAAAGAGTGGTGTTTTTGATCAAATCGGCGTTTGAGCAGGCAAAAAAGTGCGTAGCCACTGAGCCAATAGGTGTTTTCCTGTAAAAACGTTTGATAGCTCTCGGACGTGCGAAAATTGGCTGCCTGTGCCGTGACGTAATCTCTAATGAAAGCAATTTTCTTCGGTCTGATCTCTTCGTAAGGGATAGGGCGCTTGCCTGTCATCCCCTGGAGCTCTTTTAAAGCAGGGAGAAGTTCTTCTGGAATATTTTCTAATGAAGCGATTCCTAAAAAAATTGGGTTAAGAGCAAATGCAGAGCGTGCATTATAGGGGCTGGCGTCGGCGCCTGTATCATTAATAGGCAGTAGCTGAATGACATCCATTCCGACTGATTTTACCCAGTCGATGACAGGTAGGAGATCGGGAATTTCTCCTACGCCCGCACTTTTTGCAGAATAAAGCGCAAAGAGAGGAATGTTGATCCCATGATGATGCTTGATACCGATGCGTTGCCAATTATTTGCAGAGGGAGAACGCAATAAAGAAGAGTGTGTCATCTTAACCCAAAAATTGAAGGTGCAGTTGTGACTTTTGCCAAAGAGATATCGGGCAGATGATCTCTTGCAAGAGCCTCTTTCCAAGGCGCAGCCTGTCCGATCATTGATGTGATGGCCTTATGCAGGGCTGCAGGTTCCATGTCAATAGGGAAGAGGTCATAAAAAATTAAGCTATTTTTTCTAGAGTCGAGGGCAAAGATCCCTTCATGTTCTCCATAAGCAAAATTCCATTTTAAAGCCAGAGTAGCTACCTGCTCTCGAAAGGCTCCTGGTGGTAAAAAGACATCTAAAAGAATTCCAACAATAACGAAAGTGCTTTCTTTATTCGCCTCTATATGTACTTTTAGATCACCTACTTCTAAAAGGCACGTATTATTCGCGTCGATGGTAAGAGTCGTGTGAAAGAAGAGAGCTAAGTCTTGTAAGACGCGGTCAATCATCGCCTATCCTCCATCTTTGGGGTTGTCTTTTTTGGGAGTATCCTCTTCTTCGTCAGCTTCATCTTCTAATTCCTCAAGACAGGCAATAATTGAATTGAGTAACTCATCGCGGTGAGCAATTGAACGATATAAGCGGACTGAAACATTATGTACGGCATCTCTCCATTGTGAAATGACAGCGATTAAACATTCGAGTTCATCTCTTAAACCCATTTGAAGGGCGCTTTGTCTAGCTTTTGATGCATTGGGAAAGCGATCATCGAGTAATTTCATAAATGCACGCGCCATCGATTCAAAAGTGATGGCAGAGGGGACGTGTTGATTGTGGGCGGCAAACATTTTACCCAAAAGAGACATGCGCGACTGAAAAAAGCGGTATACACCAAAGATGGCTTGCAGAGTACGTGCCTCTGTAAAGAGACGTGTTAATTCTGCGGGTTGTATAGAAGGGCCTTTTGAACGCAGATCGCTCCCTAGAGCATGCAATAGAAACTGAATGACAGCTTTCAATTGCCCAAAGTTGTATTTTTGTGAGAGTTCTGTAAAAAGGGGAGTTGCTTCGCGTGGATTACCGGTAATATCGCGATAAAGTTCTCTTAAAGCGGTTGGTGAGCCGATTCCCTTCTGAGCAAAAGTTTGTGCTTCATGACTCACATTCCGTCCAGCAGCAATTTGACGGGTAAATTGTTTCTCTAAACGGCTTTTTGCGGCTTGCAATTTTTCCAAAAGAGGGCTTTTTGCATGCTGTAAGCAAAATTCAAGGGCATCATCCGTGAGCGTAACATCAGGAAAAGCTTCCTGTAGTTGCTGTAAAAGTTGTGCATCGGAATCTTTGTCACTTAAAGCGAGAAAAGCATTCACTAAAGAACGCGCATTGAGTTCGGGATGCGCTGCCTCAAACTGGGCTGCAGCTTGTTCTAGGGGAGTTGACCCTTCTGCTATTTCTCCTTTGGCTTTTTGTATGGCATTAGCGAAATGTGTCTTACGTTCTTGTAGGGATTTTTGAAAACGTTCTTTGTCGGCTTGACTGGCAGCCCAAGGATTGATAATCTCTTCACACAAAGAGTCTAGGCTTTCTTGACTAGCAACTTGTTGTGCGGCATTTTCGCGCGACATTTGCTGTTGAAGATTGCGTTCGATGGCAGCTGTGTTAAGATTAACATGATCTGACATGGACTTTCAAAGCACCTTCTATTAGCTTATTTGAATACGCCCCAGCGGTTGAATGCGAATTTCAGGGATAATCTCTTGGTAGGAGACAACCGCGACATTGGGGAATTCCATTTCAACAAGTTTACGAACAAAACGACGCACGTCAATTGCTGTCAGGAGTACGGGAGGTTGTCCTCTTGCTGTTGTTGGAGAAATCGTTGTGCGCATTGCTTGGAGAATTAACTGCACAGAATCAGGGTCAAGGGCGAGGTAAGAGCCAGCTGATGTCTGCTTAATTGCTCCGCGGACCATATCTTCGATTTCAGGATCGAGTAGGTAAACAGAAAGTGTGGATTGACCTTGTGAGTGTTTGAAACTGATATAACGCTTTAGTGAAGAGCGAATGTACTCAGTGAGAAGAACGGTATCTTTTTCTGTTTGTGCCCATTCACTGAGTGATTCTAAAATAGTGCGCAAATCTTTGATGGAGACCTCTTCTTGTACAAGACGCTTAAAAATCTCCGTAAGTTTTTGAAGAGGAACGAGGCGTGTGACTTCTTTAACGAGATCAGGAAAAGATTTTTCCATAAATTCCAACATGGCGCGCACTTCCTGGATCCCAACAAATTCATTGGAATAGTGCTTAAAGAAGTAGGAGAGGTGAAGGATGAGCACCTCTAAAGGGGACCACATTTTGATGCCCGCTTTTTTTACAATCTCGGTATAGCGCTCTTCTACCCAGACATTTGGAAGACCTAAATTATTTCGGTAGGTCTTTGCAGGGATATTATAGCGCAATAAGTTCTCTTGAGATTCATTGCACAAAATATATCCGAGAAAAATTTTACCACGAATAATCGGTACTTCATTCAAAAGGATGAGATATTCATCAGCTTCCAAGTGAGGAGCATCTGTGCGTACGTGTACGCCGGGATAGCGGACGCCCATATCTTGGTACAGGGCCAAACGCATGCGCGGGATCATTTCATCAATAAAGACTTGTCCTGATTTTTCATTAACAAGTTTTGAAATCCCTTTACCTGTCTCCAAGATGACCGGAAGTGTGAGCGCAAAATCTTCTTTTCCTGGAGTCACCACACTATGACCTTCTACATCGGTAGCTACAATGCCGCCTTCTGGTCCACCCGATTTTGCAGCTTTGCGCTTTTGGTTGACCGTCAAATTATAGCCCACCAGTCCCAAAACCGTAGCTAACAGGAAAAACACGGTGGTAGGAAATCCCGGGATGATTCCAATTAAAACGAGTACGCCTGCAGCGATAAGAATCGCACGTGGTTGTTTAAAAATCTGAGTAGAGATTTCACGACCCAGGTTGCTATCTGAGCGGTCACTTGAAACGCGAGTGGTGACGATACCTGCTGTAACGGAGATGAGCAGAGAGGGGATAATAGAAACGAGTCCGTCACCAATTGACAAAAGAGAATATACGCGTGCTGCTTGTATCGTGGACATTCCATGCATAGCAGTTCCGATGATCAGCCCGCCAATAACGTTGACGACGGTAATGATCATTCCAGCAATCGCGTCCCCTTTGACGAACTTCATCGCTCCATCCATCGCACCATACATTTCGCTTTCGCGCTGGATGAGCGCGCGCTTTTCACGCGCTTGTGTTGCGTCGAGCACTCCTGCACGCATATCTGCGTCGATACTCATCTGCTTACCTGGCATCGCGTCCAAGCGGAAGCGAGCAGCTACTTCAGCAACGCGCTCAGCACCTTTAGTCACAACGATGAATTGTACAACGACGATAATGACGAAGATGATACCACCGATGACGAAGTTACCACCCACGACGAAATTACCAAAGGTCTGAATGATATGCCCTGCATAGGCGTGCAATAGAATTTGGCGCGTTGAAGAGATGTTGACGCCAAGGCGAAACAGTGTAGTGATCAATAATAGTGATGGGAACATCGACAGTTGCAAAGCACTGGGGATGTAAATAGCCACCATCAGAAGGCCGATAGCCACAGTCAGGTTAAAAGCAATAACAAGGTCGATGATGGCAGGTGGAATAGGAATAATCATCATAGTGATGATCGCCACAATCCAGCCGGCTAGTATCAAATCACTTGATTTTGAAATAGCTGTGAGCGCCTTTTCATTGCCTAGAGAGGTGCCAATTTTATTGAAAATTCCGCTCATTTCTTAATTTCTTGCCTGTGGGTGCATACTCATAATCTACTCTAGAAGCAGCATTTTCCGCTGCCAATTTTTTTCTTTTAGTGGTTCAACATATACCCATTTCACCTGAAGAATTGGTTTTAGGCCGAAGAAAAAGCTCCCGCGATCGAGCCATCAAAAAAGTCCTCATATTACTAATATGGGGACTTTTTTGATGGCTCGAGCCCGGGGCTTTCTCTCGGTCTAAAACCAATTCTTCAGGTGAAATGGGTATAAGTTCAACTTGTTTCGGGATTAAATTCTCCAGGGGCTTCCGCCAAGATTGTGCGCAAGATCTCTGCAACAGCTTCATAAGTGTCTTCTGGGATATATTGCATCACCTGCCCAGTTTCAAAGAGTTTTCTTGCTAGGGGGACATCGCGCATGATCGGAATATTAAAAGTAAGTGCTTCTTGAATCATTCTTTCAGCCAATGTGTTCATCCCTTTGGCGAGAATAAAAGGGGCAGAATACTGCTCTGGTTCATAGCCAATGGCAATAGCAATGTGTGTGGGGTTAGTGATGAGTGCTTTTGAACGTCTAACCGCTGAAGTAGGATCTTGGTAGGCAATTTCTTGTGCAATCGAGCGGCGTTTACTTTTGATCTCAGGGTTTCCTTCTGTATCTTTATATTCCTGCTTAATTTCGAACTTTTCCATTTTCATCTGTTTTGCAAAGTTCAATTTTTGGTAGATCAAGTCAAAAAGTGCCACAATGATGAAAAAAATTCCTACGCGAATGACAACGCGAATAAGAAGCTCTTTAAAGAGCAAAACAGAGCCCATAAGCGGCAGTGAAGCAACCTGAATGATCTCTTTGACGCCTTCTTTCATCGTATAATAAATTAATATCCCTGCGATTAGTAGCTTGAGCGTCGACTTAAGAAGTTCAAAAACAGTTTGAAATTTAAATTTTTGTTTAATGTTTTCGACGGGATTAAATTTCTTGAAGTTTGGTTTGAACACTTCTGTGGAGAAAACAGGGCCTGTGATAAGAAAGCGTGTTAGGATGCCCAGTGCCGCAACGATGCCTGCAATTGGTAAAGAGGCAGCGATGATGACAGTCAAAGCGTTGGACATGAGCCCACCGATTTTGGTTTGAATGTCTGTTGATGCACTCATACGAAAGACAGCAACAAAGTATGAGCCCATCTTGGTATAGATATAATCTGCTGTACCAAGTGTTAGACCAATTCCTGCAATAAAGGTAATGGCTGAAGGAAAGTCTTCTGATTTGGCGACTTGTCCCTTGCGCCGCGCATCGCGCAGCTTCTTCGGGGTCGCCTGTTCGGTTTTTTCACCCATATCTTTTTAACTCACAGCGTAGCTCTACTTAAGACTGGACTTTAGACAAAATCTAATATTTTTACAGGGATATCTCTAGAGCATCTTTAAGGCGGTGCATCATCGCGAATAGCTGAAGCTATGCACGATGACACCCCGCCTCAAATCTACTCTGGAGCTACCGCTTTAAAAACATTAGATTTTGTCTAAAGTCCAGTCAATAGTTTAAAGTGAGATCGACATTAATTCTACTTTTGACGCACATTGGGGTGTAATTCAAAGTGTTAGGAAGGATGAAAAACTAGAGACTCATATTAGACTTCTTTCGAAATTATCTTTGTTATTAAAATTACGTTTTTTATCATCTTGATCCCTAAATTTATCGACCATATGTCCACATATGCTCTCAAAATTTAGCGATCAAACTGCGTAAAAACCGTAAATTTTTCCATCAAAGATAATTTCGAAAGAAGTCTATTCTTTTAATACCCACTCCAGTCCCTATTAATTCTCATTCAGAATAATGTATAACAGTTTATGTACCCTCTGTGCGCTCTGTGGGCTCTGTGGTTCAAAATAATTAACATAAGTTTTAAATAAAAATATTTACCACAGAGCCCACAGAGCGCACAGAGGGGGAAAATAAGGATTTTTTGGCAGAAGGTTGTCTGGTGAATCCTTAAGAAAAGCTTCCATTTTAGCTCTAAATAGTTAACTAACACTTTGAATTACACCCCACACATTGACGCATGTCTAAAGTCCAGTTTCAACTGGCTAAGAGCGGTTTTCAATGCGTGAAGTGTGATTTCACCAATTGCTAAGAGGGTGGTGTTAGGGGGGAATGTGCCAAAATGGTGGAGAAAGGCTTGAACGCAGGAGGGACTTGAAAAGATGAGTGTCGTAAAAAGTTTGAGGTCAATAGGTTCTAGTGTGTTTTTAGGCCGCGTTTCATACAAAATAGCTTCCTTAAAGGCATACTGTCCTTCTAGGAGCATTGTTTTTAGCACGTCGCGAGCCCCCTTGGCGTGGGGATAAAAGAGAAGGGTGTTTTTAGGAGGAAGGATGGTAAGAAATCCCTCAGCCTGCGCAATCGGTGCTGTGGCAGTGACTCGGAAGCCCAATTCGGTAGCTAGTTCAGTAGTTGCCTGCCCTATACTCAGTATTTGAAAATGATCAATGGGAAGTCTTAGAGAAAGGGATTCCTGATAAAAAATTTTTACAGCTGTTCGGCTCGAAAAAATGATATGAGAAGCTGTATGCCAGAATGCGATAAGGGGATCAAGTGCATGGGGTAGGGGATGAATTTCAATGATTGGGTAGTGATGCGCATGTGGAGCGAGTCGTGTAGGATCAAGTCCTAGATATAGCTGCATGAGCTTGTTTCTCACGTTTTTTCTTAAGGCGATAATTATCAATCATGACCAATATTAATCCAAGAGCTGCGCACGATAGAGCAACTCCTGCGATCATGTAGGCATCATTGATCGCGCTGATATAAGCTTGTCCTTCGATATAGTTTACAATTTGTCCCTTCGCTAGTGACTCAGCCTCTTGTAGAGAGTGAGAGGTGTAATGGTAAATATGATTAGTGAGTTGGCGCAAGTGATATTCATAGGCTGGCGAAGAGATATCCATTTGACTGCCATATGTCAAGTTGTGAAAAGCAAATTGCGAATTGATAATAATGGTGAGAATTGAGCTGCCAAAAGCGGCACCCATTTGACGAAAAAATGTTGCAGTTACAGCACCTTGACCTGCATCTTCCTTTGTAAGCTCCATGAGAGCAAGCGACGTGACGGGACCAAGGGCAAGCCCTACGCCACAGAAGCGCAATAACATAAGAAGGACATGCAAATAATTTTCAGTTTGAATGGTGATCCATTGCGAGAGATAACAACTGAGTATAATAACGCTAAGTCCGATGATAGTGAGGTAGCGGACATTGATAAAGCGCGTCATTAAACTAGCTAAAAGGCCCATGACAGCTAATCCTACTCCACAACTTGACATTAAGATGCCTGAAGTGATTTTGTCATATTGTAGTACATTTTCTAGGATAAGCGGGTTAATGTTGAGCGTTCCAAACATAAGCCCTGCAGCGATTGCTAAGATGGTACAGCCAACAGTAAAAGGGCGCACTTTGAAAAGGGAAAGGTTAAGGAGCGGAGCAGGGGTAAAGTATTGGCGTACAAAAAAACAAATCAAGGAGATGCCGCCTATTCCATAGCAAATGTAAATAAAATTCGAATACCACCCTTTTGTATTCCAGGGTGCTTTGACGCTATTGATTAAAACGAGGGCCGCAACGAGAAAGCCACTAAAGAAAATGAATCCGGGAATATCGAAAGGAGGTTGATTGACTTTAGGTGGCGTCTCTTTAAAGAGTGCGATGGCTCCGATGAGACATGGCACACCGAGTATGGGGTTAATCCAAAAAAGCATTTGCCAGCTGGAATATTGACCAATCCACCCAGCTAATATAAACCCTAAAACAATCCCTAAGCCAAATCCAATGGTGACATACAAAGAGATTGCCATAGGAACTTGTTTGGGAGCAAAAGTGTGAGCTAGGATCGCTAAGCTCACGGGAAAGACAAGAGCGGAGCCAGTTCCTTCCAAAATGCGAAATAAGATGAGCTCTGTGGCATTTTGAGACAGAGCAATTCCTGCGGAAGAAACGCTAAAGATAATCACTCCAAGGCAGAAAACACGTTTAAAGCCAATTTTTTCAGCGAGCCATCCACATACGGGTAAACAGACACCGAGCATCATTAAAAAGCTAGTATTCACCCAGATGATTACCGACTGGCCGAGATATAGTTCACCAGCCATGCTGGAGTTAATAATCGAAGTGCCCACTGATGAGATAATTGCCAAGACAGTCACAATACTGATGATGGCATGAATGAACCAAGGTTTGAGGGTGTTTGTATCAGAGACAACAGAAGGGTTATCCCAATTAAGAAGGGCTTTTTGTGCCATCATCTCTCGGTGTGAATTGTAATTTCACAAGACATACCTGCGCGTAAATGAGGCTGCTTGCCAGCATCTTCTGGAGCAATGGAAATTCTCAATGGGATACGTTGTGCTACTTTTGTATAATTACCTGTTGCATTATTGGGCGGTACGAGAGAAAACTGTCCTGCAGCTGCAGGGCCAATAATAAGCACGTGACCAAAAAATTTACGATCGGGAAAGGCGTCGACGTGGATGTCTACGCGATCACCTAATTGAACATGAGCGATATCAGCTTCTTGGAGAAAAGCGGTGACCCAGGGATTTTCCATCGCATAAAGAGAGTAGATAGGTTGCCCAGGTGATAGGACATCTCCCTCCATACTCCAGCGTCTAGCAATAGTTCCATTCATGGGAGCAAAAATGCGCGCTTTTTCAAGATAAGCATTCATGACGTTTAATTGCTCTTTGGCGGCTTGAATGCGCTTTAGAGCGACATTAACCTCTTGTTCGGCTGCAGCATAGGCCTTTTGTAAGTGGTCAAAATCCTGTACCGAAACGATTTTAAAATTAAATCCTCGCACACCCCTTTCATAATCATCATAAGTGCGGGCACGCAATACGTAGGCGAGATCGAGTTGGGCGTTTGCTTGTTCTAACTCTGCAAGCGCTGCCTGTTGCTGGGGAAAGAGGACTCTTGTGTCGAGTTGACAGAGAAGTTGTCCCTGTTCTACATAGTCTCCAATATCAACTTCCATTTGCATGAGTCTCAGCAGCAGATCTGAGCTCACTTCTACATGGAAAGCATCGATATTGGCATCGTTAGTTGAAATGTGCGTTTTAGCATAATTCATCCAATTCCAGATACCCCATGCTAAAAGTAAGAGTAAGATGAGATAGATAATCCATTGTAGGAATGAGCGCTTTTTAGCGGGATTTTTGACTGGCGTGGTTGCAGATGGTGGAGGCGTTGCAGGAGGTGTGGGTGGGGGTGTTGGTTGGCTCATTTTGCTTTGCACTCCAAATCAATGCCAGTTGCATGGCGCAATCCAAAATAGGAATGAGCCAAATTAAACCGCGCTTTTTCATAAATATATTTTGATTGAATCAGCGTGTCAATAGCGATCTGATAATCAAAAATAGTAATATATCCAATTTCTAGCTGCTGTTCACTTTGCAAGACTAATTCATCTGCAAGAGCGACGCTTGCTTTTGAAGTCGCATAGTTAGAGAGAGCTTCTTCAATGGAATAGATTTGATTGCGAACATCGACGTGGGCAAGTTGTCGTGTTTGTTCAAAATTAAATTTTGTTGCACAGACCTCTGCTTTCGCTTCATTGATGCGATGTTCCCTACCAAAACTATCAAATAAAAGCCAATTGAGTTCAATACCCAAGCCCCATTCAAAGTCTTGATGAAAAAAACTATTGGAGAGGTTGGGAACATAAGGGTTGGCGAGTGAACCATAATTGGCGACAAAATCTATAGCAGGAAAATACTCGCCTTTGCGGAGGTTGACTTCCTGTGAGGCGATTTGAATGTGATTTTTGCCAAGACGTATATCGGGGCGAAAAATATCGGCTTGTTTTTCAAATTCGACAAGTTCCTGACAGGAAAAGAGGGAGTTTGCTTTGGCGACGGACATCTTGGCAATGATGTCGGCGGATGACAAATCTTGGCTCTCTCCGCCATAAAAAAGGTGTAGTTTGCAGGCAATGAGGGGGAGTTTATTTAAGGGAATCTTTTCTTCCGCGGTTTCGACAGTCACGCAGGCGGGATCTAGTCCTAGTAATTGTGTCAAGATATCGCGGTCATTTTTTAGCTGTCTTAATCCCTGAAAATAAGCTGTTGATGCGTTTGCAAGAGCAACTCGGCTTTGGTTGACATTGTAAGGAATCGATCGGCCAATCTTATATAGATCCTCTGAGCGCTTAACGAGCAGAGAGAGAAGATCCACATTTTCTTTGGCAGTGTCCATGAGGCGTTTATCAAGAATCACTTGTAAGTAGGCAGTACGTACAGCAAAGATGACATCATTGATAGCAGCTTGAAGGAGTAAGCAAAGTTTTTCTTGAAAGAGTATAGAAATTTGTAGTCCATAGTAGCGCTCTGTGGAGATGATCGATTGTGTCAGTTGGACAAGTGAGGTAAAACTCATATCAGAAGTTGATAGAGGAACTAGGGTTCGCTGTGTTTTATAGGCTTGACTCATCGCCTCAATGGTAGGCCACCACTTGGATACAGCTTCCAATCGACCTTCCTTGGCTTTTTGATATAGAGATTGCAGTTCTTGAATTTGTTTGTTATTTTTAATAGCCAATTGTAGCGCTTCATGCAGCGTGAGAATCCGCTCATTAGCGTGTAAATGAAAGGCTGCCATGCAGCAAAAAACGACAAAGATAAAAATTTTACTGCGAAAACACATGCATTTATGAATATACCAGACGCGGTTTTCAGCAAAGAACTTTTTGAAGAAGTACGCGATAAACGTACATTAGTGATGCTTGATGTGCGTTCCCCAAAAGAGTTTTCCTCTGGCCACGTGCCCTTTGCACAATCAATGCCCCTGTTTTCTGATGAAGAACGTGCCCATGTGGGAACCGTATATAAACAGGTGGGGAAAGATGCTGCTGTGTTAGAAGGGCTGCGTTATGTGGGCCCCAAACTTGCTCAGTTCGTTGAAACAGCACGGAAGATTGCAGAGGGACGTTCGCTATTTGTCTATTGCTTCCGCGGTGGTATGCGCAGTCAATCTATGGTTTGGCTACTTCGTCAGGCGGGTTTAGAGGCTCATTGTATCAAAGGAGGTTATAAATCTTTTAGAAAATGGGCCATGCGCCATTTTGAAGCACCGTGGAGTCTTAGTGTAATTGGGGGTTACACGGGATCTGGGAAGACAGAACTTCTCCAGCAAGTCGCCTTTCAAAAGCAGACGCTTGATTTAGAAAAATTGGCACGACATCGCGGCAGCGCATTTGGACATACAGATCTACAGCCAACTCAAGAAACTTTTGAAAATCACATGGCCGTTCAATTAGCTGCATTTGATCCTCAAAAACTTATTCTTGTCGAAGATGAAAGTCGTTTGATTGGAACATGCTGTATTCCTCATCCCTTTTTCCTACAGATGCAAGCAGCTCCGCTCTTTTTTATCGAGACTGAAAAACGCAAACGTATCGAGAGAATCGTTGCTGAGTATAGTGTTTTAGGGCAAGAATCCCTTTTGTTAGCGCTTAATAAATTGAAAAAACGTCTAGGCTTAGAAAAAGTAAAACTCATTGCAGCAGCAATTGCGCGGCAAGATTATTCTGCTGCGGTCAATGATCTGTTACATTACTATGACCGCGCCTATGAGATGATGATGACGCGCCGAAAATCAACGAAATATTTTATAACGGCTGATGTTTTTCTTGCGCAATTGTTAAAAGATTTTGACTTACCTGGGCTAAGTGCACAAGGAGGCTAGCTGCTAAATTGAGTTCTTCGCGTATTTTTTTGGCGGTCGTTTCAGGAATTTCTGAAGAAGAACTGGACTTAAGTAAATGGCGCAGAAGATCTGCAAGGCCACCATGTAAATCTGCACCCGCTACAATCTGGTCGAGTTGTTTCCATACGCGAGCCTCATTGCCTTCCAATGCAACAGTGGGCCACTGCTTGAGTGTCTTTTTAAATTCATCAACTAGGCGCTCTGCGGCGGCATGAGACGCAAAAAGAAGCATGAGGCGATCGGCGATTTTTTCAAAACGCTCTTTTATCTCTTGCAATAGGGTGATGTATTCTTGAGTCGACGACATATCAATCCTTATGTGCTGGCTACTGATTGTTTTCCAAGCATCTCTTTGAATAATCCTTCTTGTGCAGATAATTCCTCAAAAGTGCCCGACTGGATGATTTTTCCCTTCTCCATGACATAGATGCGATCAGCTTGGCGCACTGTGCTGATGCGATGTGCCACGATAATACGTGTAACGCGCAGAGAAGCAAGATTTTCCATGACAGCTTTCTGCGCCATATTATCCAAGGAAGCGGTTGCTTCATCGAGGATAAGAATATGAGGCTGGGCGATCAGCGCACGAGCGATCAAAAGGCGCTGTAACTGTCCTCCGCAAAATGCAGTAGAACCCGTTTGAACAACGGTATGCAAACCCATCGGCAAGTTATCTATGTCTTTATCAAATCCGGAGAGTTTCAAAGCTTGCTGAATTTCGGCAGTGGAATAATTACCGCCACATACAATGTTTTCATATACCGAACCGGCAACTAGAGCGCCATCTTGTAATACTGTTCCAATTTGCTTGCGCACGTCTTTCAAAGAGAGGGAAGAGAGATTTTTGCCATCATAAAAGACCGCTCCCTTTTCAGGATGTTCAAATCCAAGTAACAGACGAATTAATGTCGTTTTTCCTGATCCTGACCACCCTACAATGGCAATTGATTCACCTGGATTGGCGTGGAGAGATAAACCATTGAGCACCCATGCGCCTTCAACATCATAGCGAAAAGAGACGTTATCGACAGTAACAGCGCCTGATAATTGTCCGGGATGAGCTTTGGCTTCACTCTCCTCTGTTGGCGCTTGAACAATGACTCTAGCACGCTCCCACAGAGGCACGATGGGGGCTAGCTGCATCATTGTATTCGCCATACTAAAAATAGCGCTGGAAAAAGGAGTAAATGCAGCTAAAAATGCAATTAAAGAGCCAAGTGTGAGGACATCAGCTCCCGAAGAGGGGTTTTGAATAATGTCAACGGCTGTAATAAATAGAAGAAGGGAGGCAAGTATGGGAAAAACACTCGAAGTAAGTGTTTCAAAGGAGCTAATGCGCCAGCTTCTATAGGTAACACTTTGTAGGTGAGCATAGCGCTGACTCCATAGGGCAAATGCACGATTCTCTGCGCCAGTTGCGCGCAATTTTTCAATCCCTTCTATCAATTGCAGAACGTATCCCTGCAGAGTTTGTGATTCTTCTGCATAGAGTCTTTGCCATTTAATCTTTCGACTGACACAGATCGCTAAAAGAGCAATCGTGATCACAATGACAATCATGCCAATTAGCGTTAGGCGCGGACTAAAGTAGAGCATGGCAAAGAGATAAAAAACAGAAAATAGGCCTGAAAGGACAACGCGAATCGCGTTATTGCTTAATGTTTGATGGATGCTGCTGATGGCATAAACACGCTGAATAAATTCACCCGTTGTAAAAGTGCGAATAAAGCGGACGGGTAATTGTAAAACGCGCGCCCAGGTGGCAGTTCTCAAACGCATATCGATGATGCGTGTAAATCTCAAAGCTGTATAGGCGCGTGCAAAAAGAAATAATGAACTTGTCAAGGCAACGACAACAAGACCGAGGATTACTTGTCCCAAAAGATTGCGTTCACCACCAATCAATACGCGGTCGATCAGAGTGCGATTTAAAAATGAAGGAATCAAGCTGATCAGGGCCCCTAAACAACCAAATGCCAGCAATAAAAAGATATTCCATCCCTGTTTGGAAAGACAAAACCGCAAGATGTCTTTGCTTGATAATGCATGGTGGGGGAGTTCTTCATAGAAAATATAGCCATCGGGTTGGAGCGTTTCTGCTAACTCTTCAGTAACCTTTTCCCTGCCAGGTTTTGATGGATCAATGAGAAAATAGCCGCCTTTTTTATCGTCATAAAGGACGGCAACTGGGCTCTCTGCAGCCTTTTTGAAGCAGAGCATAGGGAAGGCTGCTTCTTTAAACCAATTTTTGTCTAATATGACACGTCGATAATAGACGCTTGAGTTTTGGCAGAGTTGTGAGATCGATTCTTCAGTAAAGGTGCTGAATTGGCGCCTGGGTTGTTTAAAACTGATTCCAATAGAGTGGCCTACAATTTGACAGGCTTTGAAGAGGGGACCAGCGCCAATAGGCAGTGGTTTCCCTGTTGATGCAGGGTCAAAGACCAGTGACATCTGACGTAAAGAGGCATCGAGCAGTTCAGCTTCATCTTTGATTTCAGTATTTATATTCTCTTGTTTATTTTTGACACGTTGCTTCAGCAATACATCGCCAATAGCTAGATACACCATATGAAAGTGATCTAAGTGGTAAAAAAAATTGGGCTCAGCAATGAGATCGCTACCATGCCAGACATGGACTTGGCAATCTTCTTCTGCAGCAACCCACATTGGCTCACAGAGAGGAAAGATGCCGCCGCCATTTTTGATTTTTAATCCTGGAATACCAAAGAGTGTTAAAGTGCCCTTTTTGACCTCTATCCACGTCACGATTTGATGTTTTTCAGTTTCAGCTGTATTAATTGGAGAGATGATAGTACCCGCAGCAATGGTATTATCTCCCCAGTCTACAGTGGCTTCATAAACTTCATTGCGCAAAGGCTGTAAAAAGCTTGCAAGGCCAAAAAGCCATTTTCTCATGCTCCTGACCACCTGCATCTGTCCATCATCAGAACTGCGAAAATGTTCCATGATGTCACTTTCGCTCAGTTGACGACATTTCACACCAGATTCAGCAATAGCTAAAAGTTCCACCTGGGGATGATCGGTTTTTGGGGTAGAAAAAATGATATACCCTTTAGTCAGTTGCATGACAAAGGTAATGGGAGGGAAAAGGGGATCTTCAACTTTTGCTGATGTCTCGGCCAACATGATATTGACAATGCCCTCTTCAATGAGAAGTCCGCGCGGATATTCCTTAACAAACCATCTGCTTTGCTCTGAAAATGTGATGAGGGGACTTGGACTAGTGACCATTATCCTTGTTCAGCTCCTTCTTCTTGTTGTGCTAGTTCTCGGTAAAGTCCATCTTGTTTTACAAGAGTATTGTGGTTGCCTTGTTGCACAATCTTGCCCTCATCTAGAACGATAATTTGATCTGCATGTTGTACAGTACTAATGCGTTGCGCAACAAATATATGCGTACAGCCGCGCTTGCGAATATTAGCAGAAATTTCTTGCTCAGTATGGGCATCGAGAGCACTTACGGCGCCATCTGTAATGAGTATAGAGGGGTTAAGTAGTAAGGTGCGTGCCATTTCTAAGCGTTGTCGTTGCCCACCGCTAAAATTTGTGCCTGCTTCAGTCATCTTTGTTTCGTAACCAGAAGGACGCGCCATAATGTCCTCATGGATACATGCATCTTTTGCAGCGCCCATCATGTCTTCATCATTTAATGTGTTATTCCACATTTTTAAGTTGTCATGGATGGTACCCTCAAAGAAAAACGTACTATTGTCAATATATCCAATAGAATGTTGTAACAAGCTTTTGGAATAGGCAGAACGCGGTTTGCCGTCGATGAGAATCTCTCCTTGCCAGGGTTGAAAAAAGCCAGCAATCAGTTTGAGCAAAACGCTTTTTCCTGACCCAGAGCGGCCAATAATGGCGATTTTTTCACCAGGGCGCGCTTTTAAAGAAAAATCATTAATAATAGGAGGATCGATTTTACTAAAACCAAAGGTAATATGCTTAACTTCTAATGTTCCTGTGATTCTGGTATCTGCGATGGCCAGTTCCTTTTTATGATCTGTTTCGATGAATGTGGGATCAAGTTTGTTTTGAAGGGCATCGTCGACGCGCATGGCGTTGATTTTCATTGTTTGAATTGTATTGCTCAAAAAGATCATCTGAGAGACAGGAGAGAGTAGTTGTGTAAAAAACCCTTGCAAGGCCAGCAACATGCCGATAGAGAGATTGCCGTTCAGAATTTTCCACGACCCAAGTCCTAGTAGTGCAGCTCCGGCTAAACCATTGATGAAGTTGGGCACAGAGGAAAGAATGACATCCTTTTCATTGATCTGTTTTTCAGCATTGGTTTGTAAGGCATAATAGCCGCTCCATCTGGCAAATACATCGCGTTCATTACCAGCCGCCTTGATATTTTCAATGGTTCTTAATGTAGAAACAGCAAACCCTACGCTTTTCATGTACTGTTGCTGCACGGCTGCATAGGCATCTGTGCGGGCGCGCGTAACAAATATGAGTAATGTGATGCTACATCCTGCTGTAACCAGTGCTAAAAGGCCAATTTGATTGTCGTAATAAAAGATGACAAAGAGGTAGAGTGCAGCGAGACAGAAATTGATTGCTGTAGAAGGCAGAGTTCCTGCCAGGGTTTGCATGACTGATTTATTCAAGCCGAAGCGACTAGCAATTTCACCGCTGAAGCGTTGCGAAAAAAAGAGAATGGGTAAGCGCAATAAGCGCCATAAGAATTCCGCATTGGAACGTATATTAAGAGTTAAGTGGAGTCGATTCAGAGTAAATTGTTGTATCCAGGTGAGTAACCCGACAATCACAATGGCGGCAACAAGTCCAGCAATGATTCCTGGCATCCACGTAAGTTGATGCGCCTCTAAAACATTGTTGTAAAATATTTGATTTACTAAAGGAACGCCAATTCCAGGGATTAGCAAAAAAATCCCGACAAAACAGGTTAGTGCAACAGCAGCTTTGACATTAGTCAGTCGACGTTTAAGAATAGGAAAAAAAGAGGGCGGCTGTCCCCCTTTTACAAATTTGGTGTCTGGCGTGAAAGTTAAGGCGATGTCGGCAAAACTTTTATTAAATTCGTTGTATGGAACCTTTCTAGGGCCTATGGCTGGATCATTGAGATAGATCCATTTGCTGTTATACCCTTCAACAACAAGAAAGTGATTATAATTCCAAAAGACAATGATAGGTAAGGGGAGTGTTAAAACTTCTTCCGGACTACATTTATAGCCTTCACATTGCAATCCATAGGCTTCAGCTGCCTCTAAAAGGCTGGCGGCATTACTACCATCTTTTGTCACTCCACATTTCTCACGCAATTCCTCTAGGGGAACATAACGTTTAAAATAGGCCAGAATAATACCCAGTGAGGCTGCCCCGCATTCAACTGCTTCCATTTGAATGACAGTAGGTGTGCGCACTCTAGTGTAGAAGAATCGCGCTTTGAAACTCTCCCACAAAGCTCTCATGGTGTAAGGGCCTTGGGATAATAGTTTGGATTAGAAAGTGTTGCTTCTTTGGGTGGGGGACTATTTAAACTGGGGAAAAATACGCCAATAGGTGGTTCAGCCGCCAATTCAATTTCGACGATACATACAGTTCCGAGGGGGATATATTCAGGAGGGCCATCAGGAGAACTCCACGAATACCCAGAAAAGGTAGTTGGATTGATTTCAGTATAGATATGGGAGTAGGTGACCACTAATTGATCTGCCTTCATATATTCTACAAGAGCTGCTTCCATTAACCAGGTAAGTATAGCACTGTCTGAAACGGGGAAACGCGAGGATTGTTGAACAATTCCCTTGAGGTAACCATATTTTTGTGTATCTACGTTGACTGGTAGTAAGCGTGCTGACATACCTGCATAGATCTTTTGACCTGTTGCCACATCGAAATACGCATGGCATACAAGAGGTTGTCCTGGGTGTAAGGGAGTGGTTCCCAACATAATGCGACTTCCAGGCACAATGTAGTCACCTTCGGTGACATAGCGCTCAATCAGTCGCCCCGTTCTTGTTGCGCGAATAGCAAATGTGGGAGGGGCAATTTTCAACGCAGCGAGTAGATTTTTCGCTAACTGTAATTGAACCTTAAGCTCGGATAGTGTTGCATCATTTGCTACGGTATCTCCTTGAATGCGATCCATAAGACGTAGCATGACAGCCACTTGATTTTTCCACTGAAGAAGTTGTGTCTGAAATTGTTCTTTGTCATGAACAGTTCCTGAAAGTGTTTCCAATTGGCTAAGTTGTTTTTGCTCCTGTTCTAAGAGCTTTTCCATCTCGGCCACAATATTTGAATAAGCTACTTTTTGTTCTTCAGGTGTCTTATCAAGGGATTCGAGTGCGGCAATAGAATTTTCGAGATAATTGATATGTAGTTCAGTGGCTGATATCTCATTGAGCAAAGATTCGTCATACACGGTGGCGATGAGATCTCCCTTTTCAACCCATTGTCCTTGTCGTGCGACCACTTGATTGATAAGTCCTGAAGCTGTGGAGCGGATGGTAAAAAGTCCATCAGGGGTCAGTAAGATGCCACGTCCAGTTGCTGTTTGAGAGATTGTGCCGAATATTGCCCAAAGTAATGCTAAAACGAGCAATATAGCGATAATAACCAGTGCAACCCATCCTTGAGGATTGAGTGTGTACATAATGCGATTGAGATTTTCAGGAGATGCTAATCTCTCGATCTCTTCTTTTTGAGTCGTATCATCTTGCGCCATAGGCTGAAGATAGCAGAAATTGAATTATTTTCTACTTAATTTTTCGCCCAGAGCTTTGCGAACATTTAGGAGGTTGTTTCCTGATGGGGATGAGGAAGACGCGCGCCCAAACGATTCACCGCATGAATCCAAAGAAAAATTACGATGAAGAGGAGCACCCCGATATACGGAGTGATCATTTCGAGTGATCCAAAAATAAAAAGCAGTCCTTGTTGTAGTAAAGATCCACTGGATTTTCCCAAACGACTCCCAACTACATCAACAGCGGCTTTTCCCTTCACTTTAGCTTCTTCGTCTAAGGGGATATACACCATTTCTTTGGTAGGGTCAAAAAGTGAGTACTTGGTTGCCTTGCTCATGATATTTTGAATCGAGCCGAAGATAACAGCCAAGAAGAGAGGCGTGACGCCGAAAAGAGATACAAAGCCACCAAGTTGATCTCTAAAAATGATAAAAGCAAAAAAGCCGATACCTGTAACTAGAAGGACAACAGGTGTTGCCAGTGCTCCAATACGCCAACCACAACGACGAATTAAGTTACCACCTACGAATAGAGACATAAAAGGAGAAAGTAGTCCTGTGCATATTGAAATATAGCCTGCAAAAGCGCCATATTCTTGCGCTTTGGGGTAAAGCAGCTTGGCTTGATGCTTCCATGAAACTTCAATAAGGTTGATGGCAATGCCATAAGAAAGCACTAAAATTGCCAATAAGCGTATGTAAGGGGATTGTGCCAAGAAAATAAAACTGTCCTTTAAGGACATTTTTAATTTCACTTTTGCTTTTACTCGCTCAGTTTCAGGAACATTTGCATCGTGTTGTACAAAGTTAAAGATCCAATTATAGCAAAAGATGATGAGCACACCCACGATCACTGTGATAGAGAGCAGAATTTGCAAGGAGCCTTGCCACGAATAGATTTCACTATTAGTTGCTCGACTCGAAAGGTGAACCATGAGCATCCCCGCAAAAAAGGGCGCACAATTGCCACCAAGGCCAAATAACGCATAAAAGCGGCTTGCCTCACTCAAGCGGGTGATCTGGTTGGCAAAGCCCCAGAAGACCAACGTGAGCATAACAGAGCCCCACAATTCTGCAAGTACATAGAAAACAGTGAAAGTCCAGTTGCGATAAAGAGCAATCAGCCCTTTAAATCCAACAGGTAGGTGGTGTGCAAGCCATGTAGCTGAGGATTCAGGTTGAAGAAGGTCGCGATAAGGATAAAGGAAAAATGCAAAGAGGGCAAAGAAGAGTATAAATGGGCTAATTGTGGCCAAAAAGAGTTGTTTTCGCGAAAGCAAGTTGCTCATCTTTGCGTAGTAAAGCATGAATAAGATGGCACCAGGGACAACACACCATACTTTGATAAAAGGAATAACCTCTGCACCAGAACCGGGTGCTGTGATCAAAAGGGTGTCTTTGATGTCTTTAAGGACTGTGTAGTTGAAGGTAATCATGAAAAACATCATCAGCATAGGGATGACTTTCTTCAACTCCGATCGATGGATCGGCCATAGAAAATTACGCCATTTACTCAGTTGTTCCACAATACTTTTCCTAAATAAAAAGGGGAGAAGAGCGATGAGGCTCTTCTCCCTTTAACGGACACAAAATGTGCTAATAAAATTAGGCGCGTTCTGTAGCCGGTTTTGCTGTTCCACCCGTTGCATCGTCTTTTGGAGCATTGAGCGCTTGGAATTGTTTTCCAAGAGAGCGCGCTGCGAAAATCCAAGCAACGATAATAACGAGCATAATCGCTCCTACATAAGGAGTGATTGCTGCGATTGATCCAAAGGCAAGAAGGAGGCCTTGCTGTGCAAGGGATCCACCAGATTTACCTAAACGTGCACCCACAACGTCGATCGCGGCTTTACCTTTAACCTTGGATTCTTGGTCAAGAGGAATATAAGCCATTTCTTTCGTTGGATCGAAGAGGGAGTACTTAGAGGATTTACTCATAATGTTTTGGATTGTACCGAAGAGTACAGCTAAGAAGAGCGGACTTGTGCCCAACATCGCGATATACCCTTGGAGAGAATCTCTAAACAAGATAAACCCGAAGAATCCTAAACCTGTAATCAGTAGCACAACAGGTGTAATTTGTGCAGCGACTGTCCAGCCAAAACGGCGTAGAACGTTACCACCAACAAATAGCATCATCAAGACAGTGACTAGACCTGTGAAAGTGGAGAAGTAGCCCATAAATACGCTATAATCATTTGCGTTGTTGTAGAGCAGCTTCACTTGGTTTTTCCAAGTCACTTCAACTAAGTTAATTGACATGCCGTATGCAATAACGAGGATGGCTAGGCAACCAATATATTTGGAACGTGCCAAATACTTGAAACTTTCCATCAAGGACATCTTAGGCTTATCTTTTTTCTTAGGTCCTCTTACTTCTTCAGGATTGTAGAAGCGTGCATCTGTGAGAACATACTTGTGAATCCATGTATATGTAAACATGACAATAATGCCTGCTACAACAACCATGGACATAAGGTAGTTCAAAGAAACACCCCATGCATCCACTCCAGGAGCAAGCCCTTGGCGGATACCGGAAACATAAATAATTGCAGGTCCGGAAACGAGGAGAGCTAGGTTCGCACCAATACCAAAAAGGGCATAGAAGCGTTTTGCTTCAACGACACGTGTAATGTCATTAGCAAATCCCCAGAAGACTAGGGATAGCATCACGCTGCCCCAAAGTTCTGCAAGCACATAGAAAACGGCATACGTCCAGTTTCTAAAGATCGCCACTAATCCACCCAAACCTTGTGGTAAGGCCGCTTGCAGTTGATCTGCGAGCTCTGTAGGATGGAGAGCATCTTTTGCAGGATACAAAACGAGTGCAAAGAGCCCAAAAAACACTAAAAACGGAGTGATAGTAGCATAGAAAAGACCTTGCTTACTCAGCACGTTGCTCAACTTTGCATAAATAATCATGAAGAGAACAGCTGCTGGGACTACACACCAAACTTTAATAAAAGGGATTGCTTCTGCGCCTGATCCTGGAGCAGTGACCACCAATGTGTCCTTTGTATCTCTCAAAATTGTGTAGTTGAAAGAAATACAAAAAAACATCAAAAGCATGGGGAGCACTTTTTTCAATTCATAAGCATGAATTGGCCAGAAAAAAGAACGCCAACGCCCAAACTCGACTTGCGTACTTTGTGACATATTGTTCCTCAAATAAAATCACTTACAAATCCGTAAAAATAGATTACATTAGATTTGCAAAATAAAATCAACAGATCGATTAATCTTGTTACAAACCGTCTGTCAAATAAGTAGGATATTATAAGAAGTCTCTTGAATTAAAATCAATCGCCCGATGCGCCAATGGCTCGCTTTTCGCTCAAGCCATATTGACCCATTTTCAATGCAGCTAGAGCGGCAAAAAAGACCCCACATCCAAGTACAAATATGGGACCAAAAAGGGTGCACAAGCCACTGCCTAAAATCGGCACAAAACACCCCCTGATGCCTATAGAAACGACATTTACAGAGCTGTAAAGTGTGCTATTATTTTGTTCAGCAAAAAGAGGGCCGGATAAATTCCAGCTGAGATGGATTCCAGCTTGAGCAACCCCATAGATGGTATAACCTAGGTAAAGAGCCCACACATGCCACTGAGCGCAGAGCAGGCACAAAGGAAATGCGGCCATTAAGACAAAAATAGCGCTGGTTACGGGATAGAGTGTGCGTCGCGTTAATGCTTTTGCCCAAAGAGTGGATGAAATAGCAAAGCCTAATCCACGGCAAACCGCGAAGGCAACGGCGAGGTCGGTATAAGATAATTTTAGAGTATCGATAAAGAAAAAAGGCAGAGCGGGTTGAATAATCATGATCCCGATCCCAAAGAGCATCATTGCCCATTGAAAGCGTGCAAACGATGGTTGTGAGCGTAAAAGATTCCACGCTTCTTTCCAAGGGGTGGTCAGATGTTGCATTAAAGTTTTGGCATTGGGAAAAGATCTTTCACATGCTACTGTAGGCAGCCTGGGGATGCGCGCTTGAAAAAAGACGCCAATTAATCCAATGGTCGCGCAGAGTGCAAAGAGCCAGCGCCAGCTACCTGGAAACACGTCAAGCATTTGCCCGAAGGCAATGCCGAGCAAGATCCCTTCAGTGTATGCCAAAATAGAAGACAGAGAAAAATTACGTTCGCGTTTTCCATCGGGAAGATGTGTTTTGAGAATTTCTAGCCACGCAGGTGTCGCACCTCTATAGAGCATCATATAGAAGACAATACCAGCGATAAACCATCCTGGGCTATTTAACCAGGGAAACAGAAAGAACATAAGGCGCGACAAAATGCCAGCCCAAATCACATTTGATACAGCGCGCTCTGGTTTAAAAAAAACAGACGAACTCCAATATAGGCTTAAAAGCGATGTCAGAGGGCGAAGCATCGTCAAAATGGCGATATGCCAAGCGGTAGCACCTAAATCTTTGTGGAGAATAAACGCCGCAAGATTATAAAGCATCAAGAGTGGTTCGTTAAGAATACCTGTGCTTAAGAGCGCAAATTTGGTGCGATTTAGGGCAACAGAATCCTTTGTGGAAAGAGCACTTATGTCGTTCATTGACCTCATGTTCACGCGGATTGCATCAGACTTCAGAGCCTTTTGCAAAAGGCTCTTCAAATCAAGGGTTTTGTCTAACGTGAGTGTGATTTTAGAGCCGCACCTACGTTGTTAAAGTCCAGATTCATGCAATTCAACTTGCCGTCAACTATAAAAACGTGATATCTATATGGGGAGATTATAACCAAAAGCGGCTTTCTTTTCAAAATTTCTTTTCCATAATTGCCGCTTCCACAATCCTTTTTTTTATGGGGCAATAGCTCAGCGGTTAGAGCAGCGGACTCATAACCCGTCGGTCCCTGGTTCAAATCCAGGTTGCCCCATCTTTTTCTCACCCGTGTGAGCACGAATAAGCTTGATTTTTCAAGCTTTTCAAGTTAAGTTTTGTTGCTGCGGTGCAACGAAAAACAATCTTAACACACACTATCCAGCCGCTCGAACCATAAACACATGAGGTTTGAGCAATGGCTTCTATACAAAAGCGTAAAAATAAGAATGGCACCAGCCACTGGCGTGCAGTCGTTCGTATCAAAGGTTTCCCTACCGTCTGCAATCATTTTGACCGAAAGCAAGAAGCAGATGATTGGGCACAAGAAGTTGAACGTCAGATTAAGATGGGACAGTTCGAGTTTGAAAGAGTAAATACCCACAGCACCTTTGCTGATCTTGTTCAACGCTACATCTCTGATGGCGCATTAGAGCATCTAAGAGCACAAAAAAATGCTATTCGTCACATGAACTATTGGAAAGAGCGGCTTTCAGGCTATGCTCTTGTCCATCTCACTCCAGAGCTTCTCTCTAAGGAACGGCAACTTTTAATTGAGACACCAATGCTTAACGGGAAGAAGCGTTCATCCGCAACCGTCAACCGATAGATTGCTGCTCTATCTTCTTGCTTAACCTACGCTTGCCGGCGTCTTCGCTGGATTGATGAAAACCCCTGCTTTAACCTGATCAAGCTCAAAGAGTCCAGAGGAAGAGATCGCATTCTTTCTGATGATGAAGCATCTCGTTTGATCATCTCTTGTAAAGAGAGCCGCAATGCATAGCAAGCATTCCTGGACTTGGAGATGAAAATATTGATCCTTGGCCTCGTAAAGAGGCTTGTTGTTGGATATTTGCAGATTTGTATGATCACTTTCCTAAATTTGATCGCACACCGTCTACGGTTGAAGCAGCAAAGGAGTTTGCTGAATCATATTACGACGAATGGCTGAGCTTCAGCTTGACATCCAAGATTACACAAAACGCATTATTCCGAGACATAACTCTAAGGAAACTTTAAAGGCTTACCTAGAGAGGATATCATCCGAAATCAAAACAAAAAAAGGTCGCAGATCATCTAAAATACGTTCCCTTAGAAGTTTTACAGCTTATCTAAGAGAACAATTTCCTCAAGAGGAAAGAGGTCTTATTGAAGAAATCTTTCCTGAAGAGATGAGAGTTGACCAAGGCACAGGAAAAATCAGTCGAATTGCACCAGCTACAGCCTACCCTATAGATGTCTACCTTAGTCGCTCAAATTCTTCAAGGATTGGCAAGAGAGTTCTTAGAAGGCAGAGCTAACTCTCAGTTGGTAGCTGCTGAAGCACTGGGGCTTGCTTGGATCTGCTTGACAAGTGCCCGAAGACGATTGCCAACTCAATTTAATCTGGTCTCTCAAATACCGATAAACTGCTTAACACATAGACAATCTTCGGTGGCAATACCCACTTTTTATGGCCGTTCTACAATGCCAATTTCTTCAACGCTAAATCAATATTTGAATGCCTTGAAAAACATTGGCTCTAGCAATAGAGACGGATTTTTTCAGTCAAAGCCAAGAAGCTTAAGCAGAGTTTTAGATAAGGTAGTAGAAGCATTGCCATCAGCTGCAAATGCAGGAAAAATTACTTTGCTAACCCTTCTTAGCTTTCCTCATCCAGCTATTGGCCAACGCTAGTTAAAGTATTGGCCAGTCATTTCCCCTCTTTTTAGCAGATCAAACTTTCACTCAATGCGCCTATTTTTGCGCAAAATAACCATTATAATTCGGCTCATATATCAAAAATCCATTACAGGAGGTTTTCTATGGATAAAGTTGAGTATGTAAGTCTAAAGCAGATAGCCGATAATCCCAAATACCCATTTGATTCATTTCCTAAAGGCTTCTTCGGCTATGTCAAGAAAAGTGAATTTATCAAGGCGATTACAAACAAGACAAGGAACCCTGCAGAAAGTTAATGAGACTCCCAGAGGATGGAACGAGCACCTTGAAAACGCAGAAGGGGTATGCTCCTTAAATAGAAGCGGTACTTATTCATATTTATGGAAATTGTCCTAAGGAGAGAGTTCTAAAAAATTTTCCAGAATTTGTAGAAACTTGCTTAATTTTAGAAGCTACATAATATAGGCTATTTCACCTGAAAGAATTCATGTAAATTGTATTGGAAGAATTGAGAGACCAAGAACCTTTCATAACTTCACCAGCCAGAGAGCGGACGCTTTTAGAATGCTGACTGTCGAAGTTGGACAATTAGTTAGTAAAGGATTGACTGCCGAGGAATGGAGAACATTTAGGTAAAAGTACGTCTATTAAACGAAAAAGTGTTACCTATGTGGGTGAACTGGACCAGTTTTTAGCTATTAGTTTTAACAGAGTCCCCTTAACATTAGATGTGCTTTCCAATTGAGCAATATATCTTGCATTAAGACTTCTTACAGAACCGACCAGAAATCCTTTTATAAACCTTTCGGGATCTTTTTCAACTTGTTCCAAACAAATGGTATAGTGCTCTCTCAGGTGCTGATTTACTCTCTTGTCATGCAGTCTGGGGTTTTTCGCATGAATTACATGCTCTTCATCCTGAGGCGTTCTTTCTCTATTGTAAAGCTCAATAAATTGTTGATTGATTTCTTTTTCCGTTAAAGGCTTTTCAAATCCATGAGCTATAAAGAGTTGATTACCATCTACATCATCTCCAATATAGATCACGTTCCATCCCCCACCGGATCCTTCAGGGTGTTTATTCGCATACCAAATAATACCGGCAAAATGACACTCCTCTCCGATTTGAAGCGGTCGTTTCCCTAACGCACCCGCTTTCATTTGTTTTGAAGCATCTGTGTGTTCGGCCAAGAATGAAATCGGGGTTCTGCTATCTGTGATGCCCCTCTGTCCTATAGTTAAACCAAGACCTGAATTTGATCCGAATATTTGATTAAACTTATCTATACCGAGGAGATCTAAAATACATTTGTAGTAACAGGCCATAGTTGGTACATGCTCACCCCCCCCCTAGTTTTAACGCGCGCCTACGACTTTTCCCTATCT
>CAZQVA010000006.1:0-88916 GCA_964596685.1 uncultured bacterium | reverse complement strand
TCTGTGGTTAAAAAAAAATTAACATAAGTTTTAAATAAAAATATTTACCACAGAGCCCACAGAGCACACAGAGAGGGAAATAAGGATTTTTTGGCAGAAGGTTGTCTGGTGAATCCTTAAGAAAAGCTTCCATTTTAGCTCTAAATAGTTAACTAACACTTTGAATTACACCCGTTAAATCTTGCCAAGCACCAGAAGAATGATCACTATAATGAGAATAAGGGTCAATAGACCGGAGGGGAAGTAACCCCAATTTCTGCTATAACCCCAGCTTGGAAGGGCTCCAATCAAAAATAAAACTAACAGAATGATTAAAATTGTACCTAACATAAACGAACTCCTCTAAAGTCCAGTAGTAACTTAACATTCGCAAAATATGATTTATAAATCAATTATTATTTTAATAATCTTGCCAGATGCCTCGTAATCCCCTTAATAATAAAAAAAGTAAATGCGGGCCAATTTTTTAACCCCTGTACGTTTCTAATAAAATAGGGAAAGCTGAACAACAAATAAATGGGATTTGTACTTGAGGCATTGCGGACATGGGCATGCCAATAATTGGAGGTAAGAAAAGAAAAACTTCCCGGTGTGTGTGCGGTTGTTGAGGCGAAATAACGCCTTTCGAAAGCAGAGGGGTGATAGTGTTTGATGGTGTTTTTCACCTGTATTGGTAGGGTGATAAAACCATACTGGACTAAGTACCGCAATGCTTTGTAGAGAGCAAACTCTAATTTTAAGTGGGTAACTTGTGCTATGAAGTATATCCAATCAAAATCAGGGCTCTTTTTAAGGAGGATCGTCGCATCAGCGACAAAACGGATAATAGGAATCGGACTTCTTTTTAAACCATGATATAGGGTGTGAATAAGATGATCTTCAGGACGCAATAATGTGATATTACCAAGGAGTGTGGATTGCAGCTGACGTGTTTGATGCGGATAATTTAAGAGAAGTGGATCTAAGCCGGATTCACCAAGTATGCACCAATGAAGATCAATGAGGATGTCTTCGCTATTTTTTAACATCACAGCATGGGTTCTTTTGATGTAGCGATCAAGTTCATTTCTCTCTCTTATGCTTAAGAGAGGGATCCATCCGTTTTTTTCTAAAAGTTCGATCGTATAGCGTGCAGATGATGGATTTACCAAAAAATCGACATCTCCCATCACACGAACACCTGCATCCTGGTAATATCCTGCAATGCTTGCAATGCCTTTGAGTAATGTCCATTCAATAGAGGCTTGATTGAGAAGCTCAAGTACACTTTTTAAAGCGCGAATTTTTATTTGATTTTTGCACCAAGTGTACTTATAAACCCCCTCGCAACGCTTGAACTCTTGAGAGTCATCGCGCTCGATGTTTTTATAGATGAGTGGCAGAAGAGTAAATGAGGCGTCATCGATATCATTGATGTCGGTCGTTGTAATGAAGGTTCTCCAGGCCTTTATCGCGTATTCTTTATCCAAGAGACCTGCTTGAAGGACTAAGCGTTGTGTATCAGTTGGCCAACATTTCTCCTGAAAAGAACCCTTATTCATCTGCACGCCTTCTGTCTAAACTCGCTTTGAGGATTTTTAAATAGTTTTTTTGATCATAGACTTGTTTTTGCCTCCCCATATTGTTTAGATGCACTCTGCGCAATAGATAAACATCTTTTAATAGGAGCATTGGGAGCTGTTTTTCTTGTGCGCGCAAATACCAGTCGATAAATTCCCCCACTTCTTTTTTTTCAAAAAATTCTCCAACCTCTTGGAAACGTCGGCGACTGAGGAAAAGAGTTCCTGCTAAATAACCCGGAAGGGGGGATGTCTCTACAGAAATTTTTTGGCGCTGAGCGTCATCTAAAGAAGGGCAAATAAATTGTTGAAGATATGAAAAAATTAAAGGATCTGACTGAGCGTTATCCCGATAGGCGATCATTTGTGCCTGCAATTTTTCTGGCGTCCACAAATCATCGGCATCTATAAAAGTCAGGTACTTTCCCGTCGCTGCCCTAATCGCAGTATTTCTACTGGCACCCAGTCCATGATTGTCCTGAGTAATAATTTTGATGTGAGGAGAAAAGGTGCGGAGAATATCACAGGTAGTGTCAGTAGATCCATCATTTACGACGATGATTTCCTTATCCATTGAATCTTGAGCAAGAACACTTTTAAGGGTTGCTTCGAGGTATTTTTCACCATTGTAGACAGAAATAATAATGCTGATCTTTTCGTTATTTTCTTTCATCGTCATCACATGTTTTTCGGATGCATTAAAGCCATTTCGTACATCTGTAGATACTGTTTTGTGCTATGTTGCGCGAGAAACTCATTAAGAGCGCGTTGTCTTGCGTAGGCTCCCATCTCAAGGACATGGTTTCTATTTTTTAATAAGCGCTCAATTGCAGCTGCTAAGGCATCTGGATCTTTGGGAGTAACCAAAAGGCCACTTTTTTCTGTTTGTACTGTTTCTTTTAATCCGTGCACGTGACTGGCGATCGTAGGTCGTCCACGGAGGGCTGCTTCCATAACCACTAAACTAAAAGATTCATAGCGGGAAGGCACAAGTAAAAATTGCGCTCGATCGATATACTTGTAAATGCCATGCGGTTGGACAGTGCCAACCATATCAATGACATCATTTAGATCCAACTCCTGTCGTACACGACAGAGATTTTCGTATTCAGGGCCTTCGCCCACCACTAACAATTTAACTTCGATGCCTTTGCTGATCAGTTTTTTTACAGCATAAAAAGCCACATCATAACATTTTTCTTCACTGAGGCGGCCAATCATTAATAAAGTTGGGTGAAGGGGGATTTCTACAAGAGGTGCTTGTGGTTCATGAATGCCATTATAAATAACATTTAAGTGGGGATGTTTCCAGCCCATATCCACTAAACAGCTCAATAGGGCGTTTGAAACGGTATTAATACCTTGTGCCATCGACCATAATTTCTTGCATGCAGAAGTCGTATAATACTCTTGTTCTATCAATCCATGAATCGTTAAACATAGGGCACTATTGAGCTGAACAAGGACCTTAGTTTGGAAAAAAGCTAGGTATTCATACCAACCATGAATATTTACAAGATCGGGTGCATATTCTTTAAGAATGGTTTTTAAATGATTGAGAATAGAGATGATTTTTTTAAGATCGTAGTGAAGGAGAGCTAAGCGAAAAGGAAAGCGATGCACGATAATGCCATCTACAGAGAGCTCCTCATAATTCATGGAAGAGGGGTTTGAGGTGATAATCATGACGGTGTGCCCCGCCTTTTGCAACTCTTGTGCCAAAGAGTGGGTAAATATTTCTAAACCCCCGATGTCAGGTAAATATTGAAGTGTCCACAAACAGATGCGAATGGTAAAATCCTTTTTTAGAGTAGCTCTTGGATAAGTGCTGTATTTGCATGATAATCTTTGCTCAGAGTTAATTGAAGAGCATTGAGTGACATGGCACATTCCTTTAAAATGGTAAAGCTCTCTTGCTCATATAAAGGGAGCTGAAAGAAGGTGCTGGTCATTAAATTTTGTAAGCCTTCTTCGTGAGATATCTCTTCTAAGCGCGGTTTTAGATCCTTTCCTATGCGGAGTGTAACAAAAGCAGAGATTGTCGCTTGTTGCAAAAGTTGATGTGGAAAGATATCTTGATAGTAAACAAGAGCCTTTTGCTGCTTTGACTCTTCAGGGTTTTCGATATAGGCTTCATAGTGTGGATGGTCCTGCCGCGTTTTGGCTTCCCATTTAGCTGTTTGGTAGACTCCAAAGACTTCAGAGGACCTTAATAAACAATAGTCCTCACCTAGATAATACATACCGCGTTGCAAACAAGTTAATGTAGTGGTGCTTTTTCCACTCCCTCCTGGACCGCATAAGAGAACAGCAGCTCTTTCATTTCCCACAGCAGCAGTATGGGTGAGTTGAAAACCTTCGCTGCGCATCCATACATTTAAAATCACTTGAAAAGGCGAGGCGGCGACCCACCATGGCAGTGAGTCTGCATTTTTAACAACATAGTGTGCGCATTTTTTATCCATGTGAATGGCACTAAGAGCATGAATGGTGGCAAAATAATGGAAATAGATAGGTGCTTTGAAATGCCCCCTGTAGCCATTTTGGCAAATTAAGTTCCAATCTATTGAGGGTAATAAAAAGTGGCTATGCGTACTCCAAAGATAAATTGTAAAATCAAAAGCATCCGTTGGCATTATTTTAAGATGTGCAAATGCGCGCGTCATTTTGTGTCCAAATGCACATTCAGAAAAGAGTACGCGCAAAACTTTAGTGCCTATTCGAAAATAGGCAGCTTCATGAGGAGGACCACATCTGTATGCGTGATCGATGAGATTAAACTGTTCTGCTTCGCGCATTGCTATTGAAGGGGAGTCGCCTCTGCAGGCCACCCTTGTTCGTCAACTTCGTGAATAGGGTCCAGCATTAATAAATTTTTCATTTCCTCGTATTTTTCAAGATAGGGTCTTGTATAGACTTGAGGCCAAAAAAGACAAGTGGAGGCGTATTGATGATTGGAGTGAGCCTCAATAATAAGATCTTCCTGCAAAAGTTCGTTGATTAACTCACGAATTTCTCCTTCAGTCTCCACGTGGTAGCGCTCAAAAAAAGAAGAGGCCATTTCATGTATAGAGGCATGATTGATCAAAAGCTGCCAAAGGATCATTCCACTGCCTCTAAGGCTATAGTAAAAGCCTGAGTCTAAATTAGCTATGATCATTTCTTCGTTGAGAAGTTCATGAATAACCGCGGAACTTTTTACGGCATAACGCATATCTGGCAACCACCTTGTTTGGTACTGTGAGTTCGATTTAAAGGCGCACTCACGTTATTTGTAAACGCAATGGAGTTTCGCAAGAAGGCTATTAAATATGAAAGGTTTTTTTAGCCAAAACCCTTGTACTAGTTCAGATTGAACTCACATGTAGAAAGGAGAGCCAGGCAGAGGGCTGGGCCAGTCCTCTTCTTTCATTGGCGTAGCGCTTGGTGGGCGAGGCGAAGAGGGTTTTTCAGGGCGTAGCTGCCGCTGGTAGGCATTTTCCATGCGATTTGGAGAAATGTAATAACCTTGATGTTCAAAAAAATACATTCTCGATGCAAGAGCCCATTGGGCGGCATGTTTTTGTACGAATTCTACGATCCAAGTTTTTAAGTTAGCTGGGTCTTTTGTCTCTTCTTGTAAAAGCAGAATAGGTAGAACATTGTTGATAAAGCGACGTCTAAGGAATGCGCGCGTGCAGCGTCTTTCTGGAAAAGATGTTTTTCTGATTTTAGACCAAGAAATGTCGTGACCACAAGTCCAAAAATTGAGTAGCTGAGGAACTTCAGTTTGACTCATGAGCTGCCCTTTTAAATCATTTAATAGTTGGGGGACTTGATCGACTAGAGCCTTGAGCAGTTGCAGATCATCCTCTTTTCCCCAGGCTTTAGAACGAATTGGGCGTCTCTGTTGAGGGGGCTGCACTTTTTTATAACAATTGCAAATATTTTTTGCGGAGATAAAAAAACCATCATGACTGGTAAAGAAAGCCTTGGAAGCGGCCTGCCAGTCGCAGTTATTTTCTCGAACATAAGTGATAACCCATTTGTCGAGATTTGGATGCTTTTGTGAGTTTTGTTTGAGAATGAGAATAGGGAGTATCTGACGGGTAAAGCGTTCTTTTAATTGTTTGGTGGATAGGTTAAGGTTAGTCTGGTCTTGTTGACGGACGCATTCCCAGTCCCAATCGTCCCACGGCCATGTGTTTGGGTGAGTGGCAAGGTGCCTTTGAATCATTGGCACTGGATGATCAAATAACTGGGGGTATTGTTCTTTTAGGGCATCACGAATGCGTGTGTTTGTTGAGGAAGCTTGAGGAGTTACTCCCCCTTGTAAGTAGTATTTATAAGTATAGTTTATGTGAAATAGAGAAACATAAAAGCCATTATGCTCGATGAAAAAACGTTGAGAAGCCCAAGTCCAGCGAGGTCCATATTGTTGAACAAATCGAGCAAGCCAAGGCTGGAGATCTTCATGCTTTTGTGATGTCTGCTTAAGGATGATGAAAGGCAAGAGGCAGCGCAAAAACCTTTGCTTTATGCACGATAAACTGTACCCACTCTCTAGAAAATAGGTGTCGTACAGGGTGTGCCAATGTAGTTTTCCATCCCACGGCCACGTCTTTGGATCCTTTTTAAGGTGGGCCAGGATCATCTTTTTCGGTTTATCAAATAACTCGGGATAGATAGTTTTAATGATTGCATAAAGTCGTCGATCTTCCTCTTCACCCCACTTCCTTTTAGGTTGTTTAAAAGATGATCGAGAGGCAGAAATGGTTAAAGAGGCATCCACAACCCTTTCTATCCGAGCTCTTTTTGCTACTCTTTCTTGAGAAGGATCACGGGAAGGTGGAGCATGCATCCCTGATAAAGGGGCTCGTATACTTGCTGTAGATGGGGTGACCATGGCCGTTGAGAAATGAACTTAGTTAACGTGCGTTCGACTTTAAATAGATTTTGTCTAAAATCGAGCTTGAGACATATTAGCTTATCCTAGTTCGTAGTTTTGCAGCAAAGAAAAGGATCGTTAGGGGTGTAATTCAAACTGGTAGTTAACCACGCAGAGCTAGAATGGGGACTCTTCTTAAGGATTCAGTAGATGTCCTTCTGGCAAAAAATCCTTATTTGGTGCATAAGCTGTGACACCATATGCTGAATGAGAATTAATGAAGGCTGGAGTGAGTATTAGAAGAATGCGAGTCCCTAGTTTTGTTGATCCGCTTAAACACTTTGCATTACACCCGATCTTTAGATGTGTTGAAAAGCGAAGGGAATTCGGCGCACCATTCGTCTATCTTTTCTACATCAGCTGTTGGAAGTAGATCAGGGAGCGAGGATAGATCTAAGAGCGCGTCATCCATGGCGTCGCTACGTGGAGGTTGTTTTTGCGTATTCAATGGAGAGGTGGTTTCTTCATTCCGATAGCTAAGATTGGTTTGAACAGATAGGTAGGCATTTTTGAAGCTAATTGCAGAGATGAAGTAATCGTATGTTGTAAAAAACAACCTTGATGCTGCACTCCATTGGCTGCCATGTTCTTCGACAAACTGGACAATCCAGGATCTACGCAAAGGATGTTCCGTTTTGGATTGACCAAGTATATAATAGGGGACTATGTGTGTAGTAAAGCGCTGTTTTAAAAACCCCTTAGTGAGTTTATAGCGGGTCAAAGGCTCTTGAGTGCCAAGCCACTTCCAGTCGATTTTTTTCTCCCATGGCCAGGTGGTGGGGTGGTTTCTCAAATGCTCTTGGATGACCTCTTTTGGAGGTCTTCCTGGTTCAAATAGCCAATTACGGGTCAAGTCATAAAGTTGTTGATCATCCGCTTCAGTCCATGCATTTACCCTTTTAAGGGGATTATGAGCAGGTTTGTGGGGCCAGGGTGCATGAGGTAATCGATTGGACGTAAGTTGTAAATGCTTTTCAATGGCTTCGGGAGAAAAGTACTCTTCACTTTCTTTCCATCGCTGCTTTGAAAGGGCGTTAATGATTGTTTTCTGAGTATGCCTAGATTGCAATTGGATGTGTCTTTCTCTCATCCATGGTGTTGCATCTTCTATACTTGTTTTTGGTGGATAATAAAGAGGGAGAAAAGTGTTTAAAAAATAGCTGTGGGCTACTTTATAACAAGATCTTATTTTGCGATCGTCTTCGTGAAGCGCAGCTCGATAAATAGCTTTCCACTGTGTGCTTATAGTATGGTGAGAATCTTCCCATGGCCATCTGAAGCCAATTCGCAGTATCTTTGAATTGAGATAACCTTTGGGGTCCAGCAAGAGAGGCTGAGGAAGTACTTTTGGTAAATGATCTTTAAAATGCGCTGGATGTGAAAGCGAGTCAAGAGAAAGGATCGGGCGGGGGATGATTGTCATATGACCTCGTGCTACTTTATGGAGTATACCCAATTCTTCAGGTGAAATGGGTATAGCATCCCTTCGTTACCCCGAAAGGGATGCTTGAAATTTTTTAGACAAAATATTGACCTGGAGAGTCATCTAAACCAGGATCATTTAAACCATAAGTATTTGAGAATTTCCCAAAACAATTCTTAGGGGTTTTTTCTCTAATAAAACAGTGGTAAGCATTTTTCATCTGGTTAGGTGCTATGAAATAATCATTGTGACGATAAAACTCTTTTGATGCAGCAGACCATTTTTTACCATGTTCTGCCACAAAAAACCTTAACCACGACTCCAAGTGTGAAGGCCGCTTTCCTTGATTGAGCACCTTGGGAATAACATGAGTTTCAAAGCGTTGCGGCAAGAAATTTGGTCTTAATTGTTTATCCTGAAAGTAGGTCTCAGCAAGAACTGTCCAAGGAAGACGGTGACTCCAGGGCCAAACAAGGGACTGAAACTGCGCGCTCTTTTTCATTAATTCTTTTAATTTTTGAATTAATTCAGGATCTAATTCTTGCGCTGTATTTAACAGCAACTCATCATCATACGACGTCCATTTTGGTGGGTTAGACAAAGAGGCTGAATTTTCTGCGTTCTGTGTCGACTCTGTATCTTTTTCCAGTTTTATACCCATCCCACCTGAAGAGTTGGTTGCGGGTTGTGTACTTTTTGGGTGGGATTCCTTTAAAGCGGCGGCTACTTGTTTTTGTCTTTTTTTAGATTTAAATTCAGCTTGGTTGTGAGTTGATAGTGGGCGCTTGTTATGAGGTGCTTGTTCTGCCCTCTTTGCGGGAGAATCAATAGATAGGGCAGAGGACATGATGTCCTTAAGCTGCTCGGGAGTCGAGTATAAGATGTGTGGGTTGTGGCCTCTTGTTAGTGGAATAACTTGAGCAGTCCAGTCCAGAAAATTTTTAAACTCTTTCGATTGCTCTTCTGAGATTGCAAATAGAGAGTGTGCAGTTTCGTATATTTTCTCAGGTGTAGAAGGGGCTGATTGTGAAAAAGAGGATATTATGTTTTCTTGGTGAGGCTGATAGATAGGTGAATGATGTGATGTAGCGCAGCGTGTCATACGTATCTCCTTATTGAATGATCTAAATTGAATGATCCAAAATTTCTCCGAGAACTTTTTCATGCTCTTTTAAAAAGGCATCAAGCTCGTATAAAGTTAAGTCTGGTGAAGTTGAGTGATCATACAAAGCGTTTATTAAGTCTTGGTTTTGCGTCTTAATGGTTGTTTCATAGGTCCTTTTTAAGACATCACTACTGATGTAAAATCCCTTTAAAAGAAAAAAGTCCCTCGACGCTTGACTCCATTTACGACCGTGGATAGATACATAAGACATAATCCATGAGGTGAATTCAGGAGGGAGGGTATCGGGTTGTTTAAGAATTGTATGGGGGATTAAGTAGCTAACAAAACGACGCTCTAAACCACGAGTAGAGCATCCTTTAGTGGAAAAATATGTTTGTTTGATGTCACTCCAGGGGAGTTGGCTTGTCCATGGCCATGTGGTTGCGTCATCTGCTAAATGGCGGGCGATGACCTCTCTAGGTGTTTGAAAGGTAAAAATTCTACTGCAGACAGCTTTGCAGAGCTCAGCGTCGTCTTCCTCAGTCCATGGTTCTGTTTTGGAAAAGACGACTGAACGTGCCAAATGACTTGGCTTGTGCTGAACTAATAGCGCTTGATGGTTGTCTAGAATCTTTTGAATGGTACTCGGAGATAAATATTTCCGATGGTCTTTCATGCAATATTTTGAGAGGGCATTTATCAGATTTGGTTTTGCATGATTTATCACGAGTTCATTGTATTTTGTAATTATCGATGGAGTCAGTTCATCTTCAGATGTTTGTGGAAAATATTGCGGTAGAAAAACATTTAAAAAGTAATTGTGCGCATTTTGACAGGTGGTTTTTTCCTTTAAATCCTCTTTATGAAGACGCTTGCGATAGAAGTTTTGCCATTTTTGATTTATGGGACGGTCATCCGCTTCCCAAGGCCAGCGAGATAATTGATTTAACGATCGTTGAATCTCTTCGTCGAGTGTATGTGGAGATAGATAACTCGAGAGTTGCTGATGAAAATACTCTGGATGAGCTAGAGGTCTATTTAAATTTGCGCATTTAGGCGTGGGCATTTTTATCTACTATCTATTTTATAATGCAAATTAATATATCAAATGTTGTCATTTTTTTAAATTATAAATTTAAAGTAGAGCTAATTTTGTATGAATTTGCTTTTAGCGTGATTAGAAGAAAAAGGGTGCTGAAGGGGCGTCTTGAGGGGCAATTACAAGTGAAAGTGGAGAGTCGAAGGCTTCTTGGACATATTTTTTGGCCGCTTCGGGGGAGTTGCACTCACTTGAAAGGTGTGCAAGGGTGATTTGTTGAATTTCAGAGTGCCAGATTTGTTTCAAAAGCGCACCACATTCTGCATTCGAGAGGTGGCCGGTACGACTAAGAACGCGTTGCTTGTATGTATCAGGACGTGCGCATGCATGAACCATCTCTGGTTGGTGATTGGCTTCAATAAAGAGGTGGTGACAGCCCTTTAGAGTGTGAGCGACAAGAGAGGTAGCAAACCCAATATCTGTGCAGACGCCAACCTTGGTGTCATTTAATTGAAATGTAAATGCTACCGGGTCGCTTGTGTCATGCAGGATACTAAATGGTGTGATTTTCAGATCTGCATGTTCAAAGGCCTCTCCTGTTGAAAATATTTTGAAGCGAGGACAGTCATTAAAGGTGTGCACGATAGCGCGAGCTGTCTCCATATTGCAGAAAACAGGGATCTTGTGCTGAAAGGCGAGTGTTTTTAGGCCCGCTATATGATCACTATGTTCATGTGTGACTAAGATCGCATCAATGGTGGTAAGTTCGATAGAGTGTTCTGCAAGACGTTCCTTAATGACTTTAGCGCTTAATCCAGCATCAACCAATAAACGAGTTTTCGGCGTACCAACAAAGAGTGAATTGCCTTTTGAGCCTGATCCCAGTGAAAAAACTCCCTCCATCTAGCACTCTTCCTTGCCAAAACAATTTTTAAAAGAGGCATAAAGAGCTTCTTCCAAATTTTGCCGCTTTTTTTCTAATTCATCAGCATCCGGTATGTGGGGAAAAAGGGTTGCTGTATAATGTTGCATGGCGCTCAAGACAGAATCTGCAGAGAGGAGAACATCTTGTAAAATGTTTTTAGGAGGCATAGCGATTTGGATCGAACTCTGGTGGAGGAGACCCGCTTTGGTGCGCCGCTGCGCCGCCCCAGCTATCTTTTTGTCGCCGATCATTACATCATATTGCGTTGGTTTGGCCATGCAAAAATGACGACATGAGGCGTTTATAGGCACAGGATCATCCTGCAAGAGCTTCGGCAAGTTAGGAACCATGGATAAAATGGCTTCTATCACGGCTTCATTAATTGTAGCGTAATTTGTCAGTGTATTTTGACTGAATAATCGATGTGAGGCAGGGATCAAAATAGAAAAGGCTAGGTCAGTAAGGTGAAAGATAACGCCTCCGCCAGTAGGTCGCTTTGCTGCCAAGATCTTGTGGTGCTGTAAAGCCTCCAGATTAAGTACTTTGTCTGGCTGCAGAAAGCATCCAATGCTCAGCGCCGGTGAATTTGCTCGGTAGAAATGGACAATGACCGGTCCATCCTTGTCGAGTGTATCAAGCAGCATGGCATCCTTATTCATAATGTCTTGGAAATTAGATGGCGCTGTTTTAATGAGTTGGCATGGCATAAGGGTCTGCTCTTAAAAGTAATCGGTTCCAGAGGCGTGAAAAAAAATGACTTTGTTCATCTGTCAAAGGTGCTAGTCGCACCATAATCTCGCGATTGATCAATAACCCATTATGCGTCCAATTTGCTGAACCATGCAATAAGACATTATCGATGAGAGCAAATTTATGATGCATGAGGGCTGCAGCGCGCGAATAAAAGACCTTAACACGATTTTTTAGGAGGTATTGCAGGTCATTGCGGCTTTTAGGCTCCTCTAATGCTCCCTTGTCAACAATCACACTTACATCAAGTCCTCTAGAGGAGGCTTGGGATAACTTTTCAGTAATCAATCCATTACTAAAACGAAACATGGCGATACGGATGGTTTTTTTGGCTCCATCAATCATCGCACCCACTTGCTCTTGCATTTTTTTCCCGCGGGGGAGCATCCAAACGTGCATCTCCTGATTGGGAAGAGATAATACAGTGTCCTGATTGGCGATGACTCGCTCGGCCAGTATGGGTGCATCGATCGACATCAATAAATTTTCATTAATGAATACAGAATCTTCTGTTAAATTTGCAGAGCCCAAAAGAATGCGCGAGCGGTCGGCAATGATGATTTTTCTGTGCATGATGCCACTTTTTAGGGGATCAGATATCCACTGCACCTTCTTATTTAAGAAACGTCGACTATGTTTGAGGTCCTTTTTATCTAATAAAAGGGCTACTGCAACTTCTGAAACCGCCTTTTCATTGATTGCTTTAATGATGGGCTTCCAGGTTAATCCAAAACTTGCGATGTAAAGCTCTTCTTGAGCAGCAGCAACGTGTAAAAGGAGGGCCTCATCTAAAGGGTCCATCAAGGTATTGGAGTAGAAAAATGGAGTGGAATTAACTTGAAAAGGTCTTTCATAAGAAAACCAGAACGCACAAAAAAGGACAGCAAGAAGTACAAAAGCTCCCAAGGCCTTTAGGGAAGGCAAATTAATTCGGGCCACTCTTTGACTTCTTCTTGCCATACTCCCGTTGCTTCGTGAATGGATGTCATGTGTTCTAGTAACTTTTCAATGGACCAAGGCCATATGCAGACGCGACGGATAAACAAGACTTGTTGTGCTTCGTCGATAACAAAATTAGAGTGATACCTTGCAAGCAATTGACCTAAGTGCTTTTCTGAGATCGGTTTGCGTACAATGGCAAAAGCATGCTCAATGATAAGATCTGTTTGACGCTCAAAGATGGCAAAGACTTTATTTTGAAAAGGAAAGTCTACGGCGCCATCTTCTAGCGTCTCATCATCAGGCATTGGCAAATCACAATGCGCTGCGAGTGAACAAATTAAATTGCAGAAAGCTTCAGAAGGTGCTTTTGCGCCCATAGCTCCAACTCAGTTTGGACGATCCATTGTTTTTCCCCTTGGCGCGATTCAACTTCTAAGATGTGCTCTTGTAAAGTATTTTCGCCAATAATGATTTTATAAGGAATACCCAGCAGATCGGCATCTTTTAATTTGAAACCCAATCTCTCTTGGCGATCATCAAATAAAGGATCAAAACCCCATGCAATAAACTGCTGATAAAGTGCTTCTGCCGCTGCAACAACTTCCGCATTTTTAAGAGTTGCTGGACAAATGACGACTTGATGAGGTGCAATTTCTTGGGGCCAAACAATTCCCTTTTCGTCGTTCAGTTGCTCGACACATGCTGCAGCGACTCGGCCAATACCAATTCCATAACATCCCATGTGGAAGGGGTATTGCTGGCCAGCCTGGTCCTGGAAACGAGCACCCATCGCTTCGCTATATTTGGTGCCTAAATTGAAAATATGACCAACTTCAATTCCCTTCGCCGCTTTGTAATACTGACCTTTTTGCTCAGGACATTCATCGCCCTCTTGTGCTAAAAGAAAATCAACGAATTGAGGCGTTGGACAGTCTCTTCCCCAGTTAACATTTTTGAAATGGAAGTCCGCTTCATTACCAGCTGCAACGAAATTGGTCATTTTTTCGGCAGATGTATCAGCCATGTGACGGATTCTCAGATTGATAGGACCTGCAAAGCCAGGACGCGCTCCTGTTTGAGCTATGATTTCAGCATCCGTTGCCATCAAGACTTCTTGAGCTGCAAAGTAGTTAGCTACTTTGACGGGATTGATTTCCCGATCAGAGCGGATACTAATGGCAATAAACTCTTCGCGATCTGTGTAGAGTAGTTTAAAGATGATTGTTTTAAGCAGAAGTTGCTTGGCAAGTTTTAAATGTTTAGAAAGATCATCGATGGAACTGACATGGGGAGTGGCAATTTTTTCAAGGGGATGCAGTGTCGTCTCATAGTTAAAGGAAGAGATGAGCGCATTGGCTGCTTCTGTATTACATGCATAACCATCACAAAAGAGAATTGTATCTTCGCCAATCGAGGCTAGGACTTGGAATTCCTCTGACTTACCTTTCCCAATTTTTCCACCGTCGGCACGCACAATGACAAAACGCAAACCGAGGCGGTCAAAAATTTTTGTATAAGCGCGGCGCATAGCCTGATATTGCTCTTCCATCTGTTCTTCAGAGGCGCAATAACTATAACCATCTTTCATCAAAAATTCTTTGCAACGCATGAGGCCAAAGCGAGGACGAATCTCATCTCTAAACTTATGTGTCATTTGAAATAAGTTGACAGGGAGTTGTTTATAGCTTGTTAACCAATCTGTGATAAAAAGGGTCATGACCTCTTCATGCGTTGGACCTAGGCAAAACTCATTATCTTCTCGATCTTTAAGTGTGTACAAAAGGGCTGCAGAGGTAAAATCTTCCCAACGTCCAGTTTGATCCCAAAGTGCTTTAGGGTGCATGTGGGGTAGGTGAGCTTCTTGCGCACCTTCTCTAAAGAGCTCTTCGCGCATGACCTGCATGAGCTTGCGCAATACGCGCCACATAAGAGGCGTATAGGCATAGATCCCTTTAGAAATTTTACGGATATAACCTGCACGTTCTAAAAGCTGCTGAGAGATAACTTGAGCTTCCAGAGAGGCGCTTTTCGAAGTTTTAAAAAAAAGGTGAGAAAGATGCATGTGATTATTGATCCAACTGATCGAAGAATGTGGAGATTTCAAAAAAAGAGTCGCGGTAATCTTCTTGGCTTAAGGAGATCACTTGATGCGCCTCTTCAGCGCCATAAGTATGGGTGATTTTTAAAGGAGAGGCGGCTACAGAAGGACACTCCTTATAGGTCAAAAAGTAGTGTTTAATGCGGTCGATTAGATGATTGGGACAGTCACGAATATCTTTAATGTGTCCCCAAACAAGATCGCCTTCGAGGACAGCGATAATCTTATCATCAGCTTCTCCTTTATCGATAGCGCGAAAACCGCCGATGGGGATCGCTTTCACCATGATATCGCCGCGCGTGATCGTGCGCTCTGATAGAACGCAGATATCAAGGGGATCGCCATCTCCCTTCAAATTTTCAAGCCCAGTTTTTGTAGCTGCAAAGCGTGCACTTTTGTCGCCACAATAGGTGCGAGGTAAAAAGCCATAGAGTGCAGGGCAGTAGTTTGAGAACTTCTGAGGACGATCCACCATCAGAATACCACTCTCTTTGTCAATTTCATATTTTAATGTGTCGTTCGGGACGATTTCAATAAATGAATTGACTACATGGGGAGCCTTTTTCCCTAGGTCTAAGCCATGCCATGGGTGGCGCTGTAGCCCTTTCATCATGAGTTTTAGAGTTGTTTCCGTGATAGCCATGTTTTAGTTGCTCCTTAAAGAGGTCCTTGGTAGGGTGCTAAAGCGACGCATGAGTTATGTCCACCAAAGCCAAACGCATTGATGATGCCGACATCGATAGTATGGTCAGCAGCCTCTTTACCTACAATATTAATTTCGAGAGCCTCTGGTTCAGGGTCATCTAGGTTGAGTGTAGGGTGTAATTTACCGGTGCGAATCGCTTGAATTGTAGCAATGGCACCAAAGGCACCAGCAGCACCAAGACCGTGTCCAATCAGCGATTTTGTGGCGTTCATGCGAATATTTTTACAATGTGTCCCAAATACCGATTTAATCGCACGGACTTCGGCCAAGTCGCCTACAAGAGTACTTGTTGCGTGAGCATTGATGTAATTTACGCGTTCTGATGGGATGTTTGCATCATTCAAGGTGTTTTTGATACAAAGGGCGACACCTTTTCCTTCGGGGTGAGGATCAGTCATGTGGTAGGCATCACAAGTCATGCTGCCTCCCAAGTATTCGCCTAAAATAGTTGCACCGCGCGCCAGCGCATGTTCCAGTGTTTCTAGGACTAGTACGCCAGCTCCCTCTCCCATGACGAAACCATCGCGATTCTTATCCCAGGGGCGACTCGCAGCTTGTGGGTTATCATTACGCTCTGATAGGGCTTTGCAAGCTACAAATCCAGCTAAACCACAGGGAAGGATAGCAGCTTCTGTTCCACCACAAAGCATAAGATCCGCATGTCCATCGCGCAAATGTTGAGCGGCTGCAATGATCGCGTAGCTCGAAGTTGCACAAGCTGTGGAGATGGAATAATTGGGGCCCATGAAGCCAGTTTCTATGGCTAAGATAGCACCAGGCATATTTGTAATGATATAGGGAACAAAAAAGGGAGTGAGGCGCTTAAAACTCTTATTGTAGATGGTCTCTACGCCCTCTTCATAGACATGCATTCCTCCCATGCCTGTGCTTAAGAGAATCCCACAGCGTTCTTTATTCACATTGATGTTATGAAGGTTAAATCCGGCGTGTTCAAGGGCTTTTTTTCCAGCAACGACACCATATTGCATACACGGATCAAAGCGACGCGCTTGTTTTTTATCCAGATATTCGCCGACATCAAAACCTGCAACAGAGCCTGCAAAACGGGTGGGGTACTCTTCACAAGGAAACTGGGTAATCGGAGTAATTCCGCTTTTACCCGCTATCATTTGTTGGTAGAAATGATCAACATCGCTACCGAAACAAGAGACGGCGCCCATACCTGTTATGACAATGCGTTTTTTATTCATTGTGAAAGAATCTCCCAGTTGTTTTTTGCAGCATATTTGCGCAAGCGTCCATCTGGACGTACTGCACAAGGGGCAAAAGAGGTGCTTAAAAAGGGCACATCATCCCAGCTGTCTGAGTATATGAAGGTTTGTTCTTTGGAAATCAGATATTTTTGCTGATACTGCTCTATAAGCTTGCGTTTAGCATTACCGTCGAGCACTTGGCCTAATTCTTGAAACTTGCCTTCATTACTAATACGATAGCAAGATCCATGCCAATTTTCCACTTTTAATTCTTTGGCGATTTTTTCTACTAGAAAATCGGGAGAGGAAGAGAGAATGAGAGTCAAGTGACCTTCTTTTTGCGCCTGTTGGAGACGCGCATAAGCTGGTAAATAGAGAAGAGAAGGCAGACGAGTGAGCAAGGAGTCAATAAGAGGAAAAAAGAGTGGCTTCTTCTTGTCTTTAAAAAGTGTCGCAAAGGCAAGTTTGTGGAGGCTGCAAACAGTTAAAAAACCGCAGCGGTAGGCGAGGGAATAGGCATAAAGTGCGCATTGCTCAAAAAATGAGAAAACACCCTCTCTACATGCAGCCTTCATTATTGAATAACTGGTATTGCACGTGACAAGGGTGTTGTCGAGATCAAATGCGGATAGCTTCTTAAATGAGCTTTGAGGAGAACTCAGCAATCTTTTCCTCAATCTCTCGGATACTCATATCTAATTTCTCTAAGCGATCGCGCTCTTGTTGGATTTGTTCATGGACAGCTAATGCTTTTTCAAAATTCAAGCTAGCACTCGCTTGTGCGCGACGAAGTTCCTCGACGTGATTTTTTACTTCGCGACGTCTTTCCAAACGTTGCTGTAGAACATGTCTCAGCTGCTGTAGCATTTCCAAATCATCTGCAGAGAGATGGAGAAGTGCTTTTTCGCGGCTTTCAAAAATCAATTCTTTGAGAGGACGCAAAAGTTTTTCGAGAATGATTTTTTCACTTTTTGTCGTTGGCAACGATTGTAAAATAGTCGTAAGTTCTTCGTTGCGCGCCATCAATGTCTCAAGATCGAGGGAATGCCCTTCAGCAAGGGTGTTGTCGATTGCTTGTCGGAAGAGAGCTATGCGTTCAAGGCGCGCGCGCTCTGCAGCTTGAGCTTTTTCTTTTAGTTCTTGAGCTTGTTGATCTTGTTTTTCTACGAGTGAAGCGACAGCTTTAAAAAGACGATCTTTGGCAATTTTCTTTTCATTGCGGTGAATGGGGAGTTGATCGATATAGCGAGAGAGTTCTTGATGGTGTTCTTCAAAATTATGTAGAGCAACCTCACCCTCTTCTATGCGCTTGCCTAAGTCCGCTAATTGTTCGTCAAAAGATTGTAAATGAATTTGATCTTGTTGGCGACGCTCTTGCTGTTCGACTCGTCTCTCTTGAATGTGTTGACGTAAAGTTTCCCAGCAATCAGTAAGTTGTGTGCGTGTGACTGTAAAGGCGGCGGTATTGAGAGTAAATAATTTTGCGCACAGTTGAAGTTGCTTAATCTCTTCGCGTAGTTCAAAAAACTGTGATCTAGGGTGCAGAGGGAAAAAATTGCGTACAAACTGATCGACATCGTGAATAAAGAGGTCACTGATCAGTTTAATTAACTCTTTGCGGCGAGGGAAAATGCGCTCACCAAGCTTTGAAAGCTCTTGAAAGAGTTTGTGTTTGATGCGAGGGCGCATCTCAATGCGGATCAATTCTTTGCGCAAACCTGTAATACGGGATGCATACATATTCAGGAAGTTGAGTTCCTTTTGCAGCAGTTGATATTCCGCATAGTGATGTTGCACTGTTTGAGCTGCAATAGGGAGATCTTCAGAGCCCGTTACATTAGCTTCAATCTGCATTAGTTCGTTTTCAAGAGACTGGACAGTCAGTTGAATTTGCTCAGCAGCAAATTGAGCTTGCTCATCTGCAACAGAGCGAACGCGCCTGTACTCCTGGCAGAGCTGGCGGTATTCATTCCAGAGTTCTTGGCGGATCTTAGATGCAACATCTTGGGCGAATAGAGGAGTGGAATGTTCGCGCAGTTTCCAAAAGATGCTTAAGGGAAGTGAGGAGTGAGTTTGTTCGACAAGTTTGCGAATGTACTGGTTGACAAGTTGTAGTTTGTCTTCAGGGCCAGTCGCTGCCTCAAATTCTTGTTGAAAAGCGTGCAAGAGTTGTGGATCCATATCCGAAGTGCTGCAAAGAATGTGTATGAAGTTTATTATGTGAGCCTTAGTACTTAATAAAGAAATCGCTACGGCGAGATCTCTTTTAGTGCTGCGCTCTAAATTAGTCGGGATGATCATAACTGAAGTCATAGATGCAGATCAAGCAGTAAGTTTTCCTGGATATTAGATTTTATACCCATCCCACCTGAAGAATTGGATTTTAGGTGGGATGGGTATATCTACAGTCTGGTGTTATCCCCGTTGTTGAAAATTGAAGGAATTGCGGACAATAGTCCGAACTTTTATGTTATAGCTCATTATGAAAATATCGACACAAATCCTCCCTGTCACTTTCCACGTGGCCTCTTTTTTAACGGATCCGCCTTGCCGTGCGCATGAATTTTTGAGACACTTTCAAGCAATTCACGCGCAATCTTTAGGTAATTTGCCACTGTATGAGCGTATCCAACGCATAACATCAAAAATTTTATTCGCAACGGCTGCTGTGGGATATGGTGTATTGGCATTGGCGACAACTCCCCTTGGAATGCTATTGCGGTGGATTTCAGCGCGTTTTTTGCCAAATGGATATCTCTATGAAAAGGGGATGGCTCAAGAAAAAGAACCCCCTGAAGCTTCCTTTACTCTATTGTCACATAATGTTTGTTGTGTTGCAGGGGGGTATTCTATCACTGACGGTGGCGTAAAACCATGGCGCTACCGTATGAATGCTTTGGTTGAACATGTTAAGAAGACGGATGCCGATGTCACAATTTTGTATGAGGTGTTTGACTTTACTGCCGCCAAAGCGATGATCAAAGGCCTCAAAAATCACTATGCACATTTTTATTACAATATGCGCCCTAAAGCAGCGGGTGTTTCCTCGGGGATTTTCGTTGCGAGTAAATTTCCTGTGGGAGAAGCTTCCTTTACCCTTTTTCCTAAAACATCTCTTGCTGGGCGCTCAAAGTCAGCATCTAAAGGTGTTTTTGAGATGATTTTAGGAAGGCAAACCGCTCCTTTTGCTAAAATTTTAGCGACACATTTAGGTCACTCTGAAAAGCCACAATTTCCAGAAGACAGAGAGGTGGAATCTAGAAAAAAATGTTTAGCAGAAGTGATTAGTAAAACAGAAAAAGCACATCAGGGGTGTGCGATTCTTATTACTGGTGATTTAAATTTAGATCGCAAGGAACTGGAAAGTCACCATGCGACTAAGCTTAATGGTTTTACAGAAGGGACGTGTCCATTAGAGCTTCCCTCATGGCTAGGAGATGATTGGTGTGCACAGCTAACTGGAAAGGCTCCTTCTGCTGCTTTAACGCTTGACTATACCTTTGCAAAAAAGGAGAGTGTGCGCTCAATTGACACTGATTATTTAGAGACTCAATTTGATCCGAAGCAATTTACAGGAAAGGCCATTTCAGACCACTGGGGGCTGTTTACGCGCGTGAATCTTCATCTTCCAGTAAAAGTAGCCAATAATTAAGAAAGTCGCGATGGGGCAGAGCCATTCGGGGATATGGGCGCCAAAGCCATCGGCGACCATCACGCTGCCTAGAACAAGAATCGAATACATCGCTCCATTTTTAAGACCGCGCCATTTTTTGATGCGTTCAATATTTCCAATGGTGAGTGAGCGGACTAAATAAGCGCCGATCCCATTACCAATGATGATTAAGGGAACGGACAAAGTGAAGGCAAAAGCGCCTAAGACGCCATCGATAGAAAAGGTCGCATCGATCACTTCAAGATAGAGAATTTTACTGATGTCGGAGCGCCGTTGAGTCAGTAAAGAGGCCTCAGCACTCTCTGCGTGGTGTTTAAATCCATGGGTGATAAAAAATGCGGAGGAGCCAAGCGAGGCAGCAAAAGCCATAAAAGAGTCTTTTTGCAATGCAGCCCATATGATAGTGGAGAGAAAGAGGGAGGAGATCGCATAAAACCACACCCCTTGTTTTTCAAAGAATTTTTCACCGCGCAGTTGAAAGGATTTTGGTTCGAGAAATAGCCAGTTCAGGAAAAGAAGAATGAGAAAAGTTCCTCCGCCAGTAAGTAGTTTAGGCGCAGAGGATGCAAGAGCGTTTTGTACATGTTCTGAGCTAGAAATTGTTGCTGTAAAGACCTCGTAAATTGAAAGAGAAGGCACTGAAAACCAGACAATGAGAAAGGGGAGCAGGCCACGCATGAGAAAGACGGCTAAAAAAAGTCCCCATGTAAGAAACCAACGTCTTGCTTTTCTAGAGGTTTGTGTAAGGACTTCGGCATTGATAATAGCGTTATCTAGACTAGAGACGACTTCAAAGAGTATTAGCCCGCTGACTGTCAAAAGAAGAAGAAGCCATTGCATCTTAAAAAAACCTTTTCAGAATAATGTGTAACAGAGGGGAAATAAGAATTTTTTGGTACTGGTTACCTACTGAATCCTTAAGAAGAGTTCCCATTCTAGCTTGCAATAGCTAACTAACACTTTGAATTACACCCTGTTTAGCCCACCTGGTTGCACTATATGAGTCAACAGGCTAATCTTTTCTATAAAAAAGGTCAACCCCATGTCTAGCGATTTGACACTCGCTCCTATTACGCGTCAATTTGATCCCGTCTCTTTTTGTCAGACACTTTTCAGTCATTATCCTCAATTTAAACGCGCTATGCGCATACCTCCCGAAGATCTCCAAGATATATTTGAGAACTGCACCACCATTGACTGGCAAGGTGATGCATCTTTTGCACAGGGAATGTGTGATGGGTGTCGCCTTTATCGATTAGGTCGCAATAAAAAGGCTCCATGTGTTCTTTTGCCTTTAGGGGAGCTTATGGGAGGAATGAAATGGAAAATTATCGAAGTGTGTCTCAAGGTTAATAATCTCTATAGGGCTAGGCAAAAGGCAGTGACCCCTAAGTTATGGGTGTTGACTCGGTGTCAAAGACCCCTTCCTTCTGTTTGTCTAGATGTATGGAAAAGAAGCATCGAAGTGACAAAGAGGGCCGTTGAATCCCAAGCAACACTGAAAGTTGTTTATGGGAATGATGATAGGGAGTTAAAGCTCCCCCTATATTCTCTACAAAAATATGGTGGTAAAGATCTCTTTGGAGTTTTAAACCGCTCTGCTGAGAGCCTTCCATTAAAGCATGCGACTATAGAACAGGGTCACATACAGAGATGTACGGATATATTTTTAATACTTTTTCAAAAATTAGCGCGTCTGCACGCTTTGGGCTATGCACATGGCGACCTTAAACCCGAAAATATGCTCTATGATGCCACCTCGAAAGAAGCCTGGCTTATCGACTTTGAATTTGCACAACGCTACGATGAACCGTGGGGGAATTATGGAACTTTTGGCTATATTCCTCCTGAATTTTTAGCAGTTAAAGAGGGCAAAGAGGTGCGCATCGATAAGAGGTGTGCTGATGTATGGGCCTGTGGAGTGGCACTTTTGGAAAAACTATTGGAGAATACCCACTTTGAATATACGACTGGGCATTGTTTTTGGAAGCAGACAGACCGAATGAGTTTTAATTTTATCAATTTTTTGATCAATCTATCCAGACCTATAAGAGAGGCTGATGAATATCGAGTGCTTTTTGAAGAGCGTTTAAAATCTTTAAAAGATCAGCATCAATGGGAGGAATTTCTACATCGCGCTCTTAGACACTTGCCTGATCAGTTAGCCGATCTATTGAAGAATATGTTGCATTTGGATCCCTTACAGCGCCCAAAAATAGAAGGCGTGATTCATTCAATTGAAAATTTTAGACACAATCAATGTTCAGTAAGGTAGGAAATTCAAAATCGATAAGCGTCTCAATGATCTATTAGTTGCATCAGAAGGCCAAGATATTACTTTGGGTAAATTAGTCAAGGTATGTGGGAATGATGCAACCCCCATTCTCCTCATTCTTTTGAGCCTTCCCTTTATCCAGCCTGTACAGATCCCTGGGTTTTCTACCCCTTTTGGACTATTGCTGGCATTACTTGGGGTGCAGATTGTTTACGGCAAGGCCTTCCTCATTCCCCAATGGCTAGCTCGGCGCACAATTGCTGCAAAGCACCTTAAAATGATCGTCAATGCTATGGGGAAGTTCATTGATCTATTGCAGCGATTTGTGCGTCCTGAACGTGGTGTTGTATGGTGTACAGGAATTTGGCGAAGAGGGCATGGCGTTTTTATTGTCATTTTAGCGCTTACTTTAGCCTTGCCTCTCCCCCTGCCATTAAGTAATATTATTGTTGCATGGGGCATCTTGGCGATAGGCATTGGTTTGTTATTCAAAGATGCACTATGGGTGAGTTTAGGTTATGGTTTTCTCCTTCTCACGATCCTTTATTTTTATCTCATAGGAGGCTCGGTTGTTTTCTTGTTTCAGATGGCTTTCGCTTAGATCTCTGCCAGAAAACTTGCCTTTTGCTCTTTTTGACGGCGTTGAGTTGCGTCTCGATCAACTTCGGCATCTTTCTTTGACCACTATTTGTGATTTTGTGCGCCACTTGAGAATGCAAGGAAAGCGCTGTATCTTAACGCATGTCCAAGATTCCATGATCCAGGCAATTATACGAGAGCCAAAGCTGATAGATGTATTTATTGATACACCTTTAGAATCCTCTTTGGTGGGTAAAGTGCCTGCTCATCGCCGCATCTTGTCTTTTCATAATTTCAATTCTACGCCAAAAGATTTAAAGAAATTATGGCACGTTATGAGCCGAATTGAGGCTTATCACTACAAGATCGCTACGTGGGTGACCTCGACGAGTGAGGCCCTTAAAATGGTGCTTTTCGCTCAGGATCATCCCAACCTTACTGTTGTGCCAATGGGTCCCATTGGGCGACCGATGCGATGTATTGCAGCTGCCTTGAAAACACCATTTGTGTATCTATTGCCAAAGAATGATCAGCAGCCTACATGCCAATTAAATATTGAAGAATGGGTTGGGGTGCAGGAGGTAGAAGAATTTACAGCCCTGCTCGGCTGGCCCATTTCACATAGTCTTTCTGAGATTGTTTATAGTGAATGTTACCGTAGATGGAAGATGAAGGCGGTCCATTGTAAACTCGCTGTTAGACCGCATGAAGTTTTCGATGTATTAAATATACTTTGGCAATTGCCTTGCATAGGATTAAGTATTACGATGCCACTAAAGGAAATCGTTGCAGGGTATGTAAACTGCGAGCCAATTGCCGAACAGATTGGTGCTGTCAATGCTTTAAAGAGAGGAAGGCATGGTTGGGATGGCTTTAATACAGATGCTCTATCAGCAGCAGCCTTGTTGAGGCCTTGGCAAGGAAAACGAGCGCTTTTATTAGGTGCAGGAGGAGCAGCGCGCGCTGTTTTTTGGGCATTAAAGAGTCATGCGATTGCAACCGTTGTTGTCAATCGTTCGCATCGCCCCTGGATAAAAGGTGCTAAAGTTACGTGGTGTGATTATGAAAAACAATGGCCCAAATGGGACCTTTTAATTAATGCAACTTCACTTGGAATGTTTGGTGAGGCACAATTACCCTGTATCGAACGATTAGAGCCTTACAAAATTGTATTTGATCTTGTTTATCGTCCGCGGTACACTCAACTGTTGCAACGCGCTACTGAACTCCAATGTTCAGTTGTTGATGGGCTAGAATTTTTCATTTGGCAAGCCCTCTTCTTCTTTGAAAAGTTATTGCATAAACAGGCGACTGAAACTCAAGCTGCAATGTTGAGAGCCTATATCGAAAATTATTTGGTTGATTAATGGAAGAAAAAATACAGATCGAGTTACGAAGAGGCTCCTGCCAGCTATTTGGTATGTTGCATTTGCCCAAAAATCCTTTGGGATTTGTGGTGTTTTGCCATGGATACCTGGGCAATAGAGTAGGAAGGGGTCGCCTTCATTTTAAACTAGCTGAGGCATTGAGTCGTATAGGCATCGGATCTTTACGCTTGGATTTTACAGCGTGTGGAGATAGTGCAGGTTCCATCCAGGAGATCACTTTTGAAACTCTGACAGCGGATGCGCAAACTGCCATTGCATGGATACAGCAAAATTACCCTGGTTATCCCATCGGTATGATTGGGATTTCTCTTGGAGGGGCTGTCGCTATGTTAGCTGCCGCTCGTTCCTTGCCAATTCAAGCGATTGCATTATTGGCCCCATTTGCCTCTGCGGCGCCATGGAGATCACTTGTTGGAAGTAAAAACTTAACACATGTGAGCGATAATACGGTTTTGCAATATAATAACAAGCCATGGCGAGTAGGGTTTTTTAAAGAACTTTTGCAGATGGATTTTAAAAGTGCAGCTATGCAACTAACAGACGTTCCCTTGTTACATGTGTGGTCGCAGCAAGACCAATTGATTGACGCTTCTCATCGCGACCTATATCAACAATGGCGACAAGATGCAAAAGCAGCCACGCGCTTTGTGGGTTTTGAAAAATCAGACCATTACTTCTTGGACCCAAAGGAACAAGAGGAACTGATTATAATAACTTCTGAATGGATGAAGGAGTTATTCCCAGTTCCTCAATACGCATAAGAGGAGTCTTTCAATGAAAAACCTAAAAGAACATCGCAAAAGTTGGATCCCACCTTTACCTAAGTTGCTGCAGGGGTTTTCGATACTGGGCGCTCACACTGCAGGAGGCAGTGAGCAAGAACCTCATGAGATTGTTTTTTCACCCAAAGGCCCTTATCTTGAGGGAGTAGCTAAAAAGGTCGGCGTACTATTTTCCGGTGGACCTGCACCAGGTGGGCACAATGTGATCACAGGTCTTTTTGATTTCATCAAACGTTTTCATCCCGATTCCTCCCTTATTGGGTTTCTTGGCGGTGCATCTGGATTGCTTGAGGGAAGATATAAGGTATTAGACTACAAACTTTTAAAGGATTTTCGCAATCAGCCTGGCTTTCATTTGCTTGGGTCAGGCCGCACAAAAATTAAATCTGAAGAACATTTCGCTGCGGCAGAAAAAGTAGTGCAATCTTTGCAGCTTGATACTCTAGTCATCATCGGTGGAGATGATTCCAATACAAATGCGTGGGCTCTTTCTGAACATTTTAAAAAGAAGGGGGTTGCGACTCAGGTCATTGGTGTGCCGAAAACAATTGATGGGGACCTTCAGAACGAAAGGGTTGAAATTTCCTTTGGTTTTGATACCGCGTGCCGTCTTTATTCTGAACTCATCTCTAATATAGCATGTGATGCGGCATCAGCAGGCAAATACTATCATTTTATCCGACTCATGGGCCGGACTGCATCGCATGTCACCTTGGAGTGCGCACTACAGACACATCCTCACTTAGCTATTATTGCCGAAGAGGTAAAACAAAAGGGATGGAGTTTAAATAACGTGGTGCAACACATCGTTGATATGATTCAACGACGCGCTGAAGCAAAGAAATTTTACGGAGTGATCTTACTGCCTGAAGGCCTTTTGGAATTCATTCCCGAAGTGAGCGTTTTGATCAATGAACTTAATATTTTGCTTGGGCAAAATAGCATTAAGAGTGTGATCGATGCTCTTGCTCATATTGAAGATAAAGAAAAAGCCGTTGTAAGCAGATTATCTGAGGAGGCGGCTGAATTATTTACTTCATTGCCAAGAGAGCTGCAAAAGAATCTACTTGAGGATAGAGACCCGCATGGCAACGTACAGTTTTCGCATATAGCCACCGAGGAACTCATTGAAGAATTAGTTGTGCGCGAGGTCAAAGCGCGCAAAGCTGCTGGTAAATTTACGGGAGCCTTTGCCTCGCAAACGCATTTTTTTGGCTATGAAGGGCGATGTGCTTATCCTACGAATTTTGATGCGACCTATTGCTATGCCTTGGGTGCTACTGTGGCCCTACTTGCCCTAGCAGGAGTAACTGGATTTATGGCCTATGTAGGTCGTCTAACAGAAAAAGTAGAAGACTGGAGTCTAGGTGGCATAGCACTGCAGCAACTCATTCACAATGAAGAGCGGGCAGGTGTTACAACCTCGGTCATTAAAAAGAAGTTAGTCGATTTAAATGCGCCTCTCTTCAAATATTTTTCATGTCTTCGCAATGATTGGATTTTAGAAGATGCAACTGAATATATAGGACCTATTCAGTTTTTTGGTCCAGATGAGGTATGCTATGAGCCTCCACTATCGTTATTGTTCAAGGACGGAATATGTCAACAATGAATGCTGATCAACGTAGAGAATTTATTGCAGGACAACCCAAAGCACAATTAATTGATGCTTTAAGTCAAATGCTTCTCATTCGTCAATTTGAAATGCGCGCAGAAGCAGCCTATCAAGAAGGGAAGATTGGGGGTTTTTTTCACTCATATATTGGACAAGAAGCCATTCAGACGGCTGTTTTGCAGGCATTTGGTCCTAAAAATTGGTTTACGACCACTTATCGCTGTCATGCGCTTGCTCTGTTACTCGGCGAATCACCCAATTCATTGATGGCGGAATTGTTTGGCAAGGCAACTGGCAATGCAAAGGGGCGTGGGGGCTCGATGCACTTTTTTAGTGAGCGCTTGCTTGGTGGATATGGAATTGTGGGGGGGCAAATCCCTATTGCTACTGGTGCTGCATTTTCTCTGAAGCATCAAGGAAATAAAGATGAAGTTTCTTTTTGTTTTATGGGTGATGGAGCGGTCGCACAAGGGACATTTCATGAAGCTTTAAATCTAGCAAGTCTATGGGATTTACCCTGTATTTTCGTGATTGAAAATAATAGTTGGGGAATGGGGACGGCTGTGAGTCGCGCTTTTGCGAATACAAAATTGGCTCAAGATAAGGCTCCAGGGTATAACATGCATGCAGAGACATTTTCAGGAATGGATTATATCGAATGCTTAAATGGTTTTCAGCGTCTTGCCGCACGCATGCGTAATGAACGGAGACCCATACTTGTTGAAGTTGATGCAGAACGTTTTAAGGGGCATTCAATCTCTGATCCTGCCCATTATCGCACTAAAGAAGAATTGGCGGAATGTCTTAAAAAAGATCCTATTCTCCTCTTTAAACGTGAGCTCTTGAATCATAAGATCATTACAGAGCAGGAAATTGAGACAATTGAAAAAGAGATCAAACGGCGCGTGATTGAATCTTTGGAATATGCTGAGAACAGCCCTTGGCCAAATATTAATGAACTTGAAACTGGTGTGTTTAGCCCTAATTAAAAAGTGGTTTTATGGAATTATTGTTGACCCTACCCCTCATTATAGGGGTTATTATTGCGTTTCTTTTTTTCATGAGTAGTTTTTTTCTTGTGGAACAACAGAGCGTCTCTGTCGTGGAACGATTTGGCAGATTTGTCCGCATTGCGCGTCCTGGTCTACATTTAAAAATTCCTTTTATTGAACGCATTGCTGGCAAGGTAAAGTTGCGTGTCCGTCAATTGGATATTCCCGTTGAAACGAAGACAAAGGATAACGTTTTTGTTAAGGTGGTGATCTCTGTTCAATACAGAGCCCTTGAAGATCGTATCTATGAAGCATTTTACAAATTGGAAAATCCGGAACAACAAATCCGCGCATTTATCTTTGATGTCGTGCGCGCGCAAGTACCTAAAACGATTCTTGATGATGTATTTGAAAGAAAAGATGAAATTGCCAATGCAGTAGAAAGCGAGCTATCTGAGATGATGTCGAGCTTTGGATATGGCATTGTTAAAGCATTAGTCACCGATATTGATCCCGATGCAAAAGTAAAAGCGGCGATGAATGAGATTAATGAGGCACAACGCATGCGCGTAGCTGCTAATGAACGCGGAGAAGCTGAAAAAATTCTTAAGGTGAAACAGGCTGAAGCAGATGCTCTCAGTAAAGCTTTACAAGGTAAAGGGATCGCTGATCAACGAAGCGCCATTGTTTCTGGATTGCGCGATTCCGTTGATGCCTTTCAAAAAAGCATCCCAGGTACTTCAGCGACAGATGTCATGAATTTAGTGCTCATGACGCAGTACTTTGATACATTGAAAGAAATTGGAGCCTCTTCAAAGAGCAATACGATTCTGATCCCCCATTCCCCAGGACATCTCACCTCTTTGACGGAACAACTGCGCAATGCCATTATCGAGGGAGGAGAAGTGACAAAAAACACTTAAGAATTTAAGGAGTGTTTATACCCAATTCTTCAGGTGAAATGGGTATAGTGTCAAAATACTGAGTAAGCTGGCGATAAGCAATTTTAAACCATTCAGTAAATTCTTCTGGGCGCTCTATAAGGGCGCTCTCAATCTCTTTTTGTGTCATCAGGCAGCATTCTGAGACTTCTTCTGGATTACATTCAACATGCCCATCTGTCGTTCCTACAAAAACATGATCAAATTCATGTTCGATAAGTTCATTGTCCAAGGCGACGCGATAAATGAAAGAAAAGACCTCGTGGAGTACACTAGATATTCCTAACTCCTCTTTAAGACGTCGGTGGGCGGCCTGAAGAGTGGTTTCGTGAGGTCGCGGGTGACTACAGCAGGTATTAGAAAGAAGTCCGCCGCTATGATATTTTTTTAGTGCGCGGCGTTGTAAAAGCATCCTCGTCTTATCCTCTGTAAAGAGGAAGATGCTAAAGGCGCGATGCAGGCGACCTTCACGGTGTGCCTGCATCTTTTCCATTGTACCAATGGGTTGATCATGTTCATCTACCAAGATGAGCTCATCAGAAGCTAGCATGACCGGGGAAACGTGGGAAGGGGATGACATCGCGAATATTTTCCATACCTGTTGTAAAGAGCATTAAACGTTCAAAACCAAGTCCAAATCCGCTGTGAGGTACTGTGCCATATTTGCGCAATTCCAGATACCACCAATAGTTTTCTACTGGAAGCCCCCATTCGCGAATCTTATTCTCAAGTATATCAAAACGCTCTTCACGTTGAGAACCGCCAATTAACTCGCCAATGCCAGGAACGAGAACATCCATGGCGGCTACAGTCTTTCCATCGTCATTATCACGCATATAAAAAGATTTAATTTTTCTTGGATAATCAGTCACAATGACAGGTCGTTTGAAAAGTTCTTCGCAAAGGTAACGCTCATGTTCGGACTGTAAATCAATGCCCCATTCGACAGGGAAGACAAATTTTTTCGGCGCTTTTTTGAGGGCCTCAATTGCATCCGTGTAGGTCACGCGTGCAAATTCGGACGAGGCGACCATTTGCAATTTTTGTAAAAGACCCTTTTCAATGAATTGATCAAAAAACGCTAGATCGTCATAGCAGTTATCAAGGGCGTATTGAATGCAATAGCGCACATAGCTTTCGGCACATTCCATGTTGTCGTTAAGATCTGCAAAGGCCATTTCGGGTTCAATCATCCAAAACTCAGCTAGGTGGCGACTCGTATTGGAGTTCTCAGCGCGGAAGGTAGGACCAAAGGTATAGATATCGCTCAGTGCTGTTGCGTAGATTTCTCCGTTGAGTTGGCCTGAAACGGTGAGATAGGCAGGTTTTCCGAAGAAATCTTCTCGGTAATCAAATGTGCCATCTTCTAAACGTTTTGAGCGCACTTCGTCGAGCACGGTGACTTTAAAGAGTTCACCTGCACCTTCACAGTCAGAGGCTGTGATAATTGGCGTGTGAACATAGAGAAAGTTGCGGTCTTGAAAAAAGCGGTGCGTTGCATAGGCTAGGGCGTTGCGTACGCGAGCAACAGCTCCTTGTGTATTTGTGCGCGGACGTAGGTGGGCGATCTCGCGCAAAAATTCAAAGGAGTGACGTTTTTTTTGTAGGGGGTAACTTGCTGGATCACAGGCCCCTAAAATAGTGACTTCGTGCGCCTTTAATTCGATATTTTGATTTTTTCCAGGGCTCGGAATGATGGTGCCAAAAATGCTGACGCTTGCGCCTGTATCAATACCCTGCAACTGATCGCGATCTTCGATTAAAACTTGTAGATTAGCTAATGAAGAGCCATCATTAATTTCTAAGAAGGCAAAATGCTTTTGGTCACGCACAGTGCGGACCCAGCCCTTAATATTGACCTTTTTGCCAATCCATTCATCGGGTTCACTTTTCAGTAGGGTAGCAATTTTAATACGCATGATCTGTTCTTGTTGAAGGCTAGTGTACAAAAGTTTTTAAAAGAGCAATCTCTTCTCTCCACAAAGGAGGGCCATCTGGTGTTTCGAGGTACTTAGGAAGTTTTTTCAAACGGGGCTCTTGCATGAGTGCTTCGAAGCATTCAAGACCGATTTCGCCTTTTCCTAGTGGTAAATGACGATCCTTGTGCGAAGCTAGTTTGCCAAGAGAGTCATTAAGGTGCAAGGCCTTCAAATATTTTATGCCGATGAGTTCGTCAAACCTATTCAAAAATTCTTTGACTTGGGATTTTGTGCGGATATCATATCCTGCGGCAAAAATATGACATGTATCGACGCATACGCCAACGGGAAGGTCGTTTTTTAATGCGTGAACAAGGTAGGCGATCTCCTCAAGGGTTGAACCAAGGCAGTGTCCCTGACCCGCTGTCATCTCAAATAAGAGGTAAGGCGAGGGAGTATCAAAGAGATCCTTCATGGAAGAAAGAGCTTTTACAATCCTTTCTAACCCTTCACCGCGCGTTGAGTTGACGCTGGAGCCTGGGTGAAAATTTAAGTATTTGACGTGAAGTTTTTGACAGCGTAAAATTTCTTCACGCATTCCTTTACAACTCTTTTCCCAAAGCTCAGGATTAACGGATGCTAAATTGAGTAGATAACTTGCATGACTCATAACGGAACTAATGCCCGTTGCGTCAAGATGTTTGTTCCAAAGAGAAAGAGTTTCGTCAGAAAGTGGATGAGTATGCCAACGGCGCTGATTGGCCGTAAAGATTTGTATGGTAGTTGCACCGATAGACGCTCCCTCAAGAAGGGCTTTATAAAGCCCTCCCGCAGTCGAGGTGTGAGCGCCTATCAGCATGAAAGAAATCCTGGTTTAGTTCGTGTGAGCCAAGAACTCGCAAATCATCGCCAAGTTAACAGGCAATGCAAGTGGTACCTGGTCGATGGAGGGTAGGGATGTCAATTCGCCAGAGCACTTATCTTCAGAAAGAGTGAGGTAATCGGGCAGTGCACGAGATTGATCCTGTCCTTTGCGTACAACATCGAGGTTACGTGTCTTTTCATGTAGTGAGATCACCATACCTGGCTTCACTTGGAAAGAACGGCGGTCGACCTTCTGTCCATTGACTAGGATGTGACCGTGGGAAACCAACTGATGTGCCGAGAAAATGGTAGGAGCAAACTTCAGGCGGTATACTACGGAATCCAGACGACATTCAAGTGATTGCAAGAGCATAGTCGCTGTATCAGCATGCTTGCGAGCGGCTTGCTTGTAGTAACGAACCAGCTGTTTTTGGCTCAGCATACCGAAGAGCGCGCGCAGTTTTTGTTTCTCTTCTAATTGAACGCCATAGTCAGACTTTTTCTTATGGCGAGCGCCATGCTGACCTGGGGGATTCTGCTTATGGACGAGCGGGTTGCGAGCGCGTCCGAAAATGTTTGCGCCAAATCGGCGCGCGATGCGGTTTTTTGGGCCTGTATAACGAGCCATTCGAATTCCTCATATTATGAGAGCCTTTTGAAAGAACATAAAGGCTCAAGCGAAAGCAATATCTTAAAGCTCATGATAGATTTTCTGCAAGATAATTCTTTTTCTTCGTTTAGCTTTTTGGCTTGTGTGTGGAGTAAAAAAACAGTAAAATAGATGAGTCTTTTGCAAAACTATCCATAATAGGACCTGAGCGAGGGCGGCAGGATTCAGAAAAAAGCGACGCACGAATGGTCATAGCCATGCGTAAGGAGGTTTTCTCTGAAGATTACAGCTAGGCAGCCAGTCCATATTATGGATAGTTTTGCAAAAGACTCAGCTGTAAGAAATTTAAATTTGGGGTCTTAACTGATGAAATCCTACTATATCCTCGCTTACTATTACATCGGTAAAATCGAAGAGCCACAGCTTGAGGTTAAACGTCAACAGTCTTTCTTTAAAGATCGAGATGTGACAGGGCGCATCTATATCTCAGAAGAAGGGATCAACTGCCAGATGAGTGGTCTGGCCCACGAAGTTGAACGGTATATGGAGTGGTTAAAAGCTGATCCACGCTTTTCTTCTATCGATTTCAAGATCCACCATGGTGAAGAGAACGTATTTCCACGGATGACTGTTAAATATAGAAAAAAATTGGTAGCTATCGATTGCCCTGTTGATTTCAGTGTGCGCGGAGAACATGTCTCTCCTAAAGAGTGGCGTCAGATGATTGAAAGCGGCAAAGATTATTTAATGATCGACGTGCGCAATGACTATGAAAGCCAGATCGGCCATTTTGAAGGAGCCATTCTTCCTCCTTGCAATACTTTCCGTGAGTTTGAAGGCTATTTAAAAGAGTTGAAGGAAACAAAAGATCCTTCAACAACAGAAGTCATGATGTACTGCACGGGTGGAATTCGTTGTGAACTTTATTCTGCGATCATGATGAAAGAGGGTTTTTCTAATATTTTTCAATTAGATGGCGGAGTGATTAAATATGGACTGCAAGAGGGGAGTGCACACTGGAAAGGCAAGCTCTTTGTTTTTGATGATCGCTTAGCTATTCCAATCAGCGATAGTGAACCTGCAGAGGTAATTGCTCAGTGTCATTGCTGTCACTGCCCTGAAGATACATATTATAACTGCGCCAACATGGATTGTAACGCGCTTTTTATCAGCTGTTCGGATTGCCTACATAAGTTGCACGGCTGCTGTCAAGAAGAGTGTGAGCATGCTCCACGCGTACGCCCCTATCATGCGAATGGAAAACACAAACCTTTTAGACGTCTTCACACCTTGCAATCATGAGTAAAGATAGAGAACTAGTAAATAATCGTAGAGCCTCTTTTGACTATACGCTTTTTGATCGCCTTGAAGCGGGAATTTGTTTAAAAGGCACAGAGATTAAATCGCTGCGCGCACATGGCGGCAATTTGCAAGATGCGTATGTACGGGTTATTGCTAATGAAGCCTGGTTGATTGGCGCATCGATTGTTCCGTATTCTCATGGAAACATTAATAACCATCAGGAGCGCCGCGACCGTAAACTTCTTCTCCATCGCAAGGAGATAGATAAATTACATGTTCAGCTTTCTGAAAAAGGGATGACTGCCATCCCTCTCTCTATCTTTCTTCAAAATGGACGTGCAAAACTTTGCATTGCTTTAGCAAAGGGTAAAAAAATGCACGATAAGCGCGAAGCCATTAAAGAGCGTGATGAAAAGCGTGAAATGGCGCGTGCGATGAAAGGCGATTCATAGAGCCTATTGCAAACGGCTCAATTCTTAGAAAAATTTTTATAAAAATTCTGGTTCATAAATTCCCTCATGTCGTAAAACTAAGACTCACCGAAGTGGGAGTTTTTTTAGAGATGCGACGTTTTTTTCTTTGCTTCCTGATAGTCGTATCGACTTTACAACTATTTGCGGACCCAGAAGCTCGTAATATTGCAAATAAGTATTACAAGGGTGTGGTCAAAATTCTCATTTGTGACCCTGCTTTAACCAAATCGCTTGATCTCAAAGATAAAATTGGCTATCTCTGCCGCGGTACGGGCTTTTTTGTTACAGAAGATGGACTTATCCTTACCAACCGTCATGTTGTTGAATGGTGTGTCAATGGGTATTTGATTGCCGACTGGACTGAGCCATCAACAGGAAAATTACACACGCTGGATTGTTTGACATACGAACCGGGTTTAGAAAAAAGCGCTAAAATTAAAAAAGTATATGCACTTGGTCATGCACAAGTGGTAGTCCAGGTTTTTACAGGCCATGAAGATCGCGCTTGGAAGCTTTATACTGCAAAAGTTCTGTTGATGGGTGAGGATTACGACTGCGCTATTTTACAGATCACAGGATCTCTTGAAAAGAATGCTTCTTTGGACCATTTTATTGCTTTACCTCTCGGAGATTCCACAACGGCCCATATGGGGGATGACATCATCTTGCTCGGTTTTCCTTCGCAATATCAAGATGCTGCATTCGATGAAGATTTACGCGACACGATTACGATGACCTTTGGTAAACATAGTGGCTGGGATTATGTCTTTGATCCCGATGGTTTTATTAAAACCGATGCCCTAATCAGCGAAGGCAATAGTGGTGGTCCGGTATTTGATGATACTGAAAAAGTTATTGGTATCGCTACAGGAATGAGTGCTAAGACGCATATTGGTCTTGTAGAGCAAATTAATCAGTTAACGCGTATGGTAGAAAATCATCCAGAGATTAAGCGTAAATTGTATCGCGCAGGGCTTTCTCAAGATAGAAAGGCTGCAGCGGTAAAAGTTGTTTTGGGGGACCCTAAACCTTTGCCTAAGCTAAAAACTTACAACGCGCCTTCTAGTGTGAAAATCCAAGGGAAGCACCCCTATACTGCTGATGAGACGCGTAAATTTAAAAAATCATAGATTAAAAATAAGGAGCGGCATGTTAAAGAAGATATTAGTTTTTTTGGTTGCTGTAGTAGGCTGCACCGCTTTAGTAGAGGCTCAAGTAGATCCGCGTTGGATTGGCAAGCACTATTATGATGGCGTGGTAAAAGTGATCCTTTACGACGATGAACTTGTAGATGATTTTAATCTAAAAGATGAACAAGGCCAATTGGCGCGTGGTTCGGGTTTTTTTGTCACGGAAGATGGTGTTGTCTTTACAAATCGTCACGTGGTCGAGTGGTGTGTTTATGGGTATATCATCGCTGACTGGAGTGATGACAGCGGCACGAAACATCGCCTAGATATCCTTACTTATCAACCGGGTATCGAAAAAGACTCTCATATAGAAAAGATCTATTATGCTGGTCATGCCACACCTGTTATTCAGGTATTCAATGAATTAGAGGAAGATAAGTATTCTCTTTATTTAGCTGAAGTGGTTGGTTTCGGTGAAAATTTTGATGGGGCCATTGTACGTGTCGTCTCTGATATGAAAGGTGGAGCTGTGAAGAAGAAATTCGAGGCACTTCCTTTAGGGGATTCCAACGACTTGGTTCTGGGAGAAGAATTAGTCGTTTTAGGTTTTCCAGAGCAGTACGATGCAAGTGATTTAAAATTAGATCTGCGCGATACAATTACCTTAAGCAAAGGCACTAACAGTGGTTGGGACTATGTCTTTGACGAAGAATATGGGATGATTAAAACTGACGCTGCCATTCATGAAGGTAACAGCGGAGGGCCTGTATTTGGTGATCAAAATAAAGTGATTGGTATTGCAACAGCGCTCGGCTTACAAACGCAAATTGGGCTTGTGGGACCGATTAACTGTATGTATTGGGTGGCTAAAGCAGATAAAAAGGTGTTTGATCAACTAGTTGCTTTAGGATTGCGCCCAGCTAAGCGAGGTAACCCTGTTAAGGTGGTGCCTGGCAAGCCCCAGCAACTTCCTAAGATGGATTTCTTCAATCCAATTACTCATAAAAAAGTAACGGAACCTGTTGCTGAACCAACTGGCAAGCCTTCCTTGCCCCATTTCCCTAATTATTAACTATTAAGTCATCAAGCTCTTTGTTATGTATCTTATAAAGAGCTTGATGGGTTTTTATCGAGATAGCTTTTAAGGGTGTTGTGCATGAGCATTGCGATGGTCATAGGACCAACGCCACCTGGAACGGGCGAAATTAAACTACAACGCTTTTTGACGTTTTCAAAATCGACATCTCCTGTCAATTTCCCATTGGCAAGGCGATGAATGCCGACATCGATGACAACAGCCCCTTCTTTAACCATATCTTGTGTGATTAGATGGGGTTGTCCAGCGGCTGCAACCAAAATGTCTGCGCTGCGGCATATTGCAGAAAGATCTTTAGAGCCAGTATGGGCCATAGTGACTGTTGCGTTACCTGCTGCTGATTTTTGAGAAAGCAAAAGTGCCAGTGGGCGTCCAACAAGTTGACTGCGCCCTACGATAACGACATGAGCCCCTTGAGTGGGAATATGGCTGCGCAGTAGCATCTGCTGTACTCCAAGAGGAGTGCAGGGGACAAAGCCATCTGTTTGTGAGGCGACAAGTTTGCCTAAATTTACAGGATGAAGGCCATCGACATCTTTATCAGGACTGATATAAGCAATGAGAGAGGGAGTGTGTAGGTGGGCAGGAAGAGGCAGTTGCAGCAGGATACCATCGATGGTGGGGTCTTCATTGCACGCTAAAATCACATCCCTCAATTCACTCGTTGTCGCGGTGTCTGGGAGCGTCAGGCGTTTGGATACAATACCAAGGCGCGCGCACACTTTTTGCTTATTTTCAACATAAGTCAGGGAAGGGGGGTGATTGCCTACTAAGATGACGGCAAGTACAGGAGGACGCATGCAGTTGGCAAGGCAGTTTGCGAGTTGGTTTTTTAGCTCATTCTCGATTTCTTTTGCAATTGCAATTCCCGAAATAATCATCCATTGCCCCCATCAAGTATCCCCTGCAATAACACAACTGCACTAGCGCTGTCAATATGTCCCGTGCGTTTTTTACGACTCATGCCCTGTTCGCGCAAGGTGCGCTCCGCTTGCGCGGTCGTCAACCTCTCGTCATACGTGACAATGGGAATAGAACTGACTAGGCTCCACGCTGCACAGAAAAGGCGTATTTCAGGGCAAAAGACACCCTCTTTGCCATTTAGGTGGAGAGGCCAACCGATAAAAACTTTTTTGGCATTCTTTTCAGCAAAGAATGTGCTGAGAAAAAGAGCTATTGATTCAAGAGAGCCGCTTCTTTTGATAGCGGGCAGAGGGGAGGCTAAGAAGCCACTTTCGTCGGAGAGAGCAAGTCCAATTCGGACCTGCCCCCAGTCGATAGCCCCAGCTCTAGCCATGGTGGCGCTGCTTATGTTTGATTGCTGCTTCAATAAAACGATAGAAAAGTGGGTGTGGAGCTGTCGGTTTTGATTTGAATTCGGGATGGAATTGTACGCCAACCATCCATGGGTGGCTTGCCACTTCAGTGATCTCACACAGTTGCCCTTCTTCCCAGATGCCAGCGATATTTAAACCAGCGACTTCCAGCGCCTGTTTGTAGTGGTTATTCACTTCATAGCGATGGCGATGACGCTCACTGATCGTATTTTGTCCATAGGCTTCAAATGCTTTAGAGTCTGATTTTAATTGACACAGATAGGCGCCGAGACGCATGGTCCCGCCAAGAGCTTTAATATGTCTTTGTTCGCTCAAAAGGGAGATGACGGGATGGGGTGTTTCTGGATCCATCTCTGTTGAATTAGCGCCTTTGAGACCGAGCACATGGCGGGCGAATTCTACCGTCATCACTTGCATGCCGAGGCAAATTCCAAAATAAGGGACTTTATATTCGCGACAGTATTGTGCCGTGCGAATTTTCCCTTCCCAACCTCGATCGCCAAAGCCACCGGGAACAAGGATCCCATCCACATGGCTGAGTGTCTCTTCGATCTCACCGCGGGAAAGTTTATCAGACTCGACTGGAACAATTTCTACTTGGATGCCCCATGCAAGACCTGCATGATGCAGAGCTTCGCATACAGATTTATAGGCGTCTTTATGCTGAACATATTTACCGACAAGAGCAATTTCAACACTACCTTGGGGTTGGCGAATGGTGTCGACAATCTTTTTCCAGTCTGTAAGCTCTACAGGCTCGAAAGGTAACTGTAATAGAGAACAGATTTTGCGATCCACACCTTGTGCTTGCAGCTCGAGTGGCACCTCGTAAATGCTGTGAGCGACGTCGACTTCTTCGAAAACGGCCTCTCTAGGGACACTGCAGAAGAGGCTGATCTTTTCAAGCAATTCACTGCTTAAACTAGTCTCTGTGCGACATAAAAGGAGATCGGGCATGATGCCAATTTCACGTAAGATCTGTACGGATTGTTGAGTAGGCTTTGTTTTAACTTCTCCAGCAGCTTTTAGGTAGGGGACGTAAGTTAAATGGACGTTAATACATTGGGAAGGACGCTCATAACGAAATTGGCGAATAGCCTCGAAGAATGGCAAGGATTCGATGTCTCCAACAGTACCACCAATCTCCACGAGCACAACGTCAACGCCCGGTTCCTGACGTGTACAGTTCAAAATGCGTTGCTTAATTTCGTCAGTAATGTGAGGAATCACTTGCACAGTTTTTCCTAAATAATCGCCGTGACGTTCGCGCTTAATAACCGTATCGTAAATCTGCCCAGAGGTTGCATTTGAGAGTTTGGAAAGGGGTGAGTTCGTATAACGGTAATAATGGCCCAAGTCCAAATCCGTTTCTGCTCCATCATCAGTGACATAAACCTCTCCGTGTTGGTAGGGGCTCATGGTGCCAGGGTCAACATTCAAGTAGGGGTCGAATTTGAGCATAGCTACTTTTAAGTGCTGTCTTTCGAGCAACATAGCAAGAGCGGCAGAGGTGAGCCCTTTACCTAAAGAGGAGACTACGCCTCCAGTGATGAAGATATATTTTGCTTGCATAACAAAGTTTCCATGCGTTGAATGTCTGAGGGAAGATCAACCCCGCCAAGGTGCCATTCTTGAGGAATGGGCACTACTTTAATGCGAAATCCATGTTCCAGTACTTTTAGTTGTTCTAAGTCTTCACAAAGGCTTAAAGGTGTAGGGGCCAGTGTCTTATAAAGGCGCAAAAAGTCCATGCGATAGCAATATAGTCCTACATGAAGATAATACTCGATTGCTTCATCCCATGCACCTTCTTTATTATGGGGGATTAGCGCTCTGCTGAAGTACAGTGCGCGACCCATAAGATCGAAAGTACATTTTACGCGTGCTGTGGATGTAGCATCTCGTCCAGCAAAGCATATGGGTGTCGACATGACACAGTCAGGGCTCTCTTCTAATGCAGTTAGCATGGCTTCAATCATGGCTGGATTAAAACCAGGCTCATCGCCTTGCAAATTAAAGACACAGTCGTAATTTTGATAAATTTCATTGCTTTCGATGACTTCCGCAATACGTTCTGTTCCGTTTTTGCAGGTAGCAGAAGTCATTACCACCGGGGCTCCAAACGCTTGGACATGTTCAAAGATACGCCTATCATCGGTTGCAATGACAACTTCTGTTAAGAGAGGGGAGCGCTTAGCACTCTCAAAGACGTGCTGAATCAATGATTTGCCTGCAAACTTTACAAGAGGTTTGCCAGGAAAACGTGTGCTCGCATAGCGAGCTGGAATAATTGCAATGGAAGATAACATCGGAAGAGGAGGGATTCGAACCCCCGGTCGGGTTACCCCGACTTCTGTTTTCGAAACAGATGCATTCGGCCACTCTGCCACTCTTCCACATGAGATAAAATTTACCCACATGACCGCTAAAAGAGTATAATGGAAGAGCGAGTTACCGTACAGATAAAAACTTAAGGAGGGGTGTAATTCAAAGTGTTAGTTAACTATATTAGAGCAGGAATGGAAGCTTTTCTTAAGGATTCACCAGACCACCTTCTGCCAAAAAAACCTTATTTTCCCTCTCTGTGTGCTCTGTGGACTCTGTGGTAAAATTTTTTATTTAAAACTTATGTTAATTTTTTTAACCACAGAGCCCACAGAGCACACAGAGGGGGTATAAGCCGTTACACCTTATCTTGAATGAGAATTAATGGAGACCGGAGTGGGTGTTAGAAGAATATGAGTCCTTAGTTTTTTCATCCTTTGCTGCCAGGCGTAATGCTCTCTGTTGAGCCAAAGTAAGTGAGTTAATCAGAGTTTGATACGCATAGGTATTTTGTCGCACAACCATTTCAAGGTATCTTCTACATCAATAATTAACAAAACACTTAAAAATTGGCAAGTGCTAAAAGTGACCTATGTAAAAATCCCGTGTAAAAATCGATTGACGGTAAAATTCGATCTCTGCTACAGAGTAGTGTCTTTGATCTATTCGATAAAGGATAAGTATGAAATTGGCTATTCTTCTTGCAATGTCAGTCATGACAAGTGCGCTTCTCCATGCAGATACAGCGCCTACCAAAACACCAAAAACTACAAACCAGACGCCAACAGGTCCTGATTTTAATGCAGGCCCTGATGCCGACAAAGATGTTGTTTTGCAGAGTTTCACCGAGGGCGATCAAACAGATATCTATGCCATTCCCTTTGATGACGATCAGCTTGGCCAAGAAGAAGAGTTTGAAATGCTAGAGAATGAGGGCAAAAAGGATAAAAAAGATAACCAGAAAAAGGATCCTTCTGCCAAAACTGCTGCTAAAACAAAGATTAAGCAAACTTCCAAAAAGTCTGTTAAATAATTTTTTCTTTTAACTCCTTAAGGGGCGAGAGCTCCTTGAGGAGGTACTAGCCTTCTTTCGAAGAGTAGTGTTTTAAAGCTGGACTTTAGAGAGGAATGATCTGTCCATCGTAAGCGATGTCTACAGTGCAGTCACAATGGCACTCTTCAAGCACCTTCTTGTGAAGAAGGAGCTTTTCTCTTAGCACTTGATCCGTATGTTCAGGGTCGTGATGGGTAACGATCCATTCTTTCGCTTTTGTATGTTTGACAAAGACAGTTGCATTGGAGACGGAGGAATGTCCCCAGCCAACTTTATAGCGGTATTCTAAGGGGAAATATTGCGCTTCGTGAATGAGGATATCGCATCCTTGAAAAAATTCAATTAGATTGCGAGTAGAAAAGAGTAAAGGATGGTAAAAATCAATGAGGTTTGGATCGCCATGATAACCCGTAAGGACCTCATTGTCTGTCGCATACCCAATTGTTTTGTCGGCGACTTTGATTTTAAAACATAGCGTAGCGCCAGGATGAGACGCATAGGCATAAGCAATTTCAATTTTCCCAATAGTAACGGGTTCATTATCGACAAGGTCGTGAAAAATAAAACGCGCTTGCATCTCCTCTAGTTTAACAGGAAAATAGTCTCTATCAAGCATTCCCTTGAAAAGCTCGGAGACATTTTTGTCAAAACCCTTCGCTGCGTAGATGTGGACATCATAACGCGCAGAATAAACGGGACTAAAGAAGGGAAAACCTAAAATATGATCCCAATGGGTGTGCCCAATAATGAGATGGATTTCTCGATAAGTAGATTTTAGAACTTGCTGTCCAAGAGAGCGTATCCCACTACCGGCATCAATAATGACAAGATGTTCTCCGTCACACACTTCTAAGCAAGCTGTATTACCTCCATAAATGAGGTATTCTTGACCCGCTACGGGAATGGAACCGCGCGTTCCCCAAAAGCGTATATAGCGCTCGGGTGCGCCTACAGTAGGATTGTAGTAGTCAGCTTCAGGTAATGGACGAATGCCAGCAAGAGGAAAGGGGGCGGGCTTAAGGGTGCCTTCATAAAAACGTGTAACGATGCGCTGAATGGTGTTTTCAGAGAAAGGCTTCAAAAGGTAATAGCTTGCACCATTTTCCATTGCCATTTGATAGTCTTGTTGTACTGCGCGCCAGGTAGAGATGACGACACCGGTGCTAGAGGTCGCTGGATTTTGTCTCAAACGGCGCAGAATTTCTATGCCGTAGACAAGAGAAAGAGTTAACTCAACAATGATGAGATCAGGTTCAATTTGTGCGATTTTATCGATGCACTCTTGGCCGTTGGCTGCGGAATAGACCATGCAATCCGTATCTTGCAGCGCTCTCTTGACGAGTTCGACGATAGAGGCAGAAGGGTCTGCAACTAGAATCTTACGCGTCCTTTCTGCCATAATTTCTACTCGTCCTTTTTATTTGCACCATAGACTTGCCGCGCACGACTGCCTTCTTGAGCGCTTACAATACCTTGTGCCTCTAATTCATCCATCAAGCTAGCTGCTCTAGCGTAACCAATCTTTAATTTACGCTGTAGAAAGGTCGTCGAAGCATTTCCTGTGCTCTGTACAATTTCTAACGCTTGTAAAAAGAGGGGATCGGCATTATCGGCATCCTTTGCTGAAGCTCCAAACTCCTCTAGGCTCATCTTATCAAAGGAAGGAATTAAGTACGATGGAGGAGCTTGATTTGCGATAAAAGCAATGACGCGATTGATGTCGTCATCGCGAATATAAGCCCCTTGAGCACGTATGAGCGTTGATGTGCCAGGTGGTAAAAATAGCATATCGCCATTTCCAAGAAGGCAGTCAGCTCCCGTCTCATCAAGAATAATTTGACTATTGACGCGGCTTGAAACCTTAAAGGCGATGCGCGTAGGGAAGTTCGCTTTGATTAGGCCTGTGATCACCTCGCGCGAAGGGCGTTGTGTCGCTAAAATAAGGTGAATCCCTACGGCACGTGCCATTTGAGCAATGCGCGCAATGGGAGTTTCAATATCTTGGGCAGAAACCATCATGAGATCCGCTAACTCATCGATGATCGCTACAATATAGGGAAGATTTGCAGGAACTTCTATTTCCAATTCGGCTTCTTTTTTGCGATCTTCATTTGAACGTTGGTTGAAACTGATGATATTGCGCATGCCGACTTGTTTTAAGAGTTCATAGCGGCGCTCCATTTCCTTGACAAGCCAATTAAGTGCTGCTGCAGCGCCATTAGGTTCAGTAATCACAGGAGCAATTAAGTGCGGCAAGCGTGTGTAACTTGTCAGTTCAACTTTCTTCGGATCAACCATCAATAATTTAATCTCATCGGGGCGCGCCGTCATTAAAATAGACATGACGATTGTATTGATGCAGACAGATTTTCCCGATCCAGTGGCACCAGCAATGATACAGTGAGGCATTTTTGCCAGATCATTTGTAACATCTTCTCCACTGACTCCTTTGCCGATGAGTACGGGGATAGTAAGTTGTTTCCCTGAGCTTTGATAGTTGCTCAACATCTCCTTAAAGCCAACTTCTTGAGGTTTCAAGTTGGGGACTTCTACCCCGACAGCCGCTTTTCCGGGAATTGGCGCGATGATACGAATTGATTTAGCTTGTAAATTGAGGGCAATGTCACTTTCTAGCGCCTTGATGCGTTGTACCTTCACGCCTACAGCTGGATGTACTTCAAAGGAGGTAATGGTTGGACCACAGGAAATATTGCCTACTTTTGCCTCAATACCAAAACTCAAAAGGGTTTCTTCCAGTACTTTGGCCATTTGAGCGAGATCTTTTTTCATCATCGCTTGGTCAGAGCGCTTCGCATCCGTTAAGAGAGATATGGGTGGCAGTTGATAGGTGCTCATATCCCCATTGACGCGTTTCTGCGCGCTGAGAGCTTCTTGACGTTTATTGGAAGAGGGGGGTGGCTGAGGTTTAGGGAGTGGTTTGACATCTTCCTCTTCAATATGCGAAAAGGTGGGGACTTCTGGTAGAGCTCTCTTTAAGTTGGTTTTTAAAGGCGATACAGGCTGAGGTTTTGGTGGTTTTGGACGGTTAATTTGGGCCTTACATTTTGTAAAAAATGCGCGTAGTGACCAACAAATTCCGCGCCATAGAGCCTTCGGTATGCGCCATTGAGTCAGTTGCATGGTGGCTAAAGTAAAAAGACTACAAAAAACTAATGTGGTTCCAATGGGACTTAAGAGTATTTGTAGGTTGAGATAAGGTAGATCGCGGTAGATGTAATAAGCCGGTATTCCTCCCAAATTATAACGCAATTTTGTGTAGTTCATAAGCTGGGCGCTTTGAGTGATAGAAAAGCGTTTCAAGTATTGCGCTAGGGAAGAAAACTCCTCTGCGAAAACATTGAGCAAAAAACAGCTGCTGATGATAAAAAGCGCGCAATAAAAAAGATGAACATAAGGATGACGGTGTGTTTTGCCGCGCATCGCTTGAATACCTTCCCACAATAGTAATCCCGCAACAAAGAAGCTTGTTAATCCAAAAAGATAATTCATCGACAGGGCTAGCCAATGGCCAATAAGTCCTAGCCAATTGTGAGAGACCAATTGCTGGTTAAAAGAGACGAGGCTTAAAAGCAGCAGTGAGGAAAGGGTGATGATAGCAATCCCCTTCAACTCTAGAGGTAGGGAAAAAGACTTTGAACGGGCGCGTGCCTGTGTTTTTTTTTGCGGAGCCATAAAATCGGGATTAAAGTAGTAGCAATGCTACTATACCCAAAAAGGCACAATAATAGGCAAATGGTTTTAAGGATAGTTTAGAAAGTAATTTAAGAAATACTTTTAAAACCAATGCTCCGATGAGAAAGGAGGTGAGGCCTCCGGCTAATAGAGCAGCAGGTTCAAGTGCGCCTACGCTGGCTTTTCCCGTAGCAATTTGAAGGGTTTTTACGGCAATACCACCTAAAATTGTAGGAATAGCGAGGAGAAAGGAAAAGCGAGCAGCCTGGCTGTGGGACCATCCTCTTAAGCGTGCTGTAGCAATGGTTGCGCCGCTGCGAGAGATGGCTGGAAAGATTGCCGCGGCTTGTGCGCAACCGATATAGAAAGCGTCTTTAAAAGAGTATTTAACCACAGAGGGTGTTGCAGTGGCTAATTGGCGTGGAGCGACGCATTCAGCGGTATAAAGAAGTGTAGCTGTGATTAAAAAGAAGAACCCCAAATACTCTGGAAGAGCATAAACAGCTTCGATTTGCTTAAGAATAAAATAAAGGGGAAAAAGGGGCAGCAATCCAATAAAGAGCATTCCCAAAAGGGTGCGCTCCGTAGTAAAAAGAGAGCGAATTTCTTTGAACATAATCCAGCAAATCGCGCATAGAGTACCCGCATGACACACCAGATCAAAGATGACATACTGGTCTAGATTGTCAAGTCCCATCAAGGCTTGTGCAAGCTTAAGATGACCCGAGGAGCTAATGGGTAGAAATTCAGTGATTCCCTGGAGAATGCCTAAAAAAATAGCTTGTAATAGATCCATGGCTAAGAAATATCACAAAATTGGGAATTTACTGTCTAGAAAAAAGAGGGCGATCGACGGGATTCGAACCCGCGACATTTGGAACCACAATCCAACGCTCTAACCAACTGAGCTACGATCGCCATCGTGAAAGGGCCACATGATTGCCTTAAGGAATCAACGAAAGCGCGCTAATCATAACAAACCCTTCTGCAAATTTGCAAGCGCTTTTTTTGTGCCCCACTTATGGATCACCTCTTACACTTCAGGCCCTGCTCTTTTTTACCCGTTAGCCACGATCATTGGGTCCAGGGAAAGATTGGGATAGATCCATTTGCGCATCCAAAATGTATGGGTTGTTCTTGTTTCTGCATGGTGTCCTCCTTTGGTTCTACATGTTTCTTTTTTTGGCGTTCTCTTTTACTCTCAAGGGCTCTGCCTTGTCCTATATCTATTGGTAGGGCCTTTGTTATGCTAAGGCCACCTCTTTTTTCCTGATTAGCAATAGTGTTAGTTAATTATGCAGAGCTAGAAAGAAAGCTCTTCTGAAGGATTCAGCAGATAACCTTCTGCCAAAAAATCTTTATTTTTCCCCTCTGTGTGCTCTGTGGGCTCTGTGGTTCAAAAAAAATATATATTTAACTCGTTTTAGTTTTTTTGACCTCAACCCACAAAGCACACAGAGGGCATATAAGCTTTTACAGCTTGCGAGTCCCCTAGTTTTTTTCATCTCACCGAACACTTTGAATGACACCCATTTGCAAAAGGCTTCTAGAAATCAATCCCCTTAAGTGATATTAAAAGATTAAAATCTAACGTCCAATACAAGGGAGTTTCCTATGACAGGTCATCCAGATGCAAAGTTTATGACAAGGGCGATCGAGCTCAGTGAAAAAGCGGGTTTAGTAGAAAAGAGTGGGGGTGTCTTTGGTGTTGTGATTGTGAAGGATGGACGCATCATTGCCGAAGGATACAACCGCGTTATTAAAGAAAAAGACCCCACCGTCCACGCCGAAATTGATGCGATTCGCAATGCAGCTAAAGTGCTTCAAAATCCGCATTTAGATGGGTGTGTGATGTATTCAAGTGCCTATTGTTGTCCCATGTGTCTTTGTGCAGCTTATTGGGCTCATATCCAAGTGATCTACTATGGAGCACGCATGGAAGATACCAAGAGATTGGGAGACTTTCTTGACGTCGATTATTATGCAGAATTAGCTAAAGAAGATAACAAACGCTTGATCCCTATGAAAGAATTTATGCGGAATGAAGCCGTTGCTGTATGGGAAAAATTTGCAAAATTGCCTGACCGTGCCCGCTACTAATCAAGAACAGATTTTAATCACACGCTTGCAACTAAAGGATGGCGCAGCTGAGGAATTTGCCAAATGGCAATCTCTCCTACAAGCCCGTATTGCCTCTTTTAAGGGGTTCATCAGCTTAGAAATTCTTTCACCCACACCTAAAAAACCACTTGAATGGGTGATTACTGAACGCTTTGAAGATGCCTCATCATCTTGTCGATGGCTTCAGTCGCCTGAGTATTTTGCCTTAAAAAATTCCCTTCAACCCTATCTAACCGCAGATTTTAGTGTAGAAACAAGTTGTGCCATGAACAATTGGGGAGTCACAGAGGTTTTTGTGACCCAGGTGCACCCTCAGAAAGTAGCGGCATATCATGCCTGGATGGGGAAAATTCATGAAGCGGAGTCCCACTTTCAAGGATTTAAAGGTGTTTATGTACAATCGCCCAAAGAAGAGCAGGCTGGTAATTGGATTACCTTATTGCAGTTTGATACACAGGAACATCTCGATCAATGGATTACATCCGACATTCGAAAAGCTATTCTCAATGAAGCCAGCACGCTGGTCCACTCTGTAGAAAGTCACCGGATGATCTCACCTTTTAGTGGGTGGTTTGCGAGCGCCTCGTTTGCCAATCAAACACCTCCAACCTGGAAGCAAACCTGCGTGGTGCTATTAGTGCTTTTTCCTGTTGTGATGCTTGAATTGCATTTTCTATCGCCTCTTGTACACTCTGTCGATCTTTCACTGGCGACATTTATTGCCAATGCTATTAGCGTGACTTTGGTCGCTTGGCCCTTGATGCCAGTAGCGATTTATTGTCTTAAATGGTGGCTGATACCGATAAAAAAATCGGCTCTTATTGAGTGGGGTGGGATTGCCGCGCTTATCTTATTATATAGCGCAGAGCTCTTTATCTTTTGGGCCCATGCAGTCTCGCTGGCTCATTAACTGGCGCATGTATGTAAAAAAAATAAATCAGAAAGAAAGTTTCTATTTCTTTTAGAAGCTTGTGCTGATAATCTATCGGGCTATGGATGATACACAATTGAGCCTTAAAGGCGTAAAAGTTAATAATCTTAAAAATGTTTCTCTCGATTTACCCGCTGGGCAGTTGATTGTGTTTAGTGGCGTCTCTGGTTCGGGTAAGTCGTCCATGGCATTTGAAACGATTTATGCCGCAGGGCAAAATGCCTATATCGATTCATTATCACATCATCCTAAAGTCCCTCTCCTTCCACGCCCAGATGTAGATGAGGTGCGCGGCACTAATCCTACTATTGCGATTGAACAGAAGAGCGGCGGCCGCAATCCTCGTTCGACTGTCGCAACGATGACGCAGATCCATGATTTTTTACGTCTGCTCTATGCAAGAGTAGCCATTCCTCACTGTCCTATCAGCGGTGAAGCCGTCCAACCAAGGAGCCTTGAACAAATTATCACGGCCGTACGTCAATTGAAACCTCATGGACTTTGGTCCGTTCTTGCAACAATTTCTGAGGGGACGCGTGCAGAATTCGTGCAGACCTTTAAGGATCTATTAAAACAGGGGTTTTTAAAAGCACGTTTAGATGGACAATGGATAGATTTAGAAGATCCACCCCGTGTTGATAAGGAGCAAATTCATACACTACAAGTCCTTGTTGACACGATCGAAGTCGATGGTTCCCCTTCTCTGCGGATTTCAGAAGCGATTACTCAGGCTTTAGAGCTAGGGCATGGAACGTGCTTTCTTGTGGATCAACAGGAAAAAGAAGAGCATCTCTTCTCTATACACGCTTACTCGCGAAGCTCAGGGTTGTCTTACCCAGCTTTGCAACCGTATGATTTTTCTTACAACCATCCTCAGGGGATGTGTCCGACATGTTTAGGACTCGGCGTCACGAAAGATTTTGATATCGCAAGAATTGTGAATCCCAAACGTTCTATCGACGAGCATGCTTTTCTTATTCGCACCTCTTCTGATCATGAGTTATGGCGCTTGGAAAGGTTGCCACCCTCTTTAAATGTGCGGCGCAATGTCTCGTGGGAAAAATTGACAGAAAGAGAGAAAAACACCTTTCTTTATGGGGTTGAGGGGATCTGGCCCGGAGTTTTGCCGCCATTGCGTCAGTACCTGGCTTTCGCTTCGGGCAGTGAAAAGCGCATGCTTGATGAATTCCGCACGCAAATGAGTTGCCCACAATGCCGCGGGCACCGCCTGCGCGCGTATCCTGCAGCGGCAACATTTAGTGGCGCTACGATTTATTCTCTTCTACAAATGCCCCTAGAGGACGCAAAAGCTTTTTTGCAGCAAGTACAGCTAGATCCAGAGGAATGGACAATTGCTCAAGGCCTTTTACAACAAATTCTTTTGCGCCTTGACTTCTTGATCGATGTGGGTCTTGAGTATTTAACCCTTGATCGTAATGCTCCAAGTCTCTCCGGTGGGGAGGCTCAACGTGTGCGTTTAGCTTGTCAAATTGGGTCAGGGCTTGTTGGAGCGACATATGTTTTGGATGAACCTTCCATTGGCTTACACCCTTCAGATAACAAGCGACTTTTAAAGGCATTGCGTCATTTAAGCGACTTGGGCAATCGCGTCATTGTTGTTGAACATGATGAAGAAACGATATTAGCTGCCGATCATATTGTAGATTTTGGGCCCCTTGCTGGACAAGAAGGGGGTGAAATTCTTTATAGCGGACCGATTAAAAATTTCTTAAAGTGTAAGCACTCTCTGACCGCCGACTATCTCACCAAGAAACGCCATGTATGGAACAAAAAACCACGATCCATTGGTAAAGAACATCCATGGCTATCGCTCAAGGGTGCGACATTAAATAACCTGCAAGATGTAACTTTAAATATCCCTTTAGAGCGTTTCGTCGTTATTACAGGACCTTCGGGATCAGGTAAGTCATCACTTATTTCGGAAACGCTGTACCCCATACTAGCTAAAGAGCTCAATGGCGCTGAAGAGCGCCCAGGCCCTTATACCTCTATTGAAGGGATCCAGTCGTTGGATAAAGTGATTTTAATTGATCAAAGTCCACTCGGACGTATGTCCAGATCTATTCCAGCGACCTACACCAAGCTTTTTGATGCCATCAGAGACTTGTTTGCTGGTTTGCCAGAGAGTCAAGCGCGTGGTTATGATAAAGGGCGCTTTAGTTTTAATGCAAAATCAGGAGCTTGCCCGCATTGTGCGGGTATTGGGCAGATACGCATCGAACTTGATGCCAATGAAGAGGGGTGGCTGCCTTGTAATGTGTGTGAAGGTCGTCGCTTCGATACACAGACGCTTTCTATTAAATTTCGAGGGAAAAACGTTTATGACGTACTTGAAATGACTGTTAAAGAGGCCTGCGCTTTTTTTGAAGCACACCCTTCGATTGCACGCGTTTTACAAGCGATGATGGATGCAGGTCTTGGGTATATGCGCCTGGGAGAGCCATCTGTTCATCTTTCAGGAGGCGAGGCACAGCGTGTAAAATTGGCAAAGGAGCTTGCAAGACCTCATCGACAGCCTTGTCTCTATGTTTTAGATGAGCCCACTACAGGCCTGCATTTTCATGATATCGCACAGTTGTTGCATACACTTCACTTACTTGTAGATCAAGGGCATACAATCGTTGTGATTGAGCATAATCTCGATCTTATTAAAAGTGCGGATTGGGTGATTGATTTAGGACCAAAGGGTGGGCGCAGTGGTGGAAAAATTGTAGCTTCTGGAACAGTGGAGACGCTCTTTCAAGCAAATACGTTGACGGGTGAGTCATTGCGTGCGGAGTCAGCTTTAAAACCAAATGTGCAAAAAGTGGCGACTTCATTAAGAGAGATTGAAATTGTTAATGCCCAGCAGCACAACCTCAAGGGTGTTTCACTCGCTATTCCACGCAATGCGTTGACTGTCATAACAGGACCCTCTGGTTCCGGTAAAAGTAGCTTAGCCTTTGATACCCTTTTTGCAGAAGGGCAAAGACGTTATAGCGAAGCTCTATCTCCTTATGTGCGTCAATTTATTGAAAAACTCCCGCCCCCCATTGTTGATCGCATTTCAGGGCTTTCTCCCGCCGTGGCTATCGAGCAAAGGGCGCGCGCAAATAATCCACGTAGTACAGTGGGAACTTTAACGCACATTTTGGAAGATCTACGCGTCATCTATGCACAACTTGGACAGCCACACTGTCCTCTCACGGGTGAGCCGATTTCATGGATGGGATATGAGGAAATTGCAAAGCAGTTGCTCCAATTGCCTCCCAAATCCATTTTAGCCCTTGTTACACCTATTTTAGCAGTTACAACAACAGAATGGGAAGAAGCTCTTCAAGGATGGCAGAAAAAAGGCTTTCTGAAGATCATGCGAGGTAGTGAGCTGCTTGAAATTGATGATAGGCCTCCTTTTTCGCGCACCCCTAGCTACCTTTTGGTTGATAGAATGCCATTGCCAAAAGCAATCGATAGGCGCCTTGTCGAGTCGTTAGAGATGGCTCATCAACTGGGCAATGGGACGATCCATCTTTTCGTCGATGATAAATTGCGCCGTTATAAAGTTGGTTATGCCGCAAGTGATGGAAAAACCTATCCTGCTCTTACCCCTCAGGTGCTGTCTTATCATCACCCCGATGGAGTATGCCCGGCTTGTATGGCGACCAACCCACGCTGCGCAGAGTGTAAAGGTTCTTTTTTAAATCCATTTGCACGCCATGTGCTCTGGCAGGGGATGCCTATTCATGCCTTATGTGCTCTTTCGCTTCAAGATATTTCGCGGCGCCTAGATGCAGTGGGCCCAGTGAATAATAAGTATGCTCAGGAGCGTTTGGAACGTATCTGTCACCGTTTGCGTTTTGCTTGTCAGGTTGGGTTGTATTATTTAGGATTAGACCGCACAGCAGGAACGCTCAGTTCGGGAGAGGCGCAGCGTATCCGTCTTGCGCGTCAGCTTGGCTCTGGGTTGACAGGTGTGCTATATGTGATTGATGAACCTTCGATAGGTTTGCACCCCCATGAAAGTCATCTGTTGAATAAAACTTTGCAAGAATTAAAAGAGCTAAACAACACAGTGATTGTGGTTGAACATGATCCTTTAATTATTGAAAAAGCAGATCATGTGATTGAAATGGGGCCTGGTGCAGGAATTTATGGCGGGCAAGTCCTTTTTCAAGGGTCGATAGCAGCTACTAAAAAAAGCAAATCGCTGACAGGAAGGGAGCTGAGAGGGGAGTTTGCGACAGCCTTCAGAGAGGTATCGAGGTCTGTTCAAGGGGGGATTCATATTAAAAATGCCAAGACGCATAATTTGAAGGACATTACTTGTACCATCCCTTATGGACATCTGACTTGCATTACAGGACGCTCGGGAAGTGGAAAGTCTACTCTCTTAGAAGATTTGATTTTTGCTGCATCGCAAGGGTATCACCCTAATGTAAGTGGTTTGGAGCACTTTGCTCAGGTGCAATTATTGACGCAAGCGCCTTTAGGAGCCAATATACGCGCTGATGTTGCTACCTACACAGATATGCTCACCCCATTGCGGCAGATTTTCTCGCAATTGCCACTTGCGCAGGCAAGGGGATTACAAGGCATGCATTTTAGCTATAACCATCCAGCAGGAATGTGTTCTCGCTGCGATGGCCTTGGATATCGCATTGTCGATATGCAATTTTTGCCCTCCATCCATATTCCTTGCCCCGAGTGTCAGGGCTTGCGTCTTAAACAACGCTCTCTTGACGTCACATATCGTGGGTATAATATTGGACAGCTCCTTTCTTTAAGTTTGAAAGAGTTTGCACCGATTTTTAGCCACGTGAGAAAGATCCATAAAGCACTTGAAATTTTGTTTTCAGTGGGTCTAGATTACCTGCACCTGGGGCAGGGGCTGTTGACACTCTCTGGTGGAGAGTCACAACGCTTGCGTCTGTCGACTGAATTGATGAAGCGTACGCGTGGTCCTACACTCTATCTCTTTGATGAACCAACGACGGGATTACATATCCTTGAAGTGCATAAACTGATTAATATTCTCCATCAATTAGTTGATGCTGGGCATACGGTGATTGTGATTGAACATCACTTGGATTTTATTCGCTCAGCAGATCACGTGGTGGATTTAGGTCCCGGCTCTGGCCCTGAAGGAGGGCATCTCATCTATAGCGGTCTTCCATCCGATTTAAAAAATTGTCGCAGCTCAGTCACAGGAAGGTATTTATGAGAAAGCTCTGTCTTCTGTTTTTTTTAGTAGTAACGAGTCTACTTTCTGGCGATGGCTGGAATATTCATCGTGTTAAAAATCATGATGAGTCGATGTGGGGATTGATGGGGCGCAAAACTCTTGGGGAAAATGAAGGGATGCTCTTTTCTTATGAGCCACCACAATATGTTTCCCTGTGGATGTTTAATTGTTATGTCGACCTGTCTGTTGCATTTTTAGATGAGACATTTAAGATCGTTGAAATTGTGGATCTTTTGGCCTATCCTGAAAAAATGGACCCAGAGCGCCCCGTTAATTCGACAAAAGATTTTGCGCGCTACCCCTATAACGATCCAATTCGCCATTTTTATTCAGAACACGGTGTCCGTAGTCAACAACCTGTTTCTTACGCGTTAGAGATGCCGAAAGGTTGGTTTAAAGCGCATGGTTACCATGTAGGAGATAGTTTTCCAAATAACTTCTAGGAGGTGAAATAATGAAGGAAACAACAATTCATGGCTTTCGCTTAAGACAGGTGCAGGAAAAACCTGGAAGCGTGTGGTTGTTTTTGCCCGGAGGAGCCGGTCTGGGTTCAGAATATTTTTCTACCCTCATGACAGTGATTGACTTGCCCGGTTCCATCTATCTCGTTGATTTTCCCGGCGATGGAAGTAACCCAACTCCTTTAGAGCCTGAAAAGTGGAAAGAAGGTCTCATTGAGGTTGTAAAATCATTCAAAAATGTTTACCTCGTAGCGCATTCATTTGCTGCAATGTTTGTGATGACTTGTCCTGAATTAGAGAATTATCTGACAGGATTGGTACTGATGAGTGCATCGGCAAAAAGGTTCACCCATCATGTACAGGGACCTGTTGTAGTGAGGGATTACTTCTTAAGTCGTTTACATCTCTATGTTTCTTCTTCCATGGTAGAGCGCGCCAAGCAACTCTTCAAAGATCTACCCTATAACGATGCTGCTTTTTTATGGGTGAAAGACCATTTTCATCCCCATTATACGCCTACATGGGTTCCAGAAAGAATACCGACACTGGTTTTTACGGGCGAGCTAGATCAAATTACCCCTCTCACCTCATTTGATGGTACACCTTATCAAGGACGTCCCAATATTCGTTTTGTTTCAATCAAAGGCGCTAGCCACTTTCCGTGGTTGGAAAAACCAGAAGAAGTAGTGTATACTTTACGTAGTATCATATGTAAATAAAACCACTTTCCTTATGTCTGTTAATACAAATTCCTTGAGGCCTATTTCTCCCCCTGAGGTCTCTCCACCTTCAACCCCCCTAAATCTGCCATTAAAATGGCACCGTTTCGGCACTAGCTTTGATGCTAAAATAAGAGAGGGTTTAGTTTTAGGAGATCCTTCAACCGTATCACCCACTGTTGAAGGTGCTCAACTGGCGCGTATGCGCTGTGCTGCGCGACATGTGCTCAGCAAAGAGGTGTTACTTCAGCCAACAGATGCCGCACTTCAGAGAACAAAGTTAGCGGCTCGCGCCTTTTTTCGAATCGCCTATCAACATGTGCAGGATACAATGGAAAACTTCCCCCTATTTGAGCGCAATAAATGTTTAGGGATGGTAGCAATTCCTCGGTCCAAGTTAGTTTTGGTAGCAGTCTCGCAAGATAAAGATCCTATTCAGGATATTGAGTTGCGCAAGAAGATGGTTGAATTTCTTCAGCAAATGAATTCGAAGAGCACCAAGTGGGTTTTTGAGCTTGTAAGATTGCCTACGCCATCTGCTTATGTATTTTTACGCACCTTTCAGATGCGTTCTCCGCATAGGGCTCCTAAAGAGCTAGTTGAGCCGCACACTCGCTGTGTCGAAGTAGCCCTTGCAGTAGCGCTCTGTAAAGTGGGACGTTTTCACAAATTTGCCCCTAGCGAGGCAGCCGTCGTACCATTTGGTGGAGCAATGTGGATGAGTATTGATGGTCAAGAAGCCAAAAAGGGTTTTGGTGGAATATCTAGAAACACCAAATATCTTTCTCAACCTGCTTTAGATGTACCTTTATCAGATTCTGAGATGGGTTACGTAGACATTTGGGACCCTTGTAAAGTACATTGTCAAATCTTCATGAGAGATTTATTGGCAATGGGTGCTGCGGGTGGTCCCGGGACGAGTTTTATAGAGCCTCGCGCCGAATCAAAGATATGAGCCTTTTGCTGGGCGTAACTTTTTCTAGGTAGTAGTAGGGTGAAAAGAAGCCACGATCCAACCTTTTTAGTTGGATCGTGGCTTTCATATAGGCTTAGCTATTGTTTAATTTATAGTTCCTATACTGGTTTAATAACGTTTCTATTTCAAATTTTTTCTGTCGAGCCATGCTCTTTTAATTACATTGCTGTAATGCCATTTTGTACACTTCTAGAGCTTTTGCTTGTTCTGTATATTCATGCATTTTCTCGTACTGCATGTCGGCCCGGATCCAGAGGCCTGCGAAAAATGCCATACCGAGGGTTACAACTATAGGCCCTGCGATGCCAGCTGTAAGGCTTGCTGATGCTACAATGCCTACGATGATGGCTATAAAAGCCACTGGCAGTAACATGGCTGCTCGGCAAGCTCTGGCACCAGCAGCTTTTGCAGCTGTTCTATTTTTTAATATTTCGGCATCTATCCTTTTTAGATCGTCAGGAGAGATGACCCGAAATTGGTTTGTATGATTTTTTCCTGTTAAAGGGGGAGTGTTCACTCCCAAGGATACTGGGAGTTGAGTTGAGTCTTTATTAGTTAAAGCAACAGTCATATTCACCTTTATATTTTAATAAAAATTATTCACTGCAAATTAATTTTATAATATAAATTAAATTATGTCAATTATCTATTTTTTTAATTAGTGATATTTTCAATTAATATTGTTGAGACGTTGGTGCATAAAAGCCGCTAGTCCTCTCTAGAGAGAGCATCTCCTCGAGTCCCTGCTGGCATTTAGACCTTTTGCTAGCTTCCCGATGGCATCCCCAACTTCGTTAATTTGTTCAGAGTTGCACATCTAACCGAGCTTTCGGCCGCTTGATTCCTGAATGTAAGGCAGGCCACGATGCGAGCAAAGCTCGCCTAAGCCTTCTTTGAAGTCTCCCGCCAACCTTTTTAGTTAGATCGTGGCTTCCACCGATTAGCGGGGCCTTGTTAGGGCATTAACGCAACAAGGGCTGTATTTGAGTGTTCCCTAGAGAAAATAACAATCAATTCACCTTTATATTTTAATAAAAATTATTCGTCTATTTATAATTTTGTAATTTTAATTAGTGGTATTTTTAATTAATGTTGGAGTTTTAACAGGCTCTTCTTCTTCAACAAAAATGATTTCGTGAGTAGCCTCTTTGAGACCTACTTCGGCCAAGGCGGCTTGAGGGTCGGTAAGGCAAAGTTGATAAAAAGCATCATCATGAGCAGCGCGTAGATGCACTTTTTTAATAGCGATCATTTCCGCTTTGGAAAGGTTGGATTGGGGTGTAGCTTGTTGCGTCATGCGGCTCTCCAGATAGATTCCACAGAGTATTTGAAAGAGTGATGTCAAACTTTCTGCGTAAGGTGAGTGATAAAAAAAAGTCTAGCCTAAAATTGGATTCCTGTTAATAGGCAAAACGACAGCTGAAGGTATAACGCTCATCACTTTCTAAGTGTTCGTGGGAAAGAAGAAGATACCAATGTGATCCAAGGTAGTACTCAAAGGCGTTTTTGTACTCGAGAAAGGAGGGCTGGAAGCGACGATCCCATCCGGTGCGGATTTGAAAATTCCACTGTAAGTCGGGATGAAAGCGCCAGTAGATATCCGATAAAATGGTAGTCCGTCTATCTGAAAGAGAGGAATATAGAAGCGTATCAATTGTTTGAAAGCTATTGAGGACATAATTATCGGGGTCCGCTTTGCGCCAATCATAAGGTCCTCGATGACGGCATTCAACACTCCAGGCTAGATTGCGACTGATTGTCCATAATACCCGCGCATTGGAATGGTCTAGTTGTCCAAATTGATTATTCCATGCCACTTCTGCTGTACATGTCAGAAAGGAAGTAGGGTAGACGACGCAGTTGGCATAGATCTCCGCGACCGCTGCGGGTGGTTGTGTTGGCACATCGATATAACTGTGTGTCCATGTATCGAAAGACATTAGTAGGCGTTTGCTGCCACAAGCCTCAAAAAATAACTGTTTAAGACCTACCTGTACATATTGTAGTCGATTATATCCATCGGCAAGTGTAAAGACGTATTGGTCTCTTAACGGATTTGTGGGCGCACTCATCAGGAAATAGCGGCAGTAGGGTTGGATCACATGACGCGTGTCATGATAGTCGCGGTGAAATTGTATTTGATTATTCCACTGGAAAACAACGTTCCCTTGCCAGAGAGGATTGCTATCGACACTGTTGCCATAGAAGCGTCCTACCAAGGTTAATTTTGGAGTAGATACTCCCCAATGGTTGGCAAAGGGGCGATAAAATGTTTGTACCCATTCGAGACGACTGGAGTGATAAGCAGGCAGGTTGGGGGTTAGATCTGAATAGACATAGTCTAAAAGTGCTGTGCGGAAACGACTACTTGAGATGATGCCCGTAGACTTAAGAGAAAGAGGGCGCAAGGCCAACTCCCAAGCAGGCAACTGTTGATTGACGCTCTGAAATGGGTTTACGCGGATACATGCACGAAGAATAGAGAGCCAGTTTGATTCTTCCCAGCGCGCCCACCCATTGGTACTCTCGGCAGTAGGTAGCGAAAAGCGTTTAGGCCCGAAGTCGGAATCCATTTCAGTATCACTGTCAATATCGTACTGTCCGTGTAATTCTAGATGATCGTTGTAGAGTTTGTTGCAGTACGTACCTTGTAGCGAGTAACGTAGGCGCAGTTGGGCGTCATCATAAGAGCGGTCGCGGATCGCGATGCTATTGGTGAGAAATTTTTGATTCCCACAGCAATAGCGCGTTTGCATAGCCAAGCCAGGGCCTCTGCCAAAGGCATACATGGCTTCGATACTGGCTCTTGCATGTGGAGTGTCTATAAAACGATAGCGCACCCCTATGATACTACCCAGAAAACCGCCCCAGGCAAATGTTAGAGAAAAGGGGCTATCGCCAGTGGATTGCAGGTTCATTGCAAATTCCGGAAGAGAAAAAAGGCGCATTTTCCCAATACCTACCCCGAGAGCCTGCGTATGGAGCCATTGATTTTTAACGCATAGATGCTGTGCTGTAAGATTATAGAGATCTTGGCCTGTGGGGCATGTAGTGAATGAAGCATTTTTTAATTGAAAGGAGCCATCGCGGAAGATAGTCGCCCTTCGCGCCTGTAAGAACCAAGGCTCCTGGACAAAAGTAGCATTTTCTACAGTCCCCATCCCCTCATGAATATCAAAAACAAGTTTAGTGCCTGTCAGCAGATTGTTGTGATAAGTAACTAGGATTTGTCCGTGCGCGATAATTTTTCCCTTCTCAATCGACAAGTGGCGCGCTTGGATATAGAGTTCTCCAATATGAATGCGCGCGCCTTCATGTGTTGCAACGACACCATTTTCAAAATAGGGGTTGCGACAAAGAACTTCCGCATGAGAGGGCTCTGCATTCGCAAAAATGAGCGAGGAAAGACTACAGGCTAAGAGAAGGGTAGCGCGGATAAAAGCAGTAGGCAAGGGTGAGAACTCCAGAAGAGCGAATATCAAAGTGCGGTTCTTATAATAACTTGAGTCTGATTTTAAATCATCGCAATCTGCTATTCAGGGGTGTAATTCAAAGTGTTATTTAACTATTTAGAGCTAGAACGGAAGCTTTTCTTAAGGCTTCACCAGACAATCTTCTGTCAAAAAATCCTTATTTTCCCCTTCTGCGTGCTCTGTGGGCTCTGTGGTAAATATTTTTATTTAAAACTTATGTTAATTTTTTTTAAACACAAAGCCCACAGAGCACACAGAGGGGGTATAAGCTATTACATCTTATCTTGAATGAGAATTAATGGGGATTGGAGCGGGTATTAGAAGAATATGAGTCCCTAGTTTTTTCATCCTTCCTAACACTTTGAATTACACCTGCTATTCAGTAGATTTTGGAGCGATTTTTGCCCTAATATCATCGGGTAGATATTTTTGGACCAAGGAAAAGAGGCGCATGAATTTTGCGGGCTCTGGAATGACATGGTAGAAAGTATCCTCTAGGGGAGAAAAGGTGATCAGCCCTTCTTCAGTGATTTTTAGCAGTGTATTTTGACACGTTTTTCTAGTGGAAGGTTGACTTGATTCGAGCATTTTAATAATCGTGTATTCTAACGCCTCGATCGTTGTTTCAGAGACATCTCCAAGATATACAAGGAATAGTTGATGCCATAAGATGCACTCATAATGCATACGCTTTTCGGATTGGATCGCCCTGAGGTATAAATTAGCATACCATTCACCGCAGCATGTGCGTACTATCAGGTGCAAGTTGTTGTGAAAGGTGCGTGTAAAGCGTTGAAGTTCACCTTGTATTAAAGACACAGTTGTCGCATTTGGTGTGTGGCAAAGTAATGCTTCAATCGTTTCAAAGAGCTCTTCCACACCTAGAGAGAATAGATCAACGGCTGCTTGTAGATCATCATTGTTGGAGTATGCTTGAGGTAAAAGTTCTACACTTGCAGCAAGGAAGCCAAGAAGATATTTTAATGCTTCACCTACGCCAGCGTTTTTAGCAAGAGTTTCGCACGTAATTAGGAGATAATGCCCGATTGCATAGGCGGACTCCTTGGTTAGAAGTTCACCTAATAAGAGGCGATGAAAGCGCCCTGCTTTTTCAAAAGAACCTTTAAGTTCCACATGTGTTTTAAAGACCGCATCTATCATCGTAAGTGCAATATCAAACTCTAAGAATTTTGTAAAAGTGCGATAGATTGCCCCCATTTCGGGAGTTAAGACAGAAATTTTTTGAGGAAAAAGAGCAAGTTCGAGAGTACATAGCGTTTGTGTCAGAGAAAAAAGAGAGGGGAGAATCTGTAGGCGGATAGGGAGAGCAAGCATCGCATGCACTAATTGTGCCACTGCATGCAAACGTTTCTGAAATATAGCATCTTGTCTGCTAGCAGTATAAAGGTCAGGCTCGTTCACAAAACCCTGATCGATGCACTTCTCTATATAAATATAGGCGCAGGCAAAAAGTTCCTTCCACTGGCTCTCAGAGAGTGAGGTGGGTGTCTGGGAAATCCTTGTAAATCCTTCTGAAATGAGCTCAAGAATTATTTCGACTTCGTTCCATTTTTTAGATGTGATTAAATAATCTAGGCATAGAGGAAGAAGACTTTCAATGAGTTTTACGGATAGAGATTGTTCAGCATGGTGTAGGTGTTTTTTGTACCATTCTCTGAGGAGAGCAACCATCTGATAAGTAAAATGTTCAGTCAGTTGCTGCACGAGTTCTAACAGTGGGAAGTGGTTGGGAAGATTGTGTATGGAGGGCTCTTTAGAAATTTTTTGAAATAAGCTGGGTTGTGTCAGAGCGCTCCTAAAAACAAAAAGAGGCCATTGCGGATTGTTGAAAAGAGGTAGTCCCGTTAAAATCCACTTCCAGGAGTTAGAATGATGAGCATTCTCTTTACAAAATTGGAGGTGCCTTTCAAATGTGCTTTCTGAAAAGTATTTTTTATAATAGCGTTCGCGCAATGAGAAGAGTCTTTGCTCATAGCTGACATCGGCTAAGATTAAGCGGTGGAAAAAAATGGCTAGCGCATCTGCTTGCGTCACACATCCCTTAAAATTGCGCTCCAAGAGAGTTAATAGGGCATTCACGACTGCTTGATCTTTGAGTAAATGCTCTTGCCAGGTTTCACAACTCTTAATGAGAGCATCTACATGTGCAGCTTTTAAGTCTTTAGCCAAGATCTCTGTTGCGCCAAGGAGTGCATAAGGATCATAAACGGAGCGATAAAGCATAAATTGAGGATTTTTTGATAAAGTCAAAAGATCCTTACAAGGAAGTCTTAAGAGTGCTTCTATTTTTTCTTTTAAATTCGGTGGGAGAGGGCAATCTTCTGTTTGGCATAGGAGATAGAATTTGAAAAGAAGTTCTTGATGAGAAGGGGTCATGATGTCTAGATCCGCAACTAATCCTAGATCTTGAGGGGCTGGTTGGCCGGATTGCAAGGTAAGAAAGCATAACTGTAAGGCGCGCTTTTTCTCCTCTGCAGGCGGTGGATCTAATTTTTCAAGAAGGCGCCTACATAGACGAGCATGTTGCTCAATAGAGTCATTTTCAGCACTATTTTGTAAGACTGCAGTACACGCCTCATTAAATAATATTGTAAGCTCCCCTTGCCATGACGCATTGAGCTCTGCATACGGCTGGTATAGAAGCTCAAGATAGTTGGTGCGATTGCATAGATCAACACATTCTTTAATAACGAGGGTAATAAGGGGGACATACTCTTTGGGAGTGGTTTTACAGATCCCTTTTAATGAAGGTAAACCATGTGTTTGAACCCAGTGATACACCCATTTTACAATTAGCGATGGGATCGGTGTAGAACTGTCCCACACAGAGCTTAGTACATCAAATACCTCGCGATAGGCGGTTGGGCCGGGGACTTTAATGTGGTCATAAAAGGCATGAGAATAGCGCAGTTCATCACTCCAATGCCTCCTTGCGCGGGCATATTCCAGAAGAGATAATTGCGAAGGAGGATCATTTTGCAAAACGCATGCAATAAGTTTTGCGGCTCTTGGCGCCTGTTTTTTGCAAGAGAGTAGAGTGGTTAGGTGGTTTATCTGAATGCCCGGTTCGGGTTGTAGACTTTCCAGTGCGCAAAGAGCCAGATCCTGTAAGGATGCATCAGCGAGTAAATAGCTCCAAAAATGCCAAAGATGATTGGGAGTGAATGTGCATAGAACGAGGGATTTTTGACGTACAGTTGGACAGGGGCGCGAGAGGCAAAAAAGTGCTGCAAGGGCGTTTTTGGAAAGAGAGCTAGTCGCTGCTACGTCGTATAGCGATTGCAGTGCACATTGAATCGTGCCAGTGAGAGCTTTCGGCTGTAAGGAGACTAAAGTGCTGAGTGTTGTTGCAAGAATGTGAGGGGGCGCTGCTATCAAATGGTAGTGCACATGGGCTTGCCAGTGAGGGCGCTTGACTTCATCGCTCCATCTTTTTATTAAAAAATTTCTAGCGACTTCAAAGAGCTTGGGGTGAGGGCTCACCTCTTGCTTCATGAAAGTGAGCCATTCTTCTTCAGAAATACCCTCTACCGCGCATAAGTCACTTTTTTCAATAGATAAAAGATCTCTCAAAACTGCGTAACGATCACATTTTGTGAGGAGTGTTTCCCATTTTTCATAAGAAAGCCATTCTGCAAGATGGCGATGCCACTCACAAGGCCATTGCATTTGCCTTGCAAATAGTGCTTCGATGAGATGCGCATCATAAAAACAATCGAGATTCTCCCACGTGAAGCTTGGGAAGTGCTCTTGAATTTTTTTTACTTCGGCAAGAGTTTCTTTTGGGCGGCGCTTGAGCCAAAAAAGACCGAGGCAAAGGATAGGATAGTCACCCGGTTCTAAATGCAAATCTAAATATTTTAGAAGGTGTTCTTGCGGAGCGTCCTTTCCCTTTGAATAGCGATAAAGATGAAAGTAGATGGAAAGCAGAACTTCACATGGCTCATGCAATGCCCATCCTTGACGCAGCGCGCTTATCCAATGAAAGACTAATTTCGGATGTTGTGCTTTGATTTCCGGATGGACTTGTTCAGGAGGTGCTAAAAGAAGATGCCTTTGCTTCAATAAATTGCGTTGATCGGCTGTAGAGAGACTCTCTTGAGGAAAATACAGGGGATGCCATGCGGGGAAAAATTGTCCATCATGCCACATTACGGCTGTAGCATGGATATTATCGAGTCCAAAACCGAATTGATTTAAACTTTCTCTGATCGAGTAATCCACCTTCCATCGACCAATTGTTAAGATGAATTGGCAAATGCGATCGGAAAAAAGCTGCGTGGAGTATTCAGAACGAGCAAAATAGATCCCTGAGCGACTAAAATATTCTTTATAGATGGCGCTCATCTTTTGAGGAATATCAGCATTATCCATTGACTTTTGACTTGCCAAAGTCAGATGAAGAATAAACTTCCAGTTGATAGCATGTTCACAGCATGATTTAAGTGAGGTAATGTGCTCTTTGAGTTTTTCTTTATCAAGGCAGTGAATAAAGAGATCATTTTCAAGATCAGCCCAACGATACGCTGTGCTTCCAAAGGCCATAATATCGAGATCATCAGTTTGTTTTTGAGGCATAATTTGTAAAACATTACGCGCAAAAGAACCAATGAGAAGAGGCAACTCATGCGAGAAGGATAGCAAGTGTCTAATGGAAATGCCAGCGGTCCCATGTTTTTCATCAACTGTCTTTTGGAGGTCCTCAAACCCTTGTGATGAACTGTGTAATGGGCGGCTGGCAATCTGTAGGAAAGGTGCTGCTGGATGCCGGAGAGGTTGTGTCATCTATTGAGCTTTTGTATTAAAAGGTCGATACATTCAAGCGTAGGGGATTTTTTTAGTATTTCATTCAGTTGGGCGACAACCATACGTTGTTGCTGATCAGTCGTTCTCTTATAAAATGCAGAATTCTCAGGGATCTCTTTGACAAGTTGTATGAGGAGTGGTTCAGCTAAAGGTACAGCATCATTGTCGCTTGTTTTTTTGACTGCGAAGGGTAGATAACTATAGACATAACAGAGCCACTGGATGCGCGCTTCATCGTTAAATACAAGAGGAGAAATGTTAAAGAGGCGCGTATCTAAAGGGGTTCCATTCTGAATTTGCCATATGCTGCACATCCAGCAGATAATAAAGGTTCGCAGCTCCTGATCTGCCATGTTATGCCTAATCAAAATCTCATAGAGTTGCTCCATCAGTAGAAAATGCGCATCAACGGTGTCGAGGGTAACCTGTTGATACTCTTTTTGTGACATGTCGCTGTGGAGCAATCCATAAAGAAAAGTATTAAAAAATTGACAATGGTTTTCGATAGAAAAGTTTTTCTCCTGTGCACATAACACGTAGCTTTCTAAGAGACTAGTAAAAATGGCGAGATGATTCGGCTGAGGCACTTTATTATAAAGAATATCGATGATATCTAAAAGGGCCTTTGAACCATGTTCTTGATAGGCATCAAGGGTCATTTCTGCAATACGCTTCATGAGCTCTAAGAAAAATGTCGATGTGGGGGGAGTAATTCCCGCTAAAAGTCTGATTGCAAAACTAAGAGAGGGGTTAATTGTATGAGAGAGGTTTTTAAATCGTTCAGGAACTTCATGAGTCGATGAAAGCTCAACAATCTCAGCAACTGTTTTGTCTGTGAGAATGCGTGGCAAAAGTAAGAACCATGCATTGGTGGCACATTCCATATACGTATTATATAAGCAATCTGAAGGGAGTGTGACAGCGAGTTCAAATGCGAAAATCTCCCTTAAGGAATGTAACTTTCGTGGCTTCTCTAAAAGAGGCCATATGATGGAGGTCAATAAAGAAAATAGTTTGGTTTCTATCTTCTCAATTTCTATTTTGATGAGGCGCAGCTCTTTTTCTTCTTTGGTGGGATGTTTGCCCTCCCAGATTTCAGCTGGATTTTGATGAGGAATGAGATGAGCGCTGATAGTAATTAATTTCTTTTTAAATTGGATGATTGTGTGGATGCCGGATGACCAGATCTCTTGCATATTATCGCCAATATTCTTCTGCCTTAAAGGATTTTTAGCTTGCAAGGCATGCATTGCAACGATTCTCCCACAATTAATGGTCAGTACGTTCAGGTTGAAGACTACATCAAGGAGTCCAAAACACCCTCGCATTTTGTCTAAAAAGGAATAGAGTGAAAGAAATGGTGGTTTATCTGGTATGTCATCCTGTGCCATTTTCAACATATGGCTGTAGTATTCGGTTAGGTGCTTCAAGTTTGCGTATAAAGATTCATCAAAGAGAGCTGTTCGGCTGATTGTGCCTTCGGGTGTGACTTTTTGCTGCAAGGAGGTGAGCGCTTGTAATAAAAAAGCAATATGGTGTTGTAAGTATTGCATCATTAACATGGCGCCCTGTTCCGTACGATGGACCGTTGGTAAGTGATGCACGAGAAGTGGTAGGACAAGAGACAAATAACTTTTAATATCTTCAAATTGTGTAAAAGAAATCTGTTGCCAAGTTGAGGGCTCGTTTTTATAGATTCTAAAGAGATTGGCCATTTGTAATACTGCTTCAGAATTAGGTATAAAAGAGGAAGGCAGAGTTTTGAGAAGGGATAGTGCACGTTTAAAATTCTCTTCTGAGCTTTTTAGCGGCGAAGCAAGCCAGCGCTCCAGAAGGAGTAAGAGAGTAGCGGTCCCTATAGGTTCATCGGCTAATTCAGAGAATGTGTAATGCTCTGTGAGTTTGTCTAAAAAGAGGGGGGCTCGTTTGAAGTAAGGAAGAGTCATCTCTGTGAAGATGAGCCAGCCCTTGAGATTATTTGATCGACACGGCTGATTGATTAAAATATTTTCAATGCATCTCTGGTCGGCGTCACTGCCATCAAATGTGCCCTCGAGAGCTTCTTTTAATCCATGCGCGCCATTAATCATGCGTTTGAGTGCGTTTTCGCGGGAAATCATCCCCTTAGACATTTTATATAAGGTGGCGCAGTCCTCATCAGGTGTGCGTTGGAAAAGGGCTTTCCACGCCTCAAAGCGCCATTTAAGCTGGTGATGACATTTCATAATGAGAGGAAGAAGGCGGTCATAAGGAGTTTGTTCAATGATCGGAAGAAGATATTCTTGCATGAAGAGAATATTTTCCTCCACTACTGCACAGCGAATCAAAACCGGACGAAGATCGGTTGGGGTGTGGAATAGTAGGGCCTTTTGTGTTTTTATTGCCTGTTTGGATAATAGAGCGGGAAACTCCTTGATGAGCGACCAAAATCCAGGGAGGGAGGCTAAAAGTGAAGCTTGTTTGGGGGATGCTTGTTCAGTAAGTAGCCATTGGTGTAGGAGGGATTTTGCCTTATCTTCAACGATCTGCTTCGTAAAATGACTCAGTTGTTCTAAAGTGCATGGCAGGCTAAGAGTGGATTCCAGGTTGCCGGGGTAAGTTAAATTGTGGCGCTGGGCAAGGGTGTGTAGTTCTTTTTGTGTTTCTTCTGACTGTCTAGACAATAAATCAGGAAATTCTGTGATGAGAGACCAAAACTGCGGGATGGATACTAGAAGGTGGGCCTTTTTGGGAGAGATTTTCATGCATAAGAGCCATCGATGAAGTAATGTAGTTGTTATATCTTGCTCGACTTCTCTCATGAGATGGCCCAATTTTTCAAAAGTGCAAGAAAGCCCAAGAGTTGAATCAACGTGCGCACATTGGATCCACAATTGTAAGGCTCTTGGTGATTCAATTTTTTGCGGTAATTCTTCGATCACTTTTTGATCACATTTTGCAAGAATATTTTGAGGAGTGAGGGCTTCCAAATGAGCAAAGGCAAAATCGCGCATTTTTGCAACATGCAATAGTGCCAATAGGCTCTGCACGTTATTTTTTTCAAAGTCTATGCAGTAAAGCGCTTGATTGGCAGGTGTAATCGTCTTTTGAGGGGTACTAACAAATAATTCTTTGATAGCTGTTTGTAATTCTGGAACAACTCTCGCTGCACATGCAGCTGCTATTTGTTGTAATAACCTTTGTCGTTGCGTTGTTAGTGTAGTAGAGTCCTTTATCCACTCTTGAATTTTTTCTACAAGACCCTCGAAGAAGGGAGCAAAATCATTAAGAGATGAAATAGGGTTTTTATGATGTTCTCCTAAAAGAGTGGGGAAATTTTCCAATGGCTGCTGCATCAACCACATCAATTGCAAGCATTTGCCCTCTTGCGTGCGGCGCAAATTGGAGAAGTTGTGCGCTAGTGGGTTTTTTTGCCCTTTTTGATAGGGCCAAGTATTCATCAGATCGACAAGCACAGAGCGTTTTGCATGAGAATCTGGGGTTTTGATATGGTACTGAAGTACCACTTGCAATTGATGTTCGCTGTCTAAAAATTCTTTAAGAGTCGTTGAAAAATGGTTTTCATCGATGCGATCAATCTGGTATTCCTCTAGGTAGTGCGACCATGCGTCGCAGAACAACTCTTTAGCCTGATCTGAGATAGGTAATACAGAGATATAGGTAGTTAAAATCAATCTAATGGATTCTTTACTATATAAGAGGGAAAGAAAATCAAAGAGATTGGAGCTGCATTCCGGGGCTAATTTCGGACAAATAGCTTCTGTTAATAATTTGTCATGCTGACATGCACTCTGGATCTCTTTTAGCGCCACTGAATGCACCGCATTTGTATGGTGATGCTTTGCCCATAAAATAGTGAAAAGCAAGGCCAAGAGATCTGTGGGCAAAATAGATGAACTTGTACTTTTTTGAGAATGCCACAATTTTATCCAATGCCCAATGAGGCGTTCAGAAAGGGATCCTTCTGCTGTCCCTTGAGTATATTCCCATCGCAGGACTAAGCGCAGTATTTCCCATTGCAACTGGATACAACTCTCAGTTGGTAAGAAGAAACTATTGCCATTTGCCAGCGCTTCAAAAATGCGGTGCACAAGTTTAAAATGCTTAAGAGGGTTGTCAGGAGAGAAGAAAAGAGGTGTTGTTCTAGCGCCAGGAAGGATGAGTTGTTTGGATTCATAACACTCTTTAAGCTGTGTCGCCTCCATGAGAATATCTTTGGGTAGATAAGCGCTAGGTGTTGTAAAAGCTTTTACGGTGCGTGTTGATTGATTAAAGTGGACCCCAAAAGAATTGCGTGAGTGATAGCCAAAGCCTAATTCATTTAAAGAGCAGCGGAAGGTTAAGTCGATGCTGACTCCATCTAATTTAAAAGCAAATTGTACAAAAATATGGGGCTCATAGTGATCTGTCCTTTGTATGCAGGGAACAAATCCTGTACGAGGGGAGTCTTGGTAAAATGTTTGCATCTTATCAAGCTCAATGAATAATTCATCTGTTGTGTAAAGGGAAGAAGCATGGCGAGATTTAAGAGTAAAGAGATGTGCGCGTATGAGAAGATCGAAATAAATTTCATAGGTAATGCGCAGCTGCTGTCGATAACTCAGAGTATAGGTGAATTGTGTAAGTTTTGATTGCGTTGCTTTCTCAATATAACTTTCTAGCGCTTTATTGAGGTCAGAGGGGGTATTGACGAATTGTCCAAGCAATCTAATGAATCTATCCATGCATTTTGGGTCGGTATTAGGCATGAGTAGGAGGGTGTCGATATCTCCAAAGGGAGTTGTCATGTCGTAAAGGTAGTTTGCATAGGAGCCGATTACAAGGCTTTTTTCTCCAATTGCAAGGAGATCTGCTAATGAAATCGTTAGGCTTGTATCGTTGCCTTCTAATGTGCGCGTACGCTCAAACTCGTGAATAGTATTTTTGTGTGGTTTTAAGGGGAGGGCAAGAAGAATCTCATCGATAGGAGGCAAGAGGCGAGTTGTAAGTGGGCTAGGAGAAGGTGAATGAGGATAAATATTGGGAGAAGGGGTAGAGCTAGGAGATCTATATGGAGATGTATATGGAGATAGAGATCGATGAGCTGGTACATGAGAGTCGCGCTGGGGTGTAAAAGGGCGAAAAGATCCTGGAAAATTTGTCATGAGATTTTCTTTGGTTCAATCAATTTTTCTAAGCATTTCTTCAAGAAGAGAAAGTCCTTTTCTTCTAAACTTTGCGCGAGAAAAGGTAGATGGCGATCTACAGCGTCTCCATAGCTAATGTATAGGTGTTTACTCAAGAGAGTTAAATCATGAATATGTGAGAGTTGAGGAGTTACCTGTAAAAATGGAACGAGCTGAAGGATGAGAATATCCATCCATTCTTCTTTTTTGCACTCACTCGGATAATTTTCTGCAAGCTCGTCAAGCATGGATCTGGTGGCAGGCGTTAGAGGGAATGTTTGTGGTACATGTTGTCGCATGTGACAATAGTTGCTCCATAAAGCATTTATTGCGAATATCCACATATTTGGCTGCGTGGCAAAGCTTTTCTTTTGCCACGCTGCATGGTACATGCCAATAAAAAAGTTTATGCTATAGTTTGCGTTTCTCCATATTCCTGACGTGATCAAGTTACATCTATCAATGCATGAGGTGAAAAATCCTGGTGTGTAGGGGTGCTTGTGTTCTGTTGCATAGGCATACAGTATGTTAAAGATGTGCATACCTAGTTGATGTGCAGTAGTGGATGGACCTTGGTTTGGAAGATACTGGATAATTGAAGCTAGCCATTCGCGGATATGGATTTCACGCAGAGCGACTCCTGAATTATTGAACATCTCAAAGAGACGCTCCTTAAATTCTTGCAAAGAGCACTTATGACTGTTATAAGTTGCGCTTAAGCAAGAGTGGCCAGTTTCCCACCACATATATACCATCTGGGGTTCAAGAGAATGCATCCAGGGTTCTGTAGCCCCAAAACGTCGCTGAATAGTCTGCCAAAAGTCAAAAATCTCCTGTAAACATTTGTGAGCTGATTCGTTAGGTGGAGTAAGTATCTTTGCTGCACAATAATAAAGAGAAGCGATTAAGGCAGGAGCAACTTGCTTGACAAAATCTTCTGTAGAGAGCGCCTCAACAATAAATGCATAAATAGCACGAATGAAGTGAAGAGGGTGTGAAACAACTGAAGTATTTTGTAATACCAAGGAAGTGATATTGCACAGTTCTGATACATTTTTAAGAGAAGGGCCAAGAAGCAGGAGCCATTCTGAAGCGCACTCTTCAATAAATGAGGTGAGATCAGGCGGGCATGATTGTACCTTGAGTTGAAATAGATGTGTGAGCAGTCTCATTAGTAGGGGTGTTTGAATGGAAGGAGGGGCTGTAGAGAGAGATTCTAAAAAGGAGGGGACTGTTTTGACTAACTCATTGTGCCACTGTTCGAGTAGCTGACCGTGTTGGCGCTGTTCCTTTTTAGAGGATATAGAGGGGGTACAATCCAGTAAATGCACAAGGAATCGACACTTCCAGAGCGGTAAAATCTCTTTGATACGGCTATTATAAGTGAAAAGAATCGCTAGTGCATCCGCGTTGTCTCGATAGCTTGTGTGTAAAATAGTGGTGCTTTCTAACAGGTAAGCATCCAATACCGTTGCGCTGAGAGAGCCTTTAATGGAGGTAATAAGTTGGTTTAAATGCGTTTGGAGGGTGCAATGACCACAACGTTTTGCAGTAAGAAGGAGCTGGTGAATGACTCTAAGTAGACATGCTGAGGCTTCTTCATCTACAAGTAGATGTGGACCGATGGCTGTTAAAATGGTAGTCACCCGAGCTATTTCACCAAGATCTGTCCACGATTTTTGCTGCCATGAGCGCAAGGTTTCTTTTAACAAAGGCAGCAACAAAGAGGAGCTTTCTATAAAACGGGGGTGTGGCGGAGTAAAGGTTGATTCTAAGCGCCATTCGATACACTGGAGAAGGCAGCGCTCTTCATCATTCCAGAATGAGGCGTGTTTGAAGCAGCACAATGCTGTGAGGTGCTCATCTGTCAAGGGATGTCTAGATGCAGAATATAGGATCGATTTAAGAAAAAACGGCTCTTGAAGATTATGGGAAGGGATTTCCGGCAGGGGGTGATGGCATGTCAATGAGGCGAGGCATTTCCATTGGAGGAGAAGTTGAGCGTCATCGGGTAAATATTTAGACATCAATTCATGCAATTGATTTAAAAGGCCAGTGTCACTTTGGGAAGTGGGTTGGGATTGAAAATCCTCCATAATGAACTGTTTAATCTTTGATGATATAGCAGGACGAAGAGGCGCATCGCAAGATGCAGTTGTAAGAAGATCTTCTTTTAATAGTGCGCGATTTTGCGAGAAATATGCTTTAAAAAGTTGTTCTAGCGGTATTTCTTCATCTTGAATACTCCATTGACTCGCCCAATTTTGCAGGGTGGTGAACGTAATGAATGAGGGAGTAAAAATGTGGCACTGGGTGAGAAATAGAGGAGGCTTATTTTCTTTTAATGTGCGCCAATGCCCGAAGAGTTGCAAGTATAGAGAAGGGGATAGTGTAAGTGACGGAGTGTGTTGAGCCAATTTGAATGCCAATTCTGTTGCAGAAGCATCGAATTGAGATAGCTGCAAGGCAAGGCTTTCTAGGCGGAGATTTGCATCGACTGTATCGGATGATAGATTGCTCTGTAGCTGCTCATATCCCAGTTGACTGAGTTGCGGTTCAGAGGAGTGGAAAAGGTGCCAATAAAAATTGCACAGGCGGTTTTCTCTGTCACTTTTTCTAGATGAAGTTTTTTGAACGGTTGGAGAATAAAAGGCTGCAGATAGACATGAATGGTCATTAGAAGGTAATAAATGAATGAGAGTGCCAAGTAATTGCTTGGGGAAAGCAAGACCACGTTTAGAGTCTTCTAATCGTTTAAGGGTAGAGGGCAGCAATTTCATCAATGTCATCCGCTGCTCGATGGAAGTGGCTGATCCACGAGGTAGATCTTGCAACAGTTGCAGAGTATGACATGTCGGATTTTGCTCAAGTTTAGCTATGAGCCACCAGAAATTTTTTTTAAATGACTCTGGGGTCGTTTTAAAGGTGCTTAAAAGTCGCTGCGCAGCTTCAAGATTTTGCGGAGGCGTTTCATGGGCGAGGGTTTCGACGATTTGATGAGAGGCGTATCGTTCAAAAAAAGTTCTTAAATCACTAGAAGTCACAGAGGCAGGTGGCACATATCCTGAGAAACTTTGGGTAAACAAATTCCATGGAGAAGAGCCTTTTGCAAAAGACTCTGAAGATTGATGTACTGATTGAAATAAGAATTCTCGAAAGGGGGTGCTTGTGCAAAAAGAGAGTGCCTGATCGATCACTTCTCGGGTTAAGATGTTTTGATAAAGACAATCGAGGGAGCGCTCATTATAGATCGTTTCTTTAAATTGGGCGCACTCTTCTGGATAATACTCAATCCAGATTGAGAGCAGTAGCAGATGCCATAGGGTTTCAGTATTTACATGATGAGAGTCAAGACAATCTTGGAAGTTTTTGAGCCACTCCTCTGCGCTTTTAGGAGATCCTTTAAGTAGGTGACGACAACATTGCCATAAAATTTGCAGCGGTGAAGTAATGGGTTGATGAGGCACCCAACCTGTCGATATCTGAGAACACCATGTTAAAAAGATTGGAGCCGCAGGGCTGGAGACGGGATTGATGTAACTGGCGAGCAGAGAATTATCCGGTACAATGAATTCCTTTTTTTTAAGAAGGAGCTGATGTTCTTCCAAGGGTGTATGAGGTATAATTTGCTTCGATGGAGAAATCCGAGGGATTTGTGATACGACAGCTCGCCATGTGCTGCTGTCTTCTTGTAATAGACCCAAAGCGTGTAAAGAATCGAAACATCCAAATCCTAAATCGCTGAGCGATTGCCGACAGGAGAGTTCGAAGATTTTTCCCGCAATACAAAAAGAAAACTGGACATATAGATCACATTGGTCGAAGGGCAAACTGCCATTATGTAGATGGGCGATGCTGTAGGCATATCCGATTTTGGGCTGTGCGATGAAATGACGCGCGCAATCACTAAGTTTTTGCAGGAGTTCTTGATCGGAGTAGCGTCCTTGTGGCAAAGTATGAAGAAGTATCCAAACGCGCATGGCAGATTCAATTTCTGCAGCAATAATGGGCCACTTTTTTTGTTTGGCTTGGCACTTTATGGTGGCATCCATCTTTTGTTTGAAAGTAGAAGGGGTATCACAATAAGATGTAAGGCCCTCGATGATTTTTTGAGGGTTGTCTAAAAAGACAATGGCGTCGATGTCGTTATAACTCTCTTGTGCCATCAGGCAATAGCGCGCATAGGATCCAATAATAAGACGCGTGGGAGCAATAGTTAATAGCTCCTGGCACGAAAGTCCACTGCCATCTTTTTGGTCGAGTTGGACAAGTCGCTCTAGTGCAAGATGGCCCGCATCTGGCAAAATGGAGAGATAGTTGAGCCCATAGGGTTTTGTATCTTTTATTAGTGGTAAAGTCATTTGAATAAAAATAATATAAAAGACAATTATAAATTAAATAGATTAATAGATAAAGGTTATTGCGCGTGAAAAGTGAAGAAAATAGAAAACACCTTTTTGGAACGGATGGAGTAAGAGGGTTGGCCAATTGCTACCCAATGACTGTTGAAATGGCATTAGCAATTGGACGAGCTGCTGCTATTGTCTTTCGAAAGACACCCGGTAGACAAAAAGTTGTCATTGGGAAAGACACGCGCTTATCTTGTTATATGTTTGAAAATGCGCTCATCGCAGGTCTTTGTTCGATGGGTGTGGATACTTTGATGGTAGGTCCTTTACCTACACCTGGTGTTGCCTTCATCACGCGCGCTTATCGAGCAAATGCAGGAGTTGTCATCTCTGCATCACATAATCCCTATCATGACAATGGAATCAAATTTTTTTCTCAGGATGGCTTTAAGTTGTCGACAGAAATGGAGTCCAGAATTGAAGATTTGGTCGAAGCAAATGATTTTTCAAAGTTTATTCCCAGCAGCGATAAGGTAGGTAAGAATACTAAAATTATTGATGCTGATGGTCGCTATGTTGAATTTACCAAAAACACCTTCCCAAGGCGTTTGTCATTAAAAAATTTGCGCATTGTACTCGATTGTGCCAATGGGGCAGGTCATCGCACAGCACCCTTAGTTTTCCAGGAACTAGATGCTGAAGTCTTCATCTACAATAATCATCCCAATGGCTTAAATATTAATGAAAAGTGCGGCTCTCTTCATCCGGAAGTCATCCAGAAGGCGGTTATCGATCGCGCCGCTGATGTTGGGATTGCTCTTGATGGAGATGCAGATCGCTTGATTATGGTGGACGAAAATGCACAGATCGTTGATGGCGATGTCTTATTGGCGATTTGTGCGCTCGATTTTAAAAGACGCGGTGTTCTCCAAAATAACACAGTAGTTGGAACGATCATGTCCAACTTTGGTTTTCATGAGTGTATGCAGGAAGCAGGGATTCAGGTCGTTTCAGCGCCCGTTGGGGACCGCTTTGTTATTCAAGAGATGCTGCACCATGGATGTAATTTGGGGGGTGAACAAAGTGGCCATCTGATTTGCCTCGATTATAATACTACAGGTGATGGGCTCGTTTCTGCTTTGCAGGTACTGCGCATTATGATTGAAACAGATTCGAAATTGTCAGATCTCGCTGCTGTAGTTAAACGTTATCCACAAGCATTATTAAACATCCCAGTCAGAGAAAAACCACCACTTGAAGAGCTGAAGCAACTCGATGCTTTGATTCGCGATGTTCAAGCACGCCTTGCCTCTCAAGGACGCGTTGTTGTGCGCTATTCGGGGACAGAGTCCATATGTCGCGTTATGGTAGAAGCAAAGAAACAGAAACTGGCTTTTGAATTAGCTCATGAGATCGGAGCTCTCATTGAGCAGATGATTGGATCGACAGAGTGAGACATGAAAAAAGAAGCGACTGGATTAATTAATGGACGTGGGCGAATTAACCAGGCTTATCTTCAAGAATGGATCATGGAATGTGACCAGCGATGGGATGTAGTCAATGAAAAAGAACAACGACGCTTGCTGCGCGCCTTGCGCTTGTTGCAACGCCATGATGTTGTTGAGTTGTTGGAAAGCAAGGGGAGTGTTGATCAGAAGCAGCAGATTGTTGCCGCACTATTAACACACTTAAGACAGAAGATCGGTTCCTGTTTTGCAACGGCTCCAGCCATCATGATTCATGAGCTGCAGCCTCTACAATTTATTCGCGATTGTCAGCATTTGCTGATGCAAAAAAATCTCTCGCGGGTAGTAGAGGGGCGCGAAATTCTTGCTCCTCGAGTTAATTGGGGCTCGATGGATCTACTTTCGAGCTGGGAATATACGCTGGCTTCTTTTACGGAGCAGCATAACGAAGGATGTGCGTGGAATCTTATTACCAGTCTTGGTCTCAATCAGAGCAATGATCACGGCCTTGGTAAGGTGATTGTCGATTACTGGAACGAAAAATTGACAGAGCTTTTTCATGAGCTAGAGGAAACGCAAAGTTTTCTGGAGCGCAGCTTCTTAGAGATCGAAGCATTGCGCGCGCGTGCAAAATCAAATGAAGCAAATTTAGAATGGTTACGAGGGGATCTTTACGGCAGACAGTCTGAATTCAATATACTCTCAGAAAAAAAAGAACTCCTACAAGAAAAAGCTAAGCAATATAAATCTGCCCCTCAAGTCACAGTAGACGCATGGATGAAATTAATTCCAAATTATTTCCAGGAAGTGTTTGATCCAACCTTGAGCCAAGAGTATGGGCCTCAAGAATATGATCATGCCGCTGACCGTGCAGCGGGATTTCGCCTCTTGTGTAAATTTGGAAGAATTAAACCAGAGGCGTGGCAACTTGTTTTCGAGGAGTCTACTTTTTATCATGCACTGGAAAATTTCTTTATCACGACGGAAAGAGAGATTTCTGATGATTATTTCGAAGGGATTACAACGGAGTTTTCTCAGTCAATTACACGTGTTGTTCAAGTGTTGCGCACTCCTGATTTTATTGCGGCAGTGACGGGGCGTTCATTAAAACATAGAAGTAGTCAAACGCCTTGGGCTTACCATTCAGGAGGCACTTTAGAGACGCTTCTGGCCAACCTTAATGGCAGGATGCCTCCATTGACAAAGCAGCAAAAATGGAGTGAAACAGCCGAAGAACTCCTCGTATTTTTTAATGACACATTGCAGCATCTTTTATCAGATAAAACATATGAGCGCGTCTTAATGACTTCACCGACGCATGCATTTAGCCTTCTTCCCTTCCATCCTTATTTTGAGGAGTTCTTGCAAGACGATAGCTATCCCTATACATGGATTAAAGAGCGTCTCCTTGAGCCGGGGCAGCATTTTTTTGAATTGCATCGCTCTCAAATTGAGAGCGTCGATCCTTCATGGCTTTATGCAAATCTTCCTCTTTTTCCTTCTTCTGAAATGATAAAACGCGCCCAAAAAGTGCTTAAGGAATTGCAAATTGATTGTCATATTGAACCTAGTAATATTTCTGAGCAATGGTGCGGAGCAAAAGATCTCTTTTCCTTCATCGCGCAATTGCTGACCCGTCATAAAATCCATCGCCCTATGCAACGCTTGATCATTGATACCATGCGTTCACTTGGTTATGCGGCGCCCCAGCCAGTTATTTTTGCGGATACAAATTGGGAACATTGGTATTTCGCTTTTCTCGTCCATCCCATTACCTTGCAATTAGATCTTTGGTGTGTAGATGAATGGGGAATAGAGGGGTTCCCTCTTTTGGCATGGCAAAAATGGTGGAATGGAGGAGCAAAAGAGATGTGGACAATTTATGCAAATCCACTTGAATATTGGCAGTCTTAAAGAGAGGTAAAGGTGAGTATACCAAAACAGATTAAAGCCATTATCTTTGATTGTGATGGAACGCTTGTGGATAGTGAAGAAGCGCATCTCGATGCATGGCGCCATGTGTTACACCCTTTTGGCCATAAGATCACGCAAGAAGAGGCGCAAGGATGGGTTGGTAAATGTGATCATTCAGTTGCTAAATTGCTCTCATCACGCCTTAAAACACACACATCGGATGCTTTATTGAGAGAAAAGCAACGTCATTTTGCAGAATCTATGCAAAAAGGTTTCCCTGCTATCGAGGGAACGGTGCGTTTATTGCGCCAATTAATTGCAGAGAAAGACACAAGAGGGGTTAAATTGGCTGTTGCTTCTGCGGCTTTTAAGGAAGAGATTTGGGGGCACTTGCGTGGATTAAATTGTCATAACGATTTTGATCTTGTCTTATCGGGAGCAGAAGATCTTATTGAATACTCAGACCCAGCCGGAGTGAATAAGCCACAGCCCTATATCTATCAGCACGCTGCAAAGTTACTTGGCGTAGAGACTCACGAGTGTGTCGTTATTGAAGATAGCCATATAGGTGTGACAGCTGCTACGCGAGCGGGGTGTTTTACAGTTGCCGTGCCAACTGCAGGTTCTAAAAGGGCTGATTTGTCAGCCGCTCATCTGCATGTACACTCACTAGGGCATTTTACCGTTGATGATTTTTTGAAAGAAGTCCACTCGAGAAAAAACTCAAGGTTTCCAATGTGATTCCTAAGCTACGACGCATGCGTTATGAGCAAGATTCTCTACCCTTGGATGTGTTTTTTAGATGTCGATAATTTGCTATTGTCCTAATATCGACATCTAGGATACAGTGGAATTATGAAGAATTCAGTTTTGGGTATGCATCTTTTAAGACATCTAGCTAGCCAAGGATTGAGGATTTTTTCGACAGAACAAGCTCAAGCTGCTGCTCTAGAAATAGAAATGAATCCTTCCTATGTTTCAGAAGCTTTGCATCACATGAAAAATGGAGGGTGGGTAATTCGCCTTAAGCGAGGAATCTATGCAATTACTGGATATGGGTCCACTCCCCATGAATTTGCCGTAGCAATGGCTCTTGTTGCTCCTTCGGCAATTAGTCACTGGACAGCAATGCATTACCATCATATCACTGAGCAAACCCCCCATAAGATATTTGCTACTACTCCGCGAGGAACCTCTATTCCCAGGTCACTCACCAACACCTCATACCGCTTTATTCAGGTAAAAAAAGAGCATTTCTTTGGCATAAAGACGATCTGGGTGGATGATATGAAAGTCCAAATAACGGATATTGAAAAAACTTTGCTCGATGGCCTCGCATCTCCCGAATATTGCGGCGATTTTAATGAGGTATTGCATGCCTTCAAAATAGGAAAAGATAAAATTCGTATGCCGATCATCATTGAATACGCATTAAATCTTGAGATGGCAGTCGCAAAACGCCTTGGCCTTATTCTTGAAGGGATGGGAATCGAAGACAAGTATTTAGCACCTTTATTAAACCTTCCCATGAAGAGTTATTGTAAATTCGATCCCAGCGCTCCTTTGAAAGGCGCATATAACTCAAAATGGAAAATCCGAGAAAATCTATAAATATGACGCCGTTAAATCTAATGCCTTTGCGCACTCGATTAGACCGAGAAAAGAAAAAGAGTGGGCTAACATTTGAAACTGTGCAGCAAGATTACCTTCTTTCTTGGGTATTGTCAGGGCTATACGAGCATCCTTCCTTAAAAGAAAAACTTATTTTTAAGGGGGGAACGGCATTAAAAAAATGCTACTTTGGAAATTATCGATTTTCTGAAGATTTGGATTTCTCCAGTAGTTCATCCATTCCTAGAAGAGAAAAGCTGTTAGCTGTCATGGTAGAAGTCTGTAAGAGTACTGAACAGAGGATGAATGAATTTGCAGAGGTTCGTCTAATTGTTGAGCGATATGAAGAAAAAGACGATCACCCTTTTGAGCAAGAGGCTTTCAAAGTAAGAGCACAGTTCCCTTGGCATCGCGAGCCTCTAACTTCTGCTAAGATTGAAATTACAATGCAGGAGACGGTGCTATTTCCTTCGATGACAAAACAAATCATTCATCCATACGATGAAAGAATCGACACCCCCATCCAGACATATTCTCTGGAAGAGATCGTCCTTGAAAAACTCCGAGCTATTTTACAAAAGACAAAAAAACTTCATGAGGAAGGGCGTGATCGTTCACGCACAAGAGATTATTATGATTTATGGCGTATTTTCACCACCTTTGAGTCCTCGTTGAATCTTGAAAATTTTTCTGCTCTCTTACAGAAAAAGTGCGATCTTAAAAGCGTTCACTTTGTAGGAGCTGAATCGTTCTTTGATTCTATCATGATGGAGATTGTGAGAAGAACGTGGAAACAATGGTTGGGAAACCTTGTGAATGATTTACCAGAATGCTCTCAGGTAATAAGTGAGCTGAGAGCTAAATTAGAAACTCTTTTAGTTAACAATCATTAATAGACGTATTGTCTTCGATTCCACGGGTTTCAAAGTTTATGGTGAAGGGTTCCACCAAGGGGGTATAACGGGTATAATTCAAAGTGTTAGAAAGGATGAAAAAACTAGGGACTCTCATTTTCTAATACCCACTCCGGTCTCCACCAATTCTCATTTAGGATAAGCTGTAACAGCTTATATGCCCTCTGTGCGCTCTGTGGGCTCTGTGGTAGATATTTTTATTTAAACTTGTGTTATTTTTTTGAACCACAGAGCTCACAGAGCGTACAGAGAGGGGAAATAAGGGTTTTTTGGCAGAAGGTTGTCTGCTAAATCCTCAAGAGAAGCTTCCCTTCTAGCTCTAAATAGTTAACTAATATTTTGAATTACACCCTATTTAACGAGCGCATTTGACAAAATATCCCTCTTCATTAGAGTATGGCCTCTTTTATAAAGCCACTATCGCAGGGTTGATTTACTATGAAGAAATATCCTTTTATTGCCATGTTTATGGCTGTATTGACTGCTCCTTTGATGGCGCAATATTATGAATATGATCCATGTGGATGCGACGATCCTTTTTGGGGACCTTATATCGGAGTTGAGGTAGGGTATGGCTCGATGCAATATGCATTTAAAGAGACTCTTAATTGGACTGGATCTTCCTCAATTATCTGTGGAGACCTCGCTCAACAAAGTGCGCTGATTGGTATCCGCGGTGGATGGGCTGAGAGGTTTTGTGCCTGTGGATATGCTGCAGTTGATTTGCAATTATTTCTTACAAGCGGAGAAATGACGCGCACAATGGATGGGGCTATCACCGATTTGATCACTTCCTATGATACGGTGACACCACGTTGGTCGGGGTCACTGCAAGGTCATTTTGGCGGATTATTACACGACGGTCTTCTCCTTTATGCAATTGGAGGGTTGTCATTTGGGCAAACAAGCATCCTACAGTCATACCAACTACTGGGAGAGAGCACCGTGACGCGAAGCGATCATTTGACACTTTGGGGGGGGACTCTAGGGTTAGGAGCCGCAGCGGCACTGACAGATCGATGGCAGTTGCGTTTTGAGTTAACGCAAACTTTTTATGGCAAGAAGACTGTGCCAAGTGTTAACAATGCACTGGGAGATCGATTTAATTTATATCCCCGCACCTATTTTGCCACACTGTCCTTGCTTTATTCTTTCTAAAAACCTTTTGAAAAGCTAACGACAAGCCCAGCGAATGAGGAGGCGTTGTGACCCGCCAATGTAAACCACCACCCAGCAATGAGGTTGCAGTTTTTATTGAAATTGTATTGCAGGGCAGGCGCCATGCTGAGGGCATAACTGAAAGGCCTTCCAATTGTTAAGAGGTTGCCTGCGCTATCAGTTCCTGGGTATCCCTTAAACCTTGTGCGGCCGCTACAGAAAAATTGTGTGTCGAGGGATACTCCAAAGTGTTTTGTTAAATTGCATTCCCAACTCAGGTAACTAATAAATAAAGAGCCTGGACTGACCACGCCGTGAGTATTATTGGAGCCGCCGAATGTGTTAATGCCGTCGACATGAGAATGAGTAAAGAGCGTATACGACCCGCTGAGATAGCCTTTAAAATATTGAATTTCGTTGAGGCGCCATAATTTAGTCATTGAAAGAGTGACGCGAGAGCCCCAGGCTCCAAGTCCAGAACTATCTGTATCCTCTGCTAAAGCGTCCAAATTATCAAACTTGCCTGTTGGGATAATTTCAGTGAGAGTAAGGCGTACATTGGGTCGCCACCCGTGCGGGTTTTCTTTGCAAATTTGCATCGCGACACCAACAGGCCAGTCAGCTAACTGTGTCGTCGATTTGCCGTGATAGATTTGTGTTAATACAGCAGGCAATGTTCTTATATCTATCGAGTCGGTGACACCCCATGAGCAAAAGAGCTGGTAAGTTTCTATGCGAAAACGATCGATTTTTGAAAATGTACCGTGCTGGTTGTAGCTACCTGTGATATCGATTAACCCATAGTAGAGACTCGGGGAGACATGTCCAGGGGGTGTGGTTGTTCCTCCTGGAGAGAGCAAAGGACCTGCAAGCCAAGGTTGATCATCTGCCTCATTTGACTCATGTTCATCGTCAAAAATGCGCCCAAAGAGCCCCGATTGCAAACTTAATAGAATGAGCAAAATGCTAGCCGTAAATCTCAACAAACTATAACCCAAGTTCTAACTATACCCATTCTTCAGGTGGGATGGGTATACAAGCATCAATGTAGCTTGCTGATGTCATAGGTAGCAAGTATTTTCATCAATTCTTGCTTGCATTCCCTACGGCCCATCGATATACTGAACAATTCTTGGAGCCTGTTGCAAAAGTATCTGCAGTCCGAACTACTACAGGCAGGGCCCTATTACAGATAGGTATGCAACAGGCTCCTTGCTAAATCTTTAGAGTTTAGGGGGGTGAATCATGAAGATACCACGTAGTTTTGGTACACATAGTGGAACATTTCATGCCGATGAAGTCACGGCATGTGCATTGTTATTATTATTTGACCTGATCGATGAAGATAAGATTATTCGCTCAAGAGATCCCCATGTCCTAGCTCCATGTGAATATACATGCGATGTTGGATGCATTTATAATCCACCTACTAAACACTTTGATCATCATCAACGCGACTATACAGGTCATTTAAGTAGTGCAGGAATGATTCTTCATTACTTGTGTGATAGTGGCGTTTTAGAAAAAGACCTCTTCAATCACATCTATCACCGCCTCGTTAAGGGAGTGGATGAACATGATAATGGAAAATCTCCACAACTCGATGGGTATTGCACCTTTTCACATGTGATTTCGAATTTTGCACCGATGGCCTATGATGCTGAACCCGAGGACCAGAATAAGGCATTTTTTCAAGCTCTTAAATTTGCGTTAGGGCATTTAGAACGTTTGCGTGATCATTTTTATTGTTTTCGAAGCTATCGCAAGATTATTCATGAAGAGATGGACAAACAACGTCCGCTTTTGGTATTTGAAGAGGGGCTCCCGTGGCAAGATCTCTTTTTTGAACTGGGTGGCAATGATCACCCTGCACTTTTCGTCATTCTTCCAGATGCACATCACTGGAAATTGCGAGGAGTACCCCTCAACGATCAGGATCGCATGAGTACGCGTGTCTCTTTGCCCCATAATTGGGCGGGGTTGTCGGGTGAGGCACTAGAGCATGCTAGTGGGATTAAAGGAGCGATCTTTTGTCATAAGGGCGGTTTTGTTTCTGTGTGGGAAACAAAAGAGGGAGCATTAAAGGCGTATCAACAAGCGATGAATGCCCACAAGCACGAGGCTGTACATTAATGTGAGTTCGACTTTGGCAAAAGGTTCATTAAATAAAAAAAACAAAAAAAGAGAAGTAGTATGCAAGTTCAAGATTACCGCGTATCGATTCAGGGAAGACACATCACCGTAACGGACGCTATTCGTAAACATATTGAAACGTGTGCAAATCGTTTAGAACGTGTTGCTGATCATATTTTGGATGTACATGTTATTGTTGAAGTCCAGAAAAATGCCCATACGGCTGAAATTGTGATGCATGTCAACCATTTTAAAGTAGTGGCACATGCAACTGAATCAGATCTTTATCCAGCCATTGACAAAGCGTTTGATCGCCTTCATTCCCAATTAGCTCGCTATAAAGAACGCATCAAAGCCCACCAAGCGAAAGGGCATGCTCTAGGAGAGCTCGACGTGCATGTGTTTGAGCGTAACGAACTTGATGAAATTAATGCAGCGATTGATCAAGAAAATGCACAACGTGAAAAAGCGCGTTTTGCCACGCCTAAAATTGCGCGTAAGGAGACACGCCCCTTAAAAGTGTTGACCGTGCAAGAGGCAATGATGAAATTGGATCTATCTCAAGAACCTTTTATCATTTACCGCTCAGAAGAAGATCGCAAAGTGCGCGTGATGTATGTGATGAAAGATGGCAATTTTGGAATTATTACACCGCAAGAATGACGCTCTTTGATCCGATTCGTCAACAATGGGTAGCTGCAACACCAGAGGAACATGTGCGACAAAAGTGGTTGCGCTACCTAATTGATCACAAAGGGTATCCTCCTAGCTCTATGGCGGTGGAAAAATCCTTAGGGTCTCTACCTCATTTAGAGCATACCTTAAAAGATCGTCGTTTTGATCTAATCATTTATACAACGTGTGCTGCGCGGGGGTTACGCCCTTTTTTACTCGCAGAATTTAAGGCGCACAACCTTTCTAAAGATAATTGGGCGCAGCTTGTAGGCTACAATGCACAGGTCCATGCAGAAATATTATTGCTGGCGAATCATGATTCATTTGTTGCTGCCAAATGGGATGCCGAGAGATATCAACCCCTCACTGAGATTCCACCATATTAGAGTCGAGATACACTCTCTCTGTCCTTGTTCCATTGCCAATTTGGCACAAGACTTCATAAGGTATGGTATTAAGCAAATTAGACCATTCATGTACATCTGGCCCTTTTCCACCTAAAAGATAGACGAGATCATCTACTTTTGCATAGGGACATTGATTAAGATCGCAGACTGTTTGATCCATGGATATGCGTCCTACAATAGGGCAGCGCGCGCCAGCTACAACAACAGACCCTTTGTTAGAGAGAAGTCTATTGACGCCGTCGGCATAGCCAGCAGGGAAAGTCCCCACATAGGTATCGTGCGGGGCACGCCATGTACATCCGTAACCGATGGATGTGCCCTTTTGAATACGTTTAATGAATGTTAGGCGTGAGGTAAATTCCAAAGCGGCACGTAAAGGAATGGGAGAAGAGCCCGTTGTGATACCATAAACAGCAAGTCCAACGCGCACCATATCTAAGTGAGTTTCAGGGTGGTAAAGAGTCGCTGCTGAGTTGGCGGCATGGCGTAAAAAAGGGGGAGGTAAATCGGCTATCGCGGTTTTAAAAGTCGCAAGCTGTTGTTTAGTGATGTGATCAAGAGATGGATCATCGCTGGCGGCAAAATGCGTATAAATACCAGCCAATCGTAGATTCGGGCAATCCTCTCTTATTAAGCGCACAAGGCGATGAGCTGCAGCAGAAGGAGCTCCAATCCGACCTAAACCAGTGTCTAGCTTAAGATGGACAGGGACTTTTTTGTGTGCGAGTGCAGCAGACCGCTGAATAGCGAGAATATTATCTGCGTCAAAAACAGTTAAAGTTAGCTGATGGTCGAGAGCTTCTTCAATTTCATTATGGCTTGTTTTATATAATTTTAGGATGGGCAAATGAATATTTGATTGGCGTAATTCGACTCCTTCTGCGACTGTAGCCACTGCTAAGGCATGCACTTGCATAGCTTGTGCAATTTTAGCGACCGCAACGGCGCCGTGACCATAAGCGTTTGCCTTTACTGAGAGCATGAGGCGTACATGAGGCGGAATCCAGCGTTGAAGCGTATCGATGTTGTTGGCAATGGCGCGAAGGTTGGTAGTAAGTGTAGTTGTCACAATGAAATTAGCTCATGAAAGAAGTTCAGGGATGGCGTCGATAAAATCGGTGGCAATGGCGCTAAAAGGGCCAATGTGGTGTGCGGCACGTTCACCTGCTTTGCCGTGAAGGAAGGCTCCAGAGGCCGCAGCATCCAAGGGAGGGATGCCTTGAGCGATAAGGGCTGCGATCATGCCAGTGAGTACATCGCCACTTCCTGCCGTTGCCATGACGGGATGGCCAGTTGGGTTAACGAGAGGAATACGTCCTTTCGAATAAATAAAGGTGGGGGCACCTTTTCTTAGAAGAATGAGATTGTGTTTCTCTACAAAGGCTTGACAGCTGTCGTGAGAGATCTCTTCTACAAGGCGTTTGAGCTCCCCTGCATGAGGAGTAAAGATCGATTCAGCAGGGAGTTTCCATTCCGAATGCCACAAGTAAAGCCCGTCAGCATCGATCACAGCTGGTACCGTTGCATTTGATAGGAAATTCTTTAAAAGCGTAGCCACCTCAGCAGTGCGTCCGATTCCAGAACCAGCAAAGATACTACTAGCTTTATAGGGCAAAAGGGGATCAAGGCGGACAATTTCTTTAGGAAAGAGCGCGGAATGGGGATCAAGTTCTTTGCGCCACAAGAGGCTGACCATTCCTGCTCCCGTGCGCAATGCAGCAGCTGTTGCAAGTGCAGCAGCCCCAGGTAAATAATAAGAGCCTGCAAAACCTACTGTGGCGCCGCGTTGATACTTGTGTTGTGTTCGTGCATAGTGAACGCGTGCAGGAGCAGTGATCATATGCGCCTTTACTAGGGGCTCAGAGAGATGAGGGAGTCCGAAATCGATGACCTCTAATTCTCCTACATACGGCCAGCCCTCTTCCGTAAAAAACCCCCATTTTGGAAATCCAAGGCAGAAGGTGATTGTTGCGCGTAGCGCGGCTCCTTGAACGAGGCCAGTATCTCCATTGAGTCCAGATGGAATATCTGTTGCATAGATGGGAACGCCGGATCGATTCAATTCCTGAATCATAGGAACAAGTTCTAAAGGCATATCCTTGGTGAATCCTGTGCCAAAGATTCCGTCGATCACCCCATCAAAAGAGGAAAAGGAATCCGAAGAAAAGGCGCCACCCGCCTCGATAAAACGTGTACGCTGCCAGGCGCATAATGGAGAGGGAGTTGCTGATGGAAAGGCTTCGCGAGCTAGAACAGAATGGCCAAAATTTATGAGATGCGTTCCAACAACGTAAGTATCCGCAGCATTATTGCCTTTGCCAAGAAGAAGAAGAATTCTCTTTTGTGGGCCTAAACGTTTTTGAAGACTTAACGCAATGCCTTGGCCAGCCCGTTCCATAAAAGCGGCATCAATATAGCCTCTTTCATAAGCAATCTTTTCTAAACGGACCGCTTCCTGACACGTGATAATAGGGACTGTTTGGATAGGTGTTGTACTCATTTAGCTTATTCTTGCCCCCTTAACTGATTAAAGCAAGAGCTTTTGCAAATAGACTTCTTTCGAAATTTACCGATGGTGTCCACCACCGCCATGATGTCCGCCCCCATGATGTCCACCGCCATGATGTCCGCCTCCATGGTGATGCTCTCCGTGATGTCCTTCGTGATGTTCATGATGATGTTCCCCATGATGGTGATGGTGGTCATCATGGTGCCAGTGATTGTTCCAAAAGTATCCGCCGCCCCATCCTAAAAATGGGCTTAGACCTAAAAGGCCCGCTCCCCATAGCCAGGGAGAGTATCCTGACCACCATGAAGTTGTGGCTGGTGGTTCATTCTGAACAACAACTGTAGTGTCTGAGGGTGGCAATACAGCGATGTCTGGATTTTCATCACCATCTTCATCATCTTCGTCCTCGTCTTCATCCATTGAATCTTCATCATCTGATGTGTCTTCTGGATCGGTTGGAGAGGAGACTGCTTGTGTCTTTTTGATTCCAATTGTTTTTCCCAAAAATGTTGCTTCGGCAGGGGCTGCAGTGAGGAGGCGACTTGCAGCAACAAGAGAAAGAATCAGAAGGTGATGTGTCTTCATCGTTAAACTCCAGTTGGAGATAGTGTTACAAAAGGATCTATACTTATAATATTGTTTATAACACCTGTGATATCTCTATGTCAATGAAAGATCAGATGAGGAAAACATAGACTTCTGTGGTCTTGTTGCATAAATGCCGCTAACCGTCTCTAAAGTGGGCAACCCCTCTAGTCCCACTGGCATTAGGCCTCTTGCTAGCTTCCTGATGGCACCCCCAACCTCGTTAATTTATTCAAAATTGCACATCTAACCCAGCTTTCGGCCGCCTGATTCTTGAATGTACGGCTTCTGAGATGGGCGCCCATTAATTTTTTTAGACGAAACATGGTGGTTTCCACTAGGGAACGCCTATGATATCCAACCTTCTCTTTCCATCGTTTCCGCCCTTCTTCCTCTCCACCATACTCTTCTATAGCATTGATCGCATCGTTTCGATCCTCCACGCCATCTTGCGCGTTATTATTGATCGCCGCATTTTTTGGTGGTGGAACAATGGCTTCAGCATCTCTCTTAGTAACCACTTGTCGAAAAGCCTGTGAGTCATATGCTCCATCTGCATACACTTTTTGAATACTTGTTGGTGATTTTCGCATCATTTTTTCTGCTACTTTGGCATCGTTTCCTGTAGATAATGTGAGTCCGCAGATCATGATTTCATGAGTGTCTGGATCCATGGCAAGATGTAATTTGCGCCAGGTTCGTCTTTTAGATTTCCCATGTACCCGAATCTTCCATTCCCCTTCACCATAGACTTTGAAGCCTGTAGAATAGAAGACAATATGTACTGGTCGTTTCTTTCTTAATTTCTTTAAACACTGCTGTAAGGTACCCGCTCGTCTAGAAATTTGGGTATAGGAAGGTACCGAAAGAGACAGCCCAAGAATACGCATTAAAGAACCCAGAAAGCCTTCTAGAGCCATCAAGGGCAGATGAAAGATCGACCTGATCATGAGGATACCGAGCATCGCCTCATCAGAATAGATCTTTGGACGCCCCTTGCGGCAGGTATGAGCGGAGGAGAACCAGCTATCAGCAGATTCTTGGTTGAACCAAAAAGTAATGCTTCCCCTTTGCTTCAGGGCTCTGTTATATTGGGACCAGTTATTGATTTTGTAATGTTTCATGAGGCACCCTTCCTGTTGTGATTGACGTGGAAAGTGTGCCTCTTTTTTTTATTGCATTCCAAGCACTTTTCGAGACGATAGTGATTCTTTCAGAGTGATTTGAGGGGGGCCACGATGCGAGCAAAGCTCGAGGGAGACTTTTGAAAAAGTTCCCCCCAACCCTTTAAGTTGGGTCGTGGCTTCCATCGATTAGCGGGGCCTTGCTAGGGCATTAACGCAACAAGGACAATTTTATTTATAAAAAAGACTTTTAAGGATAAAATTTGTTTATTAAGAGTAAAGAGGACTTTATCATGAGCGTAAACTTACCTAATCGAGATATTTCATCTGCTATTGATCTGTTTTTCAAAAATTACAATCAAGCTCCTTCTAATGAACAAAAGAAAACCAAAGCATTATTAGAAACGGCATGGTCGCAAAAAGTCCCTCCTAAAAAGCTCGACAATAAAATAACATGTTTAAAACCAATCACTGAACTCTATAATAACGAAACAACACCTCAAGAAGAACTTGAACACTTTCACATAGAAATTCTCAGTAAAATAAAAGAAGTTTTTGATGATAGGAATCGACTTGCTCATCTTCCTCCAGAGCTATTAGAAGGGATCGACAAACATCTTTCTCCAGAAGACAGTATTCTTCTAGCTAGAGCTTTTCCTTCTGGCGCTCCTGAATTAAAAAATCGTTTTAAAAAAATCCATATTACCACAAAAAAAGGAGTTCAGGATTTAGAGCCAATTCTTAAGAAATTTGGAAAAGCAGTTGAAACGATCATCATCGATATAGATGGCACAGATCCTAAATCTGCAGAAAATCTCACAAACTTACTAAAGATGCTTTATTCACATTCTGGCACCCCAACGACTCCCAATCTCAAAGTACTACAGATAAAGGGGGGTATTGAATATTGGCAACTACAAGAGATTGTTAAACATGAAAAACTCTTCAATGAATTAAATTTAGCTGCCTGCAAGGTTTTGGGTAGCTATGATGTAGGAGCAGCTTATCTTATAGCAAGGCATAGAGGGGATGTAAATGTTACAGAAGCTCTTATTCGCCTTGGTGCGGATCTTGATGAAGATGGAAGAACTACTCTTTATAATGCTGTATTAAGTAACGATCTTGAGCTGGTTCAAACTCTTATTCAAAGAGGAGCTAATGTCAATAAAGCTGATAATGAAGGACGGACTCCTCTCCATGTGGCAGTAATAAATAGACGGTTAGATATTGTACAAACTCTCCTTGCTACTGAAGGTGTCGACATCAATAAAGCTGATAAATATGGAACGACTCCTCTTCATTATGCAGCAAATAATGGCAAGCTAGATGTTGTGAAAGCTCTCCTTGAGATCAAAGGCATCGATGTCAATAAAGCTGATAAATATGGAACGACTCCTCTTCATTATGCAGCAAATAATGG
>CAZQVA010000005.1:49279-92974 GCA_964596685.1 uncultured bacterium | reverse complement strand
GCCCGGGGCTTTCTCTTCTGTCTAAAACCAATTCTTCAGGTGGGATGGGTATAAAAAGGATTGACCAAAATCTCAAAAAATTCATATGCTACCTTTGTTGTAGATAGCGTTTCAAAGGAAGATGAATGAAAATAGGCGTCCTTGGTATTAACCATAAGACTGCGCATCTGCAATTGAGAGAATCCCTTGCGAAAGCTAGTCTAGAGATATTTTCTCCTACGATATCACATGCCCCTCACTCCTATGTCTTACTCTCCACTTGTAACAGGACTGAATTATATTTCCATTCACAAGACTTAGCTGAAACACATTCTTATTTTCTACACCAACTCAGAGCATACATTCCGGAATCTTTTGAACATCACCTTTATTCCTATTTTTCTGTCGATTGCCTAGCCCATCTATGTCGCGTCACAGCTGGCCTTGATAGTGCAATTTTTGGTGAAACAGAGATCCAGGGGCAAGTAAAAGAGGCCTACACTAGACAGCACCAGAGGATGATCCTTCCCAAAGAGCTGCACTTTCTCTTTCAAAAATCCTTAGCCATTGCTAAAAAAATCCGCAATGATTTCAAACTTTCTCCCCATATGGATTCTCTTGAACAGCAGGTTCTCTGCCGCATGCAGACGATGTTCGATTTGATGCGGCCACTTCCTGTTCTATTCATAGGGGCCTCGGCAATTAATAGAAAAATCTTTTCACACCTCCAGCAAGCAGGTATACAAGATCTTGTGATGTGCAACAGGAGTCATACGCAAAATGCTAATATGGGATGGGAGGAACATGAGCGATGGAATCAATATCCTGTCGTCATTGTTGCTACGAAAGCATCTTCTTATCTATTGCAGCCTAAAGAAGCGCATCAAAAACAGCTCAAGTCCCCCTTTTTAGACCAACAACTGATCTTTGACTTAAGTATGCCGCGGAATGTAGATCCTCAAGTAGGTAAAACACCTGGAGTGACTTTGCTCAATCTTGAGCACTTTCAAAGTAAAAAATGCGAGAGCCCAACAACGGTCGAACAATCGATCCGTCATCAGGCTCTCTTACATAGTCTCAAATTTGTGCGTTAATTTTAACGTGATCTATTGCTTAGGTGCAATTTCCTTCTTAGAGTGATGGCAGCACGTACAGAATCCTAAGATTAAAGCGATAATTGCAGCGATCAAATGAAGCCACGCATCTTCAACGTTATTCAATAGAACGCCCAGGATAGGGGCATCTCCGTACCAAAATCCAACAATCGCGATAATTGCATAGATGACTCCAAACCATCGGAAGAAAATTTGGACGGCACGCGTACTTGCACCTACGGACCATAAGGCAATCAATCCCGTGGTAATATGGACTAATGCATGTATGGGGTCAATTTTGAAAACGTGGAAAAGAACATGATCTGGAGCGAATTGTGGAAAGAATCCCAACACCCCAGAAATAATGAACACAGCTGCATAAATTACTCCAAAAGTATTTAATAGAGCAGACTGCGCTGGCGATTTTTGATAACAAGTGTCCATGACACCTCCTTATGAATAATTTTAATTTAAATCATTCATAAGGAGAGTGTCAATCAATTTTTCTTACTCACAGGAGTGGCAGTTACGACCGCAACATTCCTTTTCTTTTTCTTCAAGAGGCTCTTTTTCAGTTATACTTGCAGCAGAACTCTCTTTAACTTTTACTTTTGTAAGAAGATCTTCAACCGCACGGTCGATTAAGAGATTAACCTTGCAGAAATCACCGATCTGAACAGAGCGCAGGAATTCCACTTGGCTAGCAAACTCCTCTTGGCGAATAAAGCTGCAGAACTCATTGATGCCCTTGGCAATATCTTGTTCATTAGGCTCTAAACCATGTTTCGTTGCATATCCAACAAGTGTAAAATAGGCGCGCAGACGATCATGCGATTGCTTTTGCAATTCAGTTTTTTGTTCTGCAAATGTCTTACTTTTTGTATCAATTCCGTAAAATCTCTCTAAGCGGTAGCCAACAATAGCAGAATACTGCTTAAAGGATGCCTCTTCTAGGCTCTTTGGTAAATCTAAGGGATACTCATCGAACAAAGCTTGTAAAACTCTTCCAGAACGCTCCTGTGTCCATTCGACATCGAAACGATTCTGCATCATCTTTTCGACTTCTTTACGGATAGGATCTAAATTTTCAACGGATAAGAACTTGCACAACTCTTCATCAGTCAATGGTTCAACATTTGCCTGATCTTCGCCTTGACGCGCCATGCGAGCATAGGTTGTGCGCATTGCATTGATCTGTTCTTCGATCATGGCTGCATCCACAGCTTTCTTTTCAGGTAACTCGACGGTTAGCTTTTTCGGTTCAATCTCAATAGCTGCAGGAATGACATCAAAGGTATAAACGATAACAGCTTCTTCATCGCGCGATGTCAGATGCTTTGGATGAACTGAAAGATGACGGCCCAACTCAAAGCGCACCGCTTGAACACCTGTTAGAGAAATCGCATGCATAAGAGCAGATTCACAAACGATATCTTTCCATTCTTGCTCAATAGCTTTGCCGAATTGTTTTTCGATCAAAGCGGCAGGAACCTTCCCTTTACGGAAACCTGGCAGAGAAACTTGCTTGCGCACTTTATCGTATGCAGCTTTAGCAAGCTCTGGCATCCAACTTGCACGTACAGTGACAGTTGCCTCGACTCTAGATTGTGGTTGGTGTGCCAATTCGACGACAATTTTATCGTCTTCGAAATGTGTTGATTTGGATGAAGTTGTCACGAGAATACTCCCGAAGTTATAACGTGAACTCATATCTAGTGCGACACATGAGTAATTAACAAAGAAAGCGGGCGATGAGGTTCGAACTCACGACCCTCACGTTGGCAACGTGATGCTCTACCGCTGAGCTACGCCCGCTTATTGAAGCGATGGGGATATCATAGTCAATCTTGCGCGTTTTTTGCAATGGGTTTTTTGCAAAAAACGCGCTATGTTGTTTTATGCGCCCTCTTGAGGCCCTTGGGACTCCATCTCATCCACAAGAGAACGTCTCTCAAGGCGCATCTGTGTTGCATTAGGAGGGTTGAAGCCCGCTGCAGAGGAAGGACTTTGCGGCGATGCACTCAATTGTACATTGAAAAGCAACCGCAATAGGCGACTGCGCAGCTTTTCCCCAACGGCGTCAAAAAGCACAAAAGCTTCTCGCTTAAATTCTACTAAAGGATCCTTTTGAGCGACAGCGCGCAGTGAGACTTCCTGACGCAAATGATCCATCGACAACAAGTGTTCTTGCCAGATCGTATCTAAATTCACAAGAATCACATGGCGCAAAGCATGGTCAGCAGCAGCCTGTGGATTCTGTAAAACCCCTTGCAGAGCTTGATGCTGCATCTGTAATTTCTGCTCAAAGGCGTGCAAGAGTTTTCTATAAGCGCGGTTAAAGATATCTTCTATCGTCTCATGATCATCATCAAACTCATCCAAAGAGAATGAAACAGGGAAATGCTCTGTCAGTGTCTTCACAAATCCTTGAGCATCCCACCCATTTTCCTCGGAACGACTTTGAAAGAAACGCACAACAGCTTTTTCCAAAAAAATCGTCAAAAGGTCTTCAACAACGCTTTGAATACCTTCTGTGCGCAATAATTCATTGCGGAATGCATAGATTTCTTGACGCTGTTGGTTCATCACATTGTCATACTCAAGCGTATGTTTACGCATCGTATAATTGCGCTGCTCAATACGCTTTTGTGCTGTTTCAATCGAACGAGTTAAGATCCCCGCAGAAATAGGTTCCCCTTCTGGCGGGCGAAAGCGCTTTAACATTGCTGTCAAACGAGGGGACGTAAAAAAACGCATCAGCTGATCTTCAAAGGAAAGATAAAATTGCGTGCTACCCGGATCACCAAGGCGAGCACAACGCCCTCTTAACTGCCTATCAATACGGCGCGAAGGATGGCGTGTAGAACCAATCACCGCAAGTCCACCTAATTCAGCGACACCTACTCCTAACTTAATATCAGTTCCTCGACCAGCCATGTTAGTGGCAACAGTAATGGCTCCCTTTTCACCAGCGACTGAAATGATTTCCGCTTCATTCTGATTCTGTTTAGCATTTAATACGACATGATCGAGACGATATTGCCGCAAAATGCGCGCAAGTTTTTCAGAAATATCAACGGATTCTGTACCGATAAGTACGGGACGTCCTTGCTCATGTAACTTTTGAATATCTTTTAACATGGCAGCATACTTTTCACGCTCCGTCATAAAGACAAGATCTTCGTGGTCGAGGCGTTTTGAGGGGCGATGCGTAGGGATAGAGAGAACTTCTAAGGAATAGATCTCCTTAAATTCATTCGCTTCAGTAATGGCCGTTCCTGTCATACCTGCAAGCTTTTCATACATGCGAAAATAATTTTGCAAAGTAATTGTTGCATAGGTCTGAGTTTCTTTTTGAATCTCTACATTTTCTTTGGCTTCAATCGCTTGATGCAGTCCATCAGAAAAACGACGTCCAGGTTGTGAACGCCCTGTATTTTCATCAATAATAACGATCTTACCATCCTGGATGATGTAGTCAACATCGCGCTCCATTAACAAGTGTGCACGCAGCATTTGACGCATGTTGTGCGCGCGTTCTTTGCGCAAGGCATCATTTTCAGAAACGAGAGCTTTGCGCTCCATCGCTTTTTGTTCGTCCGCACCATACTCTTGATCGATCTTATTATATTCATCTACCAAATCGAGCATGATAAAATCTTCGGCAACTCCACCGGCCTGCGATGCCCATGCATGGATCCCTCGATCTGTGACTTCAAATTCATTCGCTTTTTGATCGACGATAATATAGAGCTGCGCCAATTCATCAATGCGCGCTTGCTTATTTTGATCGCCGTGAAAAAAGAGGTCGAGCTGATCGATCTTCTCTTTAATCTCTTGATCTTCGCAATAGCGGCGTAGCTGCGGATGAAAAGGCATTCCTTTTTCAATGAGCCACAATTTGCGAATACCATTCTTTTGATCTTCTTCAGAGCCACTCATTAAACGCTTCGCTTCTGATGCAAGTTGATTGCAGAAATCGCGCTGTAATTTTACAAGTGTTGCAACGGGATCGCGCAACTCCTCATACATTTGACGACTGACGGAAGAGGGACCTGAAATAATCAAGGGGGTACGCGCTTCATCAATTAAAATGGAGTCGATTTCGTCGATAAGAGAAAAATAATATCCACGCTGTACTTGCTCCTCCTGGCTCATTGCCATGGAGTTATCCCTCAGATAGTCAAAACCAAATTCAGAAGCGGTGCCATAGACAATATCAGACTGGTAGATGGAGCGCCGCATATGGGGAGGAGTTTCCCCCGTTAATACACCTGTGGTCAATCCAAGGGCGCGGAAAATGGAGCCCATCCAGGCGCAGTCGCGCATCGCAAGATAGTCATTCACCGTGACCAGGTGAACAGGTTTGCCCGTTAGCGCATTCAGGTAAAGCGGCATCGTCGCTGTTAGCGTCTTACCCTCACCTGTTTGCATCTCAGCAATACTTCCTTGGTGCATTGCTATCGCACCAACAAGCTGCACGTCGTGAGGCACCATATCCCACTGACGAGGATACCCCATGAGGTCAATTGTTGTTCCGCACAGATGGCGACAAATGCCTTTACAGACTGCGTAAGCTTCAGGCAACAACTGATCAAGCGTCTCACCTTTTGCGAAACGGCTCTTAAACTCATCAGTTTTACTTCTTAACTGCTCTGCAGTCAATCCTTGGAGCCTCTCGTCCCACTCATTAATCTCCTTAACAAGGCGAAAATAGCGTTTGACACGGCGTTCTTGTGAGGTTCCGAAAACTTTTTTAAAGAGATTTAACATGTACAAACCAATTTGAAAAGGACTAGTAAGGGGAGAGTGTAGCTGTCTGTTGAAAAATTGGTCAAGGAGAGATTTGAGCTTGCGTTTAGAAGTAAAATCAGCTGCCTTGAGCTTTTCCTTGATTAATCGCTCGAGTCGTTTCAAAGACCTTTCGATTTTCAGCTAGCGCTTTGTCGACCTCTTTATAATCGACTTGCTCCTCTTTACGCACCGAATCATCTTCACTAGAAGCCTGCTTCGTAGCACCATGCTCCCTTTCCTCTCGAAGATCTTCAAAGTGTGCCTCTATCGCCTGTTGCTGCAATTCTGCCGCTGCATGCACTTGGGATTTAATGACCGCTCGATTATCTTTACTTTCCCCATCCAGCACATTAGCAGCCACACCTGACGCTACAGCCTCTAAAGCAACCTGAGCAAGAGCTGCTACGCGCGTTGCCTCTTGAGGGTTCTGCACGTTATAAGCGGCGATCCCTTCAATTGGGTGCGCTGCGGGTGACTCACCCGAATTTCCATGAATTGACGACATACCCTACCTCCTTATAATGCCAAATTACTACTAGTTGGGAGACCAAACGACCGCGCCACCCTTCTTAGCCTTTAACTCTTTTTCAGTCACTTTCTTTGCTTTTTTTTCTTTGGCCACAGGCCTTTTTTTCTCTACCATTTTTCCTCTCCTTTCTCTTTCTTTCTTCATAACAAAAAATAGAATTAAAGGGCTGATAAAAATTCTTGCTGGGAAATGAGTTCCCGTGACATACTCTTTTAGCGTTCCTGGAAGAGTGTCCGAGTGGCCGATGGAGCACGCTTGGAAAGCGTGTATACGTCAAAAACGTATCGTGGGTTCGAATCCCACCTCTTCCGTATGTTCCCTGATCATCCTTCCTCTAAAAAACCTCGCCTGCCACTTAGTCGCACTGAACGCCACTCACCTGAAAAACGCAACGAAACCTCCTGGCAAAATGTCCACCAGTGGTATGACCAATGCGTTGGCAAAGAGGGGCATTATTACCATCAACATGTCGTCCTTCCCGGCGTGATGCAACTCCTCCAGTTGCAACCTGGCGACTCCCTGATCGATGTGTGTTGCGGACAAGGTATTTTGGAGCGCTGGCTCCCCCAAGAATGCAACTACTATGGCCTTGACGGAGCCAAAGATTTAGTGAAGGCAGCGCAAGCACAAAAAGTTCACCATGACGCTATTTTTCAAGTGGCCGATGCGCGTCACTTTAGATTCGCAAAAAATGATTTTTCACACGCCGCTTGCATTTTAGCTCTACAAAACATTGACGATCCTTTCAGCGTATTTAAGTGTGTGAAAAAACATTTAAAACCTGGTGGCGCTTTTGTTATCGTTATGAACCATCCCTGTTTTCGCATCCCACGCCAATCTCACTGGGATATCGACACCGAAAAGGGACACCAATCAAGGCGTCTAGACCGCTACCTATCACCTCTTCAAATCCCTATCGATATGAACCCCTCAAAGGGGGAATCACATACTTTCTCCTTCCATTTTCCACTAAGTTATTATGTAGAATCACTTTTCAAAGCGGGATTCGTAGTTGAGGAAATGCGGGAATGGATTTCTCCCAAGGAAAGTACTGGAAAGCATGCACGTATGGAAAACCGTGCGCGACGGGAGTTCCCTCTTTTCTTAGCGATACGCGCCCGCTCTCAGGCGACTGACAACACTCGTTAATTTTCACGCTTTAGCACTATTGTAAACTGTTTTTTTCACTAATCTCACTTCAGGCACTTCGTGGGGGTTGCAAATAATCAGTATTAAAGTTAGAATTACATAATAGTTTAATACAAAATTTGTGCTACGATTTTTATGACCACCAACACTCCCTCTCAACGACACTACCTCGGCGCGATTCCAGGCTTTATTAACTATGATGAACAGGAACAATTCCTGTTTTGTAGCTGGAAACGTATTACAGAAGAAGTTTTTGAGAGATATGGCTTTACTCCTTTTCTACCGCGTCCTGTTGAATTCAACACGCATTTACAGGCAAAAGGCGGTCTTAGCAAACAAATTTATGGACTAAGTCGCTTGCATGATGACTCTCTTACAGATATTGGCCTGCCATTCGATCACACAGTTCCCCTTGCTCTATATGTAGCGCAAAAAAGACAAGAACTAGTCTTCCCCTTTAAACGTTATGATACTTCTTGGTCCTTTCGCGGGGAAAGTCCTCAAGTGGGCCGTTATCGCGCCTTTATCCAAGCAGATGTGGACATTATCGATCGCTCATTGGACACGCTTGCTGATTTTGAATGTGTCGCCTCTGCCATGCATGCCTTGAGCGCCCTTGAAATCGGACCTTTTACTCTTTGCATCAATCACATAGAAATCGCGCGCGCTCTAATTGCTCAAGCTCATGTTTCCCACGAGCAAGTCCCTTCTGTTTTACGACTGATCGATAAGCTCGATAAAGTCCCTGCCAACGAAATTGCGGAACAAATTAGCGCGCTTGTTTCTACAATCAACTTATCCGAGGCGAAAAAACTTGTGGATGCATTTTCCTATCGCGGAGCTCCTTCTGGCTTCACAATGGAGCATACCCCCGCAAGTAGCATTGCCATGCAGGAGCTGCAGACGCTATATGATCTTTTGTTGGCCGCAAAGATCCCCAATCTAACTGTTGTCATGTCTTCTGCGATGGTGCGTGGTCTCGATTACTATACAGGAATGGTATTTGAAACCTTCCTTGCTGGCCAAGAAAACTTTGGATCTATTTCAAGTGGCGGACGTTATAGCAATCTAGTCGATGGATTTTGCGATCAAGCAGCCCAACTAGAGGGCGTCGGGATCTCCATCGGATTAACGCGTCTCTTTGATCTCGTCATGCGCACAAAAAAACTATCTACAACGCCACGCACAGTAGCTAAAGCGCTTATTGGATATCGCACACCCGAGTTAAGAGATATTGCCATCCAATTGGCCCAACGTTTAAGAGCAAATAAAGAACAAAAAATTGATCTTTTTACAACACCTAAAGCAAAGGTAGGCAAACAACTTGACTATGCTAATCGCAAAGGGATTCCCTTCTCGATTTTAGTCATGGACACCGGAGCCATTGTTGTAAAAGATTTAGCAAACCACACGCAACAGGAATTTGAGCGTATAGAAGATGTCCTCACTTACTGGGATACTATCTAGGCTGTTTTATTACAGCATCAAAGACAATCAACTGACGAGCAGAGCTGGGATCCTCTTTGCCCTCTTTGTCGCACTGTCGGGGATCTCTACAGATCTTTATTTCCCCGCGCTACCGACAATTGCACGAGATTTTGCCCTGACGCAGACACAAAGTCAATGGCTCATTAGTACGTATTTGCTCGGTTTTGCCCTCTCGATTCTGCCCTGTGCTTATCTTTCTGAACGTTTTGGAAAGCGCAATGTCTTACTCATCGGCACCGCTTTACATGTCATCACTTCACTAAGCTTTTGCTTTGTCCACTCCTATGAAAATTTCCTACTCTTAAGATTTGTTCATGGGTTTGGTGGTGCGACCTTAAGCATCATCTCACGCGCCATGGCGAGAGAACTCTATTCTGGAAAAGAAAGCGTGCGCGCCTTTGCGTATATTTTTATTGGATCAGCTTGTGGCGCTACCATTAGCCCTTTAATTGGCAGTTGGCTCTGCGGAACATGTGGCTGGAGGGCAACAGCTCTCTTCTCTATGCTTTTTGGTATTATCGTCCTCCTATTGGCTCAGCGTTGGTTACCTCACAATCGTTCAAACGAAACCAGACCTTCTTTGCGCAGCCAATTGCGTCTTGTGCTGAATTGTGGCGATTATATCCGCTACACAGGATGCCTGCTTACCTTATGGCTAGGATTTTTTGCCTTTGCTGTTAAAGCCTCATTTTTGTTTATTGAGCAATTAAAGGTATCGGTCCATCAATTTGGATTTCTTTATTTAGCAATCGTCAGCGGGATGGTCTTTGGCTCACTCTTTGCAAAAAGCATGGCAAAACGTTACTGCTCTTTACAGGTCCTTCAATTTGGCATATGGGTTGCTCTATTCGGCGCCTCCGCCTTTCTTCTACTTCCTCTATTCTTTGGCCACACCATTACCTTTATCTCACTTCCTATTGGAATCTATCTCATAGGAGTAGGTATCGCTGCTCCCTGTTGTCAAAATGCGGCAACGGAGCCCCTCAAAGAACATGCCTCTATGTCATTTAGCGTCATGTATTTCGCTCAAATGTTTAGTTGCAGTATGTTAGGCGCGATTGTTGGTTACTGGCGAAATACAGAGACCTTGGCGATGATGATGCTAGGATGCGCATTGGCCTCCTTTGTCATTCTCCACTTACCCGTCTCTTCAAATGCTTCAGATGCTACTTAAAACGCGCAGTCGTTCTTCTGCCAAAAAATTCTTATTTCCCCCTCTGTGTGCTCTGTTGTAAATATTTTTATTTAAAACTTATGTTAATTTTTTTTAACCACAGAGCCCACAGAGCACACAGAGGGCGTATAAGCTGTTACACCTTATCTTGAATGAGAATTGATGGAGACCGGAGTAGGTATTGGAAGAATATGAGTCCCTAGTTTTGCTCATGCTGCCTAACACTTTGAATTACACCCTTACTTAACGGGGTCATACTTCAAAGGCCTTCCATCAACTTCAACGATCGGATAATACCCAGGTTCGTTATTCTCGCGTAAGAGACGATCGCATCCCATCATCACTCCTTTAAAAAAACCATAGCGGCACATTGCTTCGTAGGTATACTGTGAGCTACTTGGGGTGTAATGACTTCTCGGGCCATCGACGGGAGAAATGACATTTTGATGAAAGCGCACTAAAACGGCGCCCAGTTTTGCCAAAGGACCTTTAGGGACGCAGCAACTCGCCGATGTGCGGTGAACAAGATCCGCATCCTTTCCCCACGGCTCACTAAAAAGGCAAGAAGGTACCACACACAAGAAAAGCGTGCTTTTCCATGAGACTTTGCGGTAGAATGGGTATATTTTAGACTTTATTAAGCTCAAAGTGATCATAAATGCATTGGCAAGTTCTTATAGCTTTCTTTCTTTATTTTGCGATTTTACTGGTTATCGCTCTTGCTTCGCAACGCAAAAACACCACTAATGCCGACTTTTTACTGGGTGGGCGCTCTTTAAATTACTATGTGACCGCACTTTCCGCCCATGCTAGTGATATGAGCGCTTGGTTATTAATGGGGTATCCAGCAGTTATTGCAACAAAAGGAATCTTTGAAGCATGGGCTGCCATTGGTCTTATCATCTTTATGTATCTTAACTGGCATTTTATTGCTCCAAAGATTCGCGCTGCTACTGAAAAACACAACAGCCTCACTCTCTCCTCCTATTTCGAGAGTCGTTTTAACGATCACAAGGGAACTTTGCGTTTAATTTCAGCTGTTATGGCCGCCATTTTTTTTACTATTTATATCTCTGCGGGACTTGCAGGGCTAGGGCTTCTTTTTGGAAGCCTCTTTGATATTTCCTACACCTCTGGCATCATCATCGGAATTATTATAGCCTTGATTTATCCCATGATTGGGGGCTATGTCACTCTTGCTTGGACTGATCTTTTCCAGGGGCTGTTCTTGCTCTGTATGGTCCTTCTTGTCCCAGCCCAGCTTTTCATCGAACACCCTCACTATGCACAGGCGCTTGATGCTTTTTCATTCAAAGCGCTACTTCCAGATTTTTCATGGGCAACCTTCTCCTCTGCAATCTTTCTAGCAGCCGGGTGGGGACTTGGATATTTTGGTCAGCCTCATATCATCACTAAGTTTATGGGTATTAATAATGTCGATCACATGCACAAATCTAAACGCATTGGAATTTTGTGGTTGATCATCACGTTAGCGGCTGCTACCATCATCGGCGCTATCGGACGGCTCACCTTGCTGCCAGGTCAAGATCCCAACTTAACCTTTGTCAATATGGTACAGGGATTATACCCACAGTTTCTTGCCACATTTGTTCTCTGTGCTATTTTAGCAGCAACTATTTCAGTCATGGACGCACAGATTCTTGTGCTCTGCTCCCATATCACTGAAGATCTTTATAAAAAATTCTTCCGCCAACAGGCGGAGCATAAAGAATTGGTATTAGTTACACGCCTAGGCATTCTTGCTGCTTCAGTACTCGCCTTCTGCATTGCCTATATCCAACCAGCATCAATTTATGATCTTGTACACTATGCATGGACAGGTCTTGGATGCAGCTTTGGCCCTCTTATTATCATGGCTCTCTTTTCCAAAAAGACCAATAAATATGGTGCCATTGTTGGGATCCTTTTTGGAGGAACTGTTGCTATCATATGGCCCGTATTTAATGAGATGCTAAGAATCGATGTGCCAGCGATGATTCCTGGCTTTCTTATCAGTTTAGGGCTTATTTGGGGAGTATCTCGGATGACACGCGCTCTCTGCCCTGTCGATAGTCCTTTGTAATAAAAGGATGCTCTTTAAGTTCATAAATATTTGCGCGATCATAAGGATTGCACACTAACATCCGAGAGAGCATATCAACAAAATCGCGCGTAGCCTCTGCAAATTCATCAGCGCCTAAGCGTAGAGATGGATGTACCATTTTTTGATTCTTTGGCATAAGTCTTGACCAGCTATCCATTCGACACATGCATACCCGATTTCTTATGCGCTGTATAGTCTCTTTCAACAACCGGTACGCCTCATTCTTGTGCGCAATTGCAGGTATTAAATCAAAAAATTGAAAATCACCTATTTGATGATAGCAATAAGCTAGTCTCAACGCTTCTTTTAGTCGCTCTTCATCTTGATGAGTGAAAGGCGTCTTCAAGGGTTGCAACAGCGCTTGAATTTCCGCATCAATCATCTGTTTGATAGATTTAGACAGATGTCTATAGCAGAACCCCACTAGATCCTTCCCTACCATTGATTCAAAAAGCGCACATCCCAAACTCCATATGTCTGCGCGATAAACAATATCGGGATTCACTTGTGCAAAATGATATGTTATTTGGAATGCCATTTCTGGGGGGCGGTACTCTCTTAAACATAATAAATTTCTTAAAAAAGAAGGAAAGTTTTCTTCAAACGCTGCAAGACCATAATCCAAAATCTTTACATCCCCTTCTTGTGTCAGTCCTAAATTCCCTGGATGTAAATCGGCGTGGAGTAATTTTTTTTTAAATAGAAGCTCTAATTCTCGCATCACTCCTGAAGCTATCTTCTGCACGCGCAAGACGCCAAGTCCCCCACCCAACCCCTTCTCATAAATAGCCTCTTTAAGCGTTCCTTCAACAGATTCCATAAAAAAACAATATCTATAATCAGAGCGCTGTGGAATAAGGGCAGAAATGGATACCATCCCATGCACCTTTAAAATCGACGGTTCAGCGCTAAGAGTATCAAGAATCTCATATTCACGTAGGTGTACACATGACCATTTTGTACATCTTAAACAACATTTCATTGCATAATCGCGAATCACATCGGTACCAAGAGATCTAATGCGATATACAACGGCATTATCGCTTACCCCTAATATCCTCTCTACACGCCTTCTTTCACCATTCCATTCAAATTCAGTACCCAATTGAAAAGGCGGCGAACACCCAATCTGTACAAGTTTTTTTCCAAGTAGAGTCGGTTTCATCCATTGTCTATGAAAATTTCTACCTCCAACAGTCAGCCGGTAAAGTGGATTATTTTCATGTCTGGAGACTCTATCCGGTGCTGAATCTTTAATAAAAGGCTTGAAAGCTGATAGGGCAACGACATCTTGCTCATGAATCTGTGTTTTCAGCGTATTTCTTTGCTGTAATTCATCAGGCCACTGTGTCTCATGCGTTGCACGTAATGCAGGAATCATTTTTAAATACCTTAAGACTGGAAATTCAAGGAACTTCTTAAGAAACCACCCTGTAATGCGAGCTCGACTTTAAATCTGGCTCACGTTATACCCATTTCACCTGAAGAATTGGTTTTAGGTGAAATGGGTATAAATAGTATATCGTATAAGCAGATCTCCTTGAGAGAAAAATATTTGTAATAAGGTTCCTATGTTTAAGTACATTTTTCATCTTTGTCTTATGGTGCACGCATCTCTTGCTGCAGCCACACTTCCCATCGGTAAAGAAACACTTACCATCATTACTCCTGATGAGCAAAAGTGGAAAGATGTCTCTGCTGATGGGCGCTCAATCACCTCATCAGTTTTATGGGGAAAACCTGAACAAGGTGGTCTATACGTCATCTTAGCTAAACTACCTGCAGGATTTAAAAGCGATGCACATTTTTTTGCTCGTGCTGTGAACGGTTATGTAGTCAGCGGAACCCTACATCTCTTCTTTTTAGGGGCTGCTAAAGACTCTCAACACCAAATCCTTGAAAAGGGAACCTTTATCAATATTCCTCCATTTGCTGAATACTATGGATGGGTCGAAGAGGAGACAGAAGTACAGCTGTTTGGCGATGGGCCCTTTAGAGAAATATTCCCCGCACACAAACAATCTTCATGACTTCGCTTGTTTGGATCAGACGTGAAATGCGTCTGCACGACAATCCCGCACTTTTTGCCGCCACACAACGCAATGCACCCTGCTATGCGCTTTTTGTGATTGACCCGCATGATCATCTAGGTTCTTCAAGCACATGGTGGCTTCAAAAAACGCTGCAAAGCTTCCAAAAATCTATTGCAGCACTGGGAGGATCCCTTATCATTTGCAAGGGAGATTATCTAACAATCATCCAGCGTGTCGCAAAAGAATGTAGAGCTGATACACTTTTTTACTCTAAAAGTTATGAACCTCTCATGAGAAGTCAGGAGCAGGCCCTTACTCAACTTCCCCTCACCCTTCAACCTCATTGCAGTAATCTCTTAAATGAACCAAACGCATATGACAGGCATCGAAAGGAACCGTGGAAAATCTTTACTCCTTTTTGGAAAGCAGCGCTTAAAGAAGGTATCCATGTCAAAATCACTCCATGCGTCACTAAATGGCCTAAATCTCCCCCTCTTTCTATCAAAAGCCACGTCTTTCCTCTCAATTCAAGCCGCTTTGATCTTTACTGGCAACCTTCAGAAGAAACTGCTCTAGCACGTTGGAAACAGTTTTTGCATCATTCTCTTTCCAACTATGATAGGGAACGCGATATTCTCTCCCATGAAGGAACAAGTCGCCTTTCATCTGCCATACACTTTGGTGAAATTTCTGTCAGATATATGTGGCAACAACTCTTAGAGGCTAACCACTCTTACAGTCGCGAGATTTTCTCTACTGAAATAGGTTGGCGCGAATTTGCCCACTATACGCTTTTTCATTTTCCTCAAAGTATCGATCATCCGTTGCGTACACAATTTGATCACTTCCCATGGAGAGATTCACCTTCAGACTTTGCAGCATGGACAGCAGGAAAAACTGGCTATCCTATCGTTGATGCCGGAATGCGCGAACTAAAAGAAACAGGATTCATGCATAATCGCGCAAGAATGATTGTCGCCTCCTTTCTTGTTAAACATCTCCTATTGCCATGGCAAAAAGGCGCAGCATGGTTTTTTGACACTTTACTTGATGCTGATCTCGCCAATAACACACTTGGTTGGCAATGGAGCGCAGGATGTGGATGCGATGCTGCCCCTTATTTTCGTATCTTTAATCCATTTTTGCAGGCAAAAAAATTTGATAAAAATGGAGAATATGTAAAAAGATGGGTAAAGGAAATAAATTCTACAAAGCCGCATGCAATAGTGGGAGATGCTTATCCAAAACCCATTGTCAATCACCATGAAGCCAGGGAACGCGCTTTAGCAGCCTTTAAAATCATGAACCACAGCAGGGTCTTATGAAAAAACAATCTTTTCTAATTACTGGTGGCAGTGGTCTTATAGGCAGTGCTTTAAGCACCTTTTTAACCGAGGCTGGCCATGAAGTACACCTTCTACATCGTGCTAAAGAAGGTCTTGATCCTTCTTTACGTCAATGGGATATTCAAGAAGGGAGTTTAAATCCAAATGTATTTGAGGGTATCGATGTCGTCATCCATCTGTCTGGGGAAACGATTGCCCAGTGGTGGTCTGAAGAAGCTAAACAACGTATCATTCAAAGTCGAGTTAAGAGCACGCAACTGCTATGCCGCACATTACAGCAAATGATCAATCCTCCCCCACATCTTTTACTCGCATCTTCTATAGGGTATTATGGGGAATGCGATCAAGATCGCGTTGTTGAAACGCACAGTGCTGGTAGTACAATTCCTAGCAGGTGGTGCATTGCTTGGGAAGCTTCCTCGCGCATTCTTAAGCGCCCAGAAATTCGCGTAGCGCATCTTCGCTTTGCTAATGTGCTATCAAAACGAGGAGGCCTGTTACCTAAAATGCTTCCTTTTTTCAGAAGAGGTTTGGGCGTCAAACTACCCCCCTCATGGATGAGTTGGATCCATATTCAAGATCTCGTACGGGCCATCGCACATATTGCACAGCAAAATGAACTCCACGGTCCAATTAATATCTGCTCTCCGTATCCGGCAACATGGCAAGATTTTACAAAAGAGTTGGCGCGTGCATGTAAACGCCCTCTCTTCCTTTCCCTTCCCGCATGGGTCATTAAACATTTAGGTCCCCTCATGATGGAGCAGTTACTTTTAACCAATACGCGAGCGATTCCGGAAAAACTTCTTTCCTCGCATTTTATCTTTACGTATCCCCGCCTAGATGCAGCATTAACTCTGCTTCTTGAAAGGAACGAGTAAAACACTCCCCTTTTTTAAAGGATCGCGCAAAGCGGGATTTTCCTGCTTTAAATGCGCTTCGTTGACTTTAAAAAGTTGAGCCACTCTTGCAAAAGAGTCCCCTTGTTGTACGATATAACGCAGTACTTTTTCCTCACTTGCCACAGCCGAAGTAACTTTTTCAAGCACCTGAGGAGTACTATCTTGAGACGCTACTTTTTTCGTTGCTGGCAAAGCTGCGACTGTCGGCGCTTTTGCAATATAACGTGCTAGTATTGCTGCATGATCATAATGCTCTTCAATAGGATCCCCATTTTGACGCGCAAGAAAGCAAGCTGCCTCTTTCCATACTTGATCGGAACGAGGTGTGACTAAGATAGCCTTTGCAAAACGCGCATGAGCCACTTGTTCAATGGGCAATGCTTTTAAGATAGCGATCAGGTCTCTATCTGGTAACTGTTTTAATGCAACTGGTGCATAGAGTTTTACAAACCAGTCGGCTGCCTTTGAAGAGCCCAATTGGATGTAATGAAAAAGAATCTTTTGATGTTTCTGCAATGGATCGGCAACGAGGGAAGTCTCTTGATTCACTTTGACAAGATCCAGCCAATCTCCCAGGAGCAACATTTCTAAGAGCTCCTTCTGGTCTACAAGCGCACCTGAACGATGAAACAAGGTCTCAATACTTACAAACGATGTGGAGAGAATAAAAGCCTGTTCCAATGATGCTGTTGCCATTCCTTTGGGCTCTTTAAGGCGTCGGAACATGCCCTGAGGAGTTAGTGGCCATTTTTCTTTCTGAGTGAACTGGACAATACTCGCAAATTCCGCATCTGACATGCCTGCAAACAAAGTAATCGTCCCTAAAGGAGGATTTTTAAAAAGAACCTGACGTTTTTGCAATGTCACATAGGGACAGGCGCGCTCAATATCAAAGTCCCAATCATTTACCAGAATTGCTAAAGCAAGGTCGCGTTCTTTGTAGCCTGATTCAATCGGAGCAGAGGAAGTTAGAGCCTCTTTTAAGGAGTCGAAAGAGAATTTTTTTAGCTCAGAGAGTCGCCATCCATTGCTTATCTGGCCGCCTGATAAAAGAGGATCTCCAGGTGATGAAGTGGGTGCAATCAGAAGGTAGCAAATAGTGATAAAAAACGCGAAGTTGAGAGCAACACTAATCATCAATAAATGATAGGTCACGCGCCATTGACGCGTGACTCGCTGGCGAAAGCCCATTTCTTATCCTTTCAGAATCCCCTTTTCCTTTTCAGAGGTGGCGATGATCACTGCACAGCAACTATCGCTAAAGACGTTTACTGTGGTACGTGCCATGTCTAAAAGGCGCTCAACCGCGATAAACAATCCAACAGCCTCTTCTGGAAGTCCCATTGCGCGCAAAATAACAATCACTGCTACCAAACTTGCCGCGGGAACACCAGCAACTCCCATAGAAGTCACTAATGATAAAATCAATACCAGAACTTGGGTTAAAAAGGAAATTTCAATTCCATAAAGTTGAGCAACAAAGAGCGCAGCGACGCATTCATAAAGAGCGGATCCCGACATATTCAGCGAGGTGCCTAGAGGAACAACTAAACTTGTCACGCGACTTGAAACCCCTACGCGATGCTCAACACATTCCATAGTGATGGGCAAAGACGCTGAGGAAGAGCTCGTTGAAAAAGCGGTGACAAGCGCTGGGTTCATTGCCTTTACCAACTTCCAAGGACTGACTCTTGCCAATAATCTGACAAAAATAGGTAACACAACGCCTGAGAAAGTTAGCAAAGCAGCCAATACTGTGACGACAAACCAACCAAGACATGTCAATGAGTGCCAGCCCGTCGTTGCAAAGACTTTTGCTACAAGACAAAAGACTCCCAAGGGCAAAATTTTCATCACGAGCTGTGTCAAGCGAATCATCGCTTCAAAGAGCCCCTGGAAAAAATTCTGCATCGTCGATGAATGGTTGTGTGGCAATTTTGACAGTGCATATCCAAACAACAAGCTAAAGACAATGATTGAAAGCATCTGCCCTGAGGAAAGCGCTGCAAATATATTCGCTGGAATAATTTGCATGACAAGATTCATCAAAGGAATTTCTGTCGGGATTACTCCCGCAGCATTTTGCATGCATGAACTATGTAATAGATCTTTGGCGATACCTGTACCTGGCTGAATCAGGTCGACAAAAAGAATCCCTACAAAGATTGCACTTAAGTTTGTCAGAATATAGCAAATAACAGTTTTGGCTCCTAAACGCCCAAAATCGCGATCTGCTCCCATGCGAGCCACGCTGGTAATAATCGATGCAGCCACGAGTGGTACAACGACCATCGTTAATGCATTGAGAAAAAGTCTACCTGCAATATCAAGTAGCGGAAGGAGGGAGGAATCTTTCCCCATCCAGCCGCCGAGTACCATACCTAACAGAATTGCAAGAAATACAGCCCAAGGGCTTTTACTCTTTGGATTCTTACGCTTATTCATTTTTTTCAACCCGATCATAATCCAATAAATTCAAAACGCGGCTTTTCCACCCCGTTTGAGTTAACCATTTCACAAAACATCTTTACAGGCCGCACCCATAAAGAATGATTGCCAAACTTTTCAGAATGATACAGTGCCCGGTAGAAGACATATTCTTCAAGTGTTTCACTATGGCAACCGACTCCAAGGACTTCATAATACTCACCTTTGTGATGGCGGTATTTCCCTAATTTTAGCTTTTGCGACATGTGGACCTTTTTAACTGGATTTTAGAAAATTATAGGAACTATCCATGTTCCCTGTCTACACCAATATCCACAAGATCATTCCCTAAATTAGCCGCACCTCTCTCTAAAAATCGACTCAAACGTGCTACTGGTATCGTTTGCAGCAGATCAAAAAGATGCGAATCTTTAGATGCATAACATTCCACTTCCACACTGAAGAGCAATAAAATTTGCAAACGATCTAATGGGGTCCAAGATAGATTAACACCATTCCTAGCTAATATAAAGGCTGCCTGAATGTTATTAACAAGCATCTTTAAACGCTCTAATGGTAATTTAGAGACGGATAAATCCTTAATAAAAGATAAGGAAGCAATCCCTTGAGCATTTTGTAATAACCAGCAAAGTTCATCGCGAGACTTGTCTTGCAATGTGCCTAAAAAGACTTGCCATAGCTTCATTGCCGCACAGGGAGCGCGCAGCAAAAGTTGCTGAGAATCTCGGTCTAAAGCTAATAGATCTTTGCTGGTAACTCCAAGTTGAGACCAAAACACCAATATCTCGGCGCGATCTAGCAAATAAGGTTCAAGTTGTTGCTGTGTAGGGCAAAATCCCACTTGGACAAGGCGCTGTTGATTACTAAGATGAGTGAGCACAGATCGTGTCATATAAAAAAAAGGCGCATGAGATTGTTGCGCCCTATACTGCGGATTCATTTGGATCCATAGCTCTTCAAAGGACATTACAGACTTAGCCCCTAATCGGTAGCACAATTGATCATAGCGGCATTGCACATGTTGTAAAAGAGAAGAGCGGTCTTTGGGAAGTAGTTGAAAGGCTTCGCGAGCTACCAATCGCGCGTGATGAACATTTGGTAGACCTGGCAAGAGGCCATCATAAAGACAAATCAGCACATGAGCATATTCCAGCTCTTCTAACTCAACATTCATAACACCGCGCTGATACCATAATGGAGCGGTCGCGGGGTGTTTCAAAGCGTTTTCAAGGTGAAGCATAGACAATTTATGCCACGTCACTCGAAACGTCTCATTTGTGTAAAGCGCAGCAAAACTCTTGGGAAATTGCAAAATTAACTGTAAGCGTTGATCATCTGCAAAATGTTCGAAAAAATACTCAAAAAATCTAGGGATCTCTTTTTCAATACAAACAGCAGATTCTAAATTTTCCAAAATAACGGTTAAACTCTGCAATGGATAATGCCTCCACTGCCGGCTGCACGAAAACTGCGCAAGATAACCAGAACTCGTAAAATACTTATCGATAATTTGCAAATGCCCAAGAGGCCATCCCAAGACAGATAATTGAGGCAGCAAAAGAAGATCTGGATGCTCTAAAATATATTTTAGGGCGCTGCTATCAAAGGTTCTCAAATCTTCCAACTTGACTCCATAGGCAATTAATTTATAAAGCGCTATGTGACGCGTTAGAAGCACTTCAATATCCTGCTGTGAAAAACCAGCGCCTTGGAGGGTGTTAAATGTCACGCCTATCTCTTGCAGGAAAGAGAGTGCAGATGCGTGTCGGCGGCAAATTTCCTGATTCGATGCCGACATTTCTCTCCACTCCGTCTCATACACTATGCCATGAAGCATATAGGGTGGATCTGTAATGCTTGTAGTATCCTTTAATTGGCCTGCCATGCGCGCATAGGGCGCCATCGAGCAAGTAGATGAACCATACACTTTAAGAAACTGAGCGAGCGCACCTTGACAATCAGCCTTCTTTTCTAAACGAGCCAGTGCTTTAAAGAGCCCTTGCACTCCTTTCTTTGATTCAGGGTCCCCAACTGCAGCGGCGTACAATTCCTTGAGTGGGTCTTTTAGTGTTGATGGGGTAGATAGTGATGGGATAGGTGGTTCCACAGGTGATATAGCGCGAATTGGAGGTGACATAAAACTCTTAAGGGAAAGTAATTTTTGTTGCTATTTTACTGGACTTTAGACAAAATTTAATATTTTTACAGGGATAGCTCTAGAGCATCTTCAAGGCAGTGCATCATCGCGAATAGCTAAAGCTATGCACGACGGCACCCCGCCTTAAATCTACGCCTTAAATCTATCCTGGAGCTACCGCTTTAAAAATATTAGATTTTGTCTAAAGTCCAGTTTAAACTCTCTGCGACTTAAACTTGAAGAAGATCTGTTTTCAGAGTGTATAAATGCTATTTTGGAACCCACCTAAAGAAGCTTTCACCTTGCCATTTATCGACTTGTCAGTCGCATGGTATGGCATCTTATTTGCCTCAGCTTTTTTCTTTGGGTATTTTATCGCCTGTCATTTCTTGCAGCGTTTTTTAAATGAATCACTCTTTTATTCTCGAGAGCAGGCGAAAAAGGATGCGCGCTCGATTTCTGATAAGATTCTACTTTATACCGCTGCTGGCGCGATCATTGGAGCACGCTTAGGTGAGGTTTTCTTCTACCACTTTGATTTCTACCTCCACAATCCTATGCAGATTTTTTTTCTACGCCAGGGAGGGCTTTCTAGTCACGGTGGATCGGTTGGAATCATTCTTGCCCTACTACTCCTTAGATGGCGCATCAGGCAGCGCTATCCCCAGCTCACTGTATTGCGGCTGCTCGATTGTATTGCACCTGCAGTCACCTTCGGTGCTGCGCTGATCCGAGTAGGGAATTTTATGAATCAAGAGCTTGTAGGCACGATCACAGATGTTCCTTGGGCAGTCTTTTTTGCCCAGCCACTCGATAATGTGATGCCAGCCTTTAGACACCCTGTACAGCTTTATGAGGCGCTAGCTTACCTAATAACATTTTTCCTCTTCCTATGGAAATGGTCTGCCTTATATCGCGATGGAGCGATGATTGGCTTTCTCTTTATTATGATCTTTGGGGCCCGCTTTTTATTAGAACCATTCAAAGTGGCACAGGGAGGGCTTGAGAGTTATATGATTGGATTGACTACTGGACAACTACTCAGTATTCCCTTTATCCTGATAGGGTGTTATCTGATAGTAAGAGCCTATGTATCAAGATCTCGTCCGCCTGCAAAAAGCCCTTGAAAAGAAACAAGAGCACTTTCTTGTCATCAATGCCAAGCCTATTGATGAAGCTGAAATCTGGGCGAAATATTTACTTGCTCGCACGGCTCTACCCTATGAAATTCTCAAACAGCCGATTGAATCTGAGTTGAATCAACATGACCAAGCCTTATGGATTAAAGAGCGCCCCATCCTGATCGTCCAACAACCTAAAAATCTCATCTCCATTGACCTTAAAAAACTTCAAGAAACGATTTTTCTTACTGATCTCTCTAATCAGAGTAAAGAATGGCAACTTTTAAAAAACCATCCGCGCGGCATTGTATGGGACATCACACAAATTACGCCCTGGCAAAGACTCGATAAATATGTGGATTTTATTATCTGGAATGCGCAGCAATTGCATCTGAAAATAGCAACAGGTGCAGCTCGTTTACTTGCAGAGCGGACTCTTTTAAACCCATTTGCGCTGGAAAATGAATTAAAGAAGCTGGCTCTTTTTGCCGAACCCACCCACTCGATTGATGATGAAATGGTGCTAACTCTATGCACTACCCCCAAAAGCACCTCTTGTTGGCAAGTAGCCGAGCTCATCCTCCAGAAGCAATGGAAGGAGGCGGCAGCAAGTGCTCCTATTCTTTTTGGCTCTGAGGAGCCTATTGCAGCATTTCGAGGAATCCGTTCTGTGATCTCTAGAACGTTGCAACTTCGCTCTCTTAAAGAGAACAACCATACATTTCAAGAAGTACAGGCAGCTTTCCCAAATTTAAGACAAGTGCAACTAGAAAAGGACCTACAGCGCAGCGGGCAGTGGACAATTGAAGCATTAAAGAATGCCCTTCTCCATCTAGATCGCATCGATGCCGCCTTAAAAAGCGGTCATTCAGAGCCTACTTTCCTTTTTGAGCAGTGGCTCTCTTCTATACCCATTCCACCTGAAGAATTGGTATATATTGTTTATTAATTTTTATTACAAAAAAATACTATGTCTGGAACCCTTTATCTCCTACCCAATTCGCTCGGGCAATTTGATCTCAATCTTTTCAGCGCTGAGTTACCTGAGGTAGTTGCACAACTCGATGGATTGATCGCCGAAAGCGCACAAAATGGGCGCTCTTTTCTCAACCATTTTCGGACTAAAAAACCACCCTACCAAATTCCTCTCGCCCTTCTTCATGGAAAAACGCCTTTAGACGAACTGGATTTTTTTCTGCAACCCGTGCTTAACGGAGAAAGCTGGGGGCTGATCAGCGATGCAGGACTGCCTTGCATGGCAGACCCCGGCTCCAGACTAGTTTTTCGTGCCAGACAGCGCGGCATCACAATAAAAGCGCTAAATGGCCCAAGCAGTCTGACCTACGCTCTTATGCTTTCTGGATTTCCTTCTCAGCGTTTTTCATTCCATGGTTATCTTCCCAAGGAGCCTCAAGCAAGAAAGACGATGCTTAAAAACATCGAAAAAAATTCGCGCGATCTAAAAAGCAGCCACTTCTTTATTGAAACGCCTTATAGAAACCAGCACACCTATACAGAAATCATAGAAACTCTACACGATGAAACATGGGTGTGTGTACTTTTTGATCTTACTCTGCCCACTGAAGGGGTCATTGTAAGACAAGTCAAAAGCCTGCGACGCAGCCCTCCTCTTCAACTAGAGAAGAAACAGGCATTCTTTGGTATTTGTGCGATTGCACCCATTGAATAGACGTTTTTTTAAGAAAGAAATAGTCCCATGCAGATCATAGTGATCTAGATGTAAAGTCCAGATCACAAAAAGACTTGTCTTGAGAGCCTTTTGCAAAAGGCTCTCTGAAGGCGATTAACTTTCGTGATGGCGCACTTGAATCTTTTTCGGTTCGACTTTTTGCGTCTTCACGAAGGTGACTTTCAATACACCGTCTTTCACAACAGCTTCCGGGGTTTTATGCTCATCCAGTAACCCAGGAACGGCTAAGCGATAAGAAAATGAACGCTGTGCACGATGATAGTACTTGCGTTTCTTATCTTCATGCTCTTCTTTATCTTCAGCTTTGATCCACAAAATGCCTTTATCAAAAGTCATCTCAATATGATCGGCCTTAACCCCCGGCACAGATGCTTCAACATAGACATGATGATCATCTTCAGAAACGGTTAATCCGGAGCCTTCGGAATGTTCATTAAACCACTTGTTGTCACTCTCATCGAGTAGTGAAAACAGTGTAGGAAATGTTACGCGCGGTAAAAAACGAGACATAAAATACCTCCTTAAACGTACCGCCTCATTCTGTCAAATTATTATTAAATAATCAAGTATACGAGAGATGGCGGGTGCAATTCGAGGTATGAGGCGGGACGAAAAAAACTAGAGACTCAACTTTAAATCAAGCGCAACAAATCTGCCTGAGAAATACCTGTAGATGAAGAAATGATTGAAAGATCAATACCTTTTGCCAAGAGACTTCGAGCAATAGCTTGACGTGCGTATAGCTCACCCTCTTGACGACCTTCTTGGCGGCCCTCTTGACGGCCCTCTTGACGGCCCTCTTGACGGCCTTTTTGGCGATAATGGCTAGCAAAAGTCATTATGAATTCTTTATCCTCTGGTAGGTTTTCAATTATTTTTTCCTCTAAGAGGTCCTGATCGAGACTGGCGACCATCAAGATGTATTCTAGCACAATCAATCGCATATTGTCATCGAGATTTTTTAACCCCTTAAGAAGCATATCGGATTTCTCTTCAAAATTCTTTAATCGAATATTCTTAAGAAGTAATTCTACCGTGCCAATTTGAGGAGTAGCTAAAAGAACATGGTCAGGAGTTGCTGGCAGATCAATTAGGATGGGTGATCCCAAATACTTCATGGACAGCTCTTTGTCTACAAAAAGAGAAGGTAAATCTACTGTATAGGGATACTGCTTGGTGCCTTGATAATAAATGATAGAAATAATGGCAGGCAATTGAGTGACTTTATTTGCTTTTGTATAAGAAAGCAACGTAGCCGTTTGATATTGCAGAACCCTAAGAGCCATCCAACGATCAGGTGTAGACTGGTGTTCAATATGCGTCCACAATAACGCCTGTTCCTTCTCGATGTTGACAAGGTAAACAATATCAGCGTAAAGGGCTGGCTTAGAGGCTGTTTTAATGCATTTACCATCCATACGCAATAACTGCAGAGAGTTCCAATCTATTTGTTTTTGCAAATCAGATGGCAAGTGAGCTTGCAAAAATGGCAGCGCAAAGCTACGTTGTTGCATCAAAGCGTGAAAAGTTTTATCGTGGTAGTTCTTTGCCATATCTTTTAGGTGGAGGGCTCTTTTTCTCCGCGCGCTTCACCAGCCTTGTTGAAATAGGCCGTTGAACCGGATAGCAAAGCAGCTCCTACAGCGACATCGACAAAGCCTCGAATGTCTTGTGGCACGCCAAAAAAGCGAAATAACATGCCCAGACCCATCATGAAAGCTATCAAGATATAAAATCCACCGCTATAAATTTTCCAAATGGGCAGTGGCTCTCCTAATTTTACGAGGCGTGCTTGCATCCTTGTAACGCTCTTTGATAGGACAAAGCGCCCCTTTAGTCGACCAACAATCAATGCAATCACTACAAGCGCGATACTGGCATAATCTGCGCGTCCAAGTAGGTCTGTTAAAAGTTGAAATAGACCAGAAGCCCTCTCAACATTCACGAGAAGATTAAGACCCAAAATCATTAACATGATCCCAACAAGCAACCATATGCTGCCTGCAACTCCTAAAAGAGTGGAGTGTTTTAAATGCATAAGTAAATTATTCCTTTTCTTGCCATAGCGCCACGGCAGTTGCGTAACACCTAGAATGGCTAAGTGAAATGAGTAAATGGGGGTTATTAAAATGTGCACGCGCTCTATCGCTAAGCAAAATAGTAGGTGTACCTAAAGGACCATTCACTACTTCGATGTCGAGAAATCGCAGATGGTGACCAAATCCAACTCCAAGAGCCTTAGCAACAGCTTCTTTAGCCGCAAAACGCACCGCAATCGATGCTTCTGGATGCACCTTTTCAAGACAGTACGCTTGTTCACTTGGTGTCAAAATAAAATCAAGAAAACGCTGTCCCCGTCTCTTATAGACTGCAGCAATCCTCTCGATCTCAATAATATCTGTTCCAATTCCCTTGATCATCATCATATAAATTTGTTATCATAATATGGTCTTGTACCACTCAAATTTTTTAGCAAGAATAACTCTTATTCCTGAAGATTCAAACGTATATTAATCTCTAAAAGAATGGGATCCCCTTTAAGCATGTCGGAAAGCAATCAAAAAAACCAACTCATCCGCAATATTGCCATCATTGCCCACATCGACCATGGCAAAACTACCATGCTGGATGCTTTACTCCAACAATCTCACCTCTTCCGCGACAATGAAGTCGTACCTGAGCGCATCATGGACTCTTACGACCAAGAGCGAGAGAGAGGCATCACGATCTTCGCGAAGCATACATGTATCCCATTCGGCGATTATAAAATCAACATTATTGACACTCCTGGCCACGCAGACTTCTCTGGCGAAGTAGAACGTATTTTGGGTATGGTCAACTCCGTTCTTTTGTTAGTAGATGCGCAAGAAGGACCGATGCCTCAAACACGTTTCGTACTTTCGAAATCTCTTAAGAAGGGTCTTAAGCCAATCGTTGTCCTCAACAAGATCGACCGCCCCCATGCTGACCCTGATCGCGTACTCAACTTAACTTTCGACCTGTTTATGGAATTGGGCGCAACTGACGAACAGCTTGATTTTACATATTGCTACGCTTCAGGTCTATCTGGTTTTGCTACACGCCAAGTCAACGATCCCCGCGAGAATATGATCCCACTTCTAGAAGTGATTTGTGAAGCAACTCCCGCACCAATGGGATCCATTAACAACCACTTTCTCATGCAGGCAGCCACTTTAGGCTACGATGACTTCCTTGGACGTATGGCATGCGGAAGGATTCTTGAAGGTAAAGTGCAAAAGGGGCAACAAGTCGTCTGCGTCAATGCACAAGGCCAGCAAACGCGCCACAAAATTACGCGTATTCAAGGATGGAGAGGCATCGAAAAAGTCGAGATGGATGAAGCCAGCTGTGGCGATATCGTTGGCTTGTTCGGTATTCCTGAGGTCATGATTGGCGACACAATATGTCATCCAGAAGGCATTCAACAGCTTCCTCCTATCGTGCTGGAAGAGCCAACTGTATCGATCGACATTATGGTGAATAACAGCCCATTCGTAGGACGTGAAGGCCAACACGTGACCATGAATAAAATCCGCGACCGTCTGCTTCAAGAAAAACGCGCAAACATTTCATTGCGCATCGAAACGCAGCAACAAGATGCAATCACAGTGTCCGGACGCGGGGAATTGCACCTTTCCGTTCTCATTGAGGCAATGCGCCGCGAAGGATATGAGATGACTCTTTCCAAACCACGCGTGATCTTAAAAGAAGAGAATGGCGTGCAACTTGAGCCGATGGAGCGCGTTCATATCGAAGTTCCTGAATCATTCTCAGGTTCCGTCATCGAGGAACTTTCACGTCGCAAAGGTGAGATGCAACATCTCGATACCGACGAACATCAGATCACACGCATGGAATTCCTTATTCCGACGCGTGGTTTGATGGGCTATCGAAATAGATTCCTTACAATGACACGTGGCCTTGGCATTCTTACTTCAATCTTTGAAGCCTTTGCTCCTTTCAAGGGTGCGATTGCAGGGCGCACACGCGGAGTTCTTATTTCCATGTGTGAAGGTAAGACAAATGCGTATGGATGTTTCAACCTACAGGAGCGCTCTGTTCTCTTTGTTGCTCCTGGCGATGAAACTTATGAAGGAATGATTGTAGGAGAAAACACGCGCGAAGGAGATTTGTTAGTCAACACGACAAAAGCAAAACAGCTCACGAACGTGCGTTCTTCTGGCAATGATGAAAACCTCATTTTGATCCCTCCTCGCAAGTTTACTCTTGAACAAGCGATTGATTACATCGATGACGATGAACAAATCGAAGTGACCCCCTCTTCCATCCGCATGAGAAAACGTATCCTCAAAGAAGTAGATCGCAAGCGTTCTCGCTAATCTATTCTCACACAAAACTAGCACTCTTTTATACAGAGTGCTAGTTTTTCGCATTGCATTTTTTTTCCTAGTTTGCTACCATCGAGAAAACTGAAGAGAAAGTTAAGGATTCGCTAATTGGGAGTGCCATGAGAATTAGAATTACAGAAAAAATGCTCTGCATCCCTCCCCATCTTTCCACCACTTGGGATAACATTAGGTCTTTGCGCATTGAACACGATAGCGCAACAGCAGAGCCCTCTTTAGTCATCGCTTTAAGCGATGGTTACCGCGTCAGAATTTATGATTTGTCAGAAGAAACAATCGACAACATCTTTTCGATGCACCTAAAAGCACTTGAAACAAAGACAGATGGGCGCTATGAGGCAGGGAAAAGTCCATTGCATGCTTTGAATGCCACCACAGATCCAATTTTCCAGCTTCTACAATTAGGTGGTTTAGACTTTGCTGGTAAGCAGCGCCAAGAGCATTTGATTTTTCCGATGCAGCATATGCCTGAGCATACGCGCCTACCAAATCTACCTCCTGAAATTTTAAAAAAGGTAGCGCAGGTGGCACGTCTTTTACATCCTGAAGAACTCAAAGCGTTGCCTAAGTTTGAACCGCACTGCAATTGCCTGCACTGTCAAATTTTGCGCACAATTCGCCACGAGCATGCATCCAAACATGTCTATCTAGATGAAGAGGTCCATGCTACTGACCTGCAATTCCGCACTTGGGATGTTGAGCAAAAGAGCGAGCACTTTTATTCTGTATCTAACCCACTCGATGTAAAAGAGTGTTATGATGTTTTCTTAGGATCCCCCATTGGTTGCAGTTGCGGTAGCAAGCATTGCGAACATATTAAAGCGGTACTTAATACCTAAATGAAAATACTGTGCCCTCTTATACTTTGTCTTCTAACAGTTATCACATGTAGTTTTACCCCTTATGTGGCCCAGGTAACTGGCAGTCAGGTGCGCTTAAGACTGGATGCAAATTATGATGCAGCCATTTTCAAAGAATTGCCTAAGGGGCAAATTTTATATGTTGTAGGAGAAAAGGGCGATTTTTATGCCGTAGTTCCCCCAGAGGAACTAAAAGGTTATATTTGGCGCAATTATATACTTGATGGAAAAGTTGATGCCACGGCCCTAAATGTCCGTCTCGCCCCCTCGACAGAGGCTCCCATTATCGGTCAGCTACAAAAGGGGCAACAAATCGAGGGGAAAGTTCTAACCAATAACACGAAATGGCTTGAGATCGATGCGTGTCACTATTGCGCGATGTTTATTTCTAAGCAATATGTGGAAAAGACAGAAGCCCCCGTCACTAACGTGACGCTTCCCACCTTTACTATGGTCGAGGAGAGATTAATTGTTGCTGAGCCAGCAATGGAGGAAGCTATTTTACTTCCGACACCCATTGTAAGCCCATCGACAACCACCCAGCCCACTATACAACTAAGCGGCATTATTTCCCCTTATGTCTCTGCGGTGACTAATCCACCAGGCCACTTCACCTTGACCTGCAACAACATTCCCGTTGCCTTCTTAAATAGCCCCACCATCAATCTCCGCGATTGGGTAGGTAAAGAAGTCACTATCACCGCCGTCGAGCGCTTCAACCGCCACTTCGCCTATCCAGCCTACACTGTCCTCAGCATAGAGACTAGATAAGCCCCATTCATGAGTTATTCTCAGTAACCCTGCTGATCAACCGAACCACCTATTCCAGTCACGCTAGTAGGTGCCTCTATCCTATTTATAATCGATTGATTCAAGGTCGGTATATTTACATTCATAATACCCGGCAAGGATATATTCGTTCCCCCTCGAACATTTTTTTGGTCTTTTGCATTGAGCTTTACAAGTGTCTTACCCTTAGTGGCATCAACTTTTTTTTGTATAGGTGCTTTTGCTTTCGCCATAACTACCTCCAGAACCTTTTGTTTGTCGCAGCATCAGCGCTGTTCCTTTCTTATATAGTCTTTTGATCTAGAAAGTGTAAATGATATTTTCAAATAGCTCTTAAAAGTATTTCTAGAGCTGTCCCTGAGAAAACACTGGCAGCTATGCTAGATCAAGGCTACTTAGCTGTAAATCGAGCTGGAGAAGATTATACTCTGAGCTTTAAACCACGCATAAATGGTGGTGGACCATTTTTGGGACTTGCAGCGATGCTCTTAACAAAAGGAGTTGGTGTTGGATTGTTATTTATTCCAGGCGGACAAGGGGTAGGAGCAGCTCTAATTATTGCAGCTCCGGCTGTTGGTGCTGCAGTGGCTGTTGCGCCGACTCCATAAAAAAAACAGACTGGGGGAGGAATATCCCCTCCCAGTCTACCTTCAATAATAAATGCGCTTTAGGAATTCGGAAGAGTAACTTCTGCTCGAATGTCTACTAAAATCGGCTGCACCTGCCCAATAAGATCTTTCGCTTGCATCGTCATCGATTCTGTGCGCAATCCGCAATTGAAATGGATGGTCTTCTTCTTTTCTATTGTGTGATCAAAAAATGTCTCTAAATTAAGGAGTTGACCCCAAGGAGGCACGCCACCAATCTGTAAACCAAAACGCTCAGCAATAACTTCAGGAGATTCAAATTCACACTTCTCATTTGTTAGAGCAGCTACAGCCTTCATATCGAGTTTTTGATCTCCAAGAAGCACAAACATATAATTTTTCTTACTTTGCTTTCCCTTCAAAATAAGCGCTTTAACACCCTCATCTAAGGGTGTACCGCGTACGCGTGCTGAGTCCTCAGAACGCGGTGTTTCTTCATGCACCGAGTGTTCAAATTCAACAGAATGCGCACGCAATAGGCGCACGATCTCATTGCGAATATTCTCTGCTCCAAAGAAAATCTTTGCCTTCAAACGCACAGAGGCGATACGGCGCGGATCAGAAGGAAACAAGCTAGCTTCACGAATGTTTTTCAGTTGTAACAAAGTCATCGTTAAACGCTCTAAACCCATTCCAAAGCCGCCATGCACGGGCATGCCATACTTAAAAATCGTCAAATAATCTTCAAAATTCTCAGGATTCATGCCTTTTAGGCGAATTCCCTCGACCATCGAATCATAGGTGTGGCGGCGCTGTCCACCTGAAGTAATCTCAGTTCCTGCGCACAGCAAGTCAAAGGTATGAGTCAACTCTGGTTCTTGGGGGTGGGGATACGAATAAAAGGGGCGTTTTTCCAACTTCCAGTCTGTAACAAAAACTAGCTGCGTCTTATATTTTTCTAAAGCATATTGACAAAGGGCTCGCTCTGCTGCGGGACTCAAATCCGGCTCCTGTCTTTCATCAACACCAGAAATCTCATAATATAGCTGCTGTGCCTCTGCAAAGGTAAAACGCGGGATAGCCACCTCAGTAGGTGCCTCGATGAGTGTCCCACCAAGAGTGTCGATATCAGTTGCACAGTACTGCTTTAAGTATTCAATAATGAATTTAATACAGCCCTCTTGCACATCGAGCACTTCATGCCAGTGTTCAAAAAAACCCATCTCAAATTCAAATTGTTTTCCCTCAGAGAGATGGCGCGGCGTATGTGAGGGTTCAGCACGGAAAAAAGGCATGAGAGCAAACACGCGCTCATTGACACCGACCATAATTTGCTTATAAAGCTGACTACTCTGCGCCAAAGTTGCCGTATGCCCAAAATAATCGACGTTAAAAAATTCAGCGCCACCCTCTGATGAGGTCCCAATAATATTAGGAGCAAAATATTCTACGCCTCCAACTTTATCGTGCATGTACAAGCGAAATGCATGGGCAATCTCAGCCTGGATGCGGAATACCGCCTGTAATTGACGATTTCTTAAAGCGACGGGGCGATGATCCAAAATGGTCTCTAAATCACATGGGATTTGAGGCTTATAATATTCAAGAGGGGGTACTGCCTGGATAGGCACTTCCACAATGATCTTTGGGTTGCACAACTCAACGCCCATCTCACATTGCGATGTCACTACTTGCGCGTGGATCTGTACAATGCTACCCGGCTGCAATTTTTGTACTTTTCCAAACTCCGCCTTATCCTCAATCACCACCTGAATAAGCCCTGTGCGATCTCGTAGGATTAAAAAGTTTACTTTTCCAAATGGACGGATGTTATTTAACCAACCGCGCACACGGACTTCTTGATTGAGGTGCTGAGGCAGAGTTTCAGCCAAAATTCGTTGCATGAGCATACCACTTAATTAGTAGACTGCCAGCAATAACGCTTCTTTCAATGGAAAAATTTGCAAGCAGTCTAGAGTTTTGTAAAGATAATCGCACACCTTGATGGATTTCGTGAACTAGACTTTTTTCAAAAAACAAGTTTTTAGGACAATCGTCGTTTTACCCTCTCTACAATCTACCTCTTCATCATCATCAGTTAAGCGAATGTTTTTAAATGTTTTACCACGCTTGAGCGTTATCGACGATCCTTTAACTTTGAGATCTTTAATCACCTGAACTGAATCGCCCTCCTTCAGCTCGTTACCATTGCTATCTTTAGCCATTTCTGCCTCACATTGTTAGATGAATATTGCAAAGAAAATACGCATTTAATTTCTTGTTGCATCACAATATACTTCTCCCCGATCATTTAACTCTAATTCTAATAACAATACTATGTCCCTCCAGATCTCTTCTCCTCCCTTCGTTCCTATTGCAACTCCCTCTAAAAACACCCTTGCATATGCTAAAGAATTTCTGACAACTCCACGCTTCGCGCATTACGAGATCTCTTTAGCAGACCTGTTCACCTATTCTTCATTGCCCGTTTTTATTTACGGTTCATGGGCACGTCGCCATATGGGATTTGGTGAAAAACCTCCTCAAGACCTAGACCTGTGCATTATTGTACCTAATATTTCACTTCAGGATTTACAAGAGTCTCTCAACCATCTAGTCAAAAACGAAGATCAACAGGAAGCCTTTCAATTCATACTGCAAGATCATTGGCATCGAAATATCCATGAACATGCTCTGATTCTGCACTTGATGCAACATAAGAAACTCTTGCCACCGCAGGCTAGTCACCCTCAATTTGAGGAAGTCTACACAAAGCTTTCTTCTCTTTTCATCGCTAAAACCCATACCATCTCTATTGCTGACGACAAGGCTTTCACAGGTTCTTTAGATCTCAGTGATCGCATCGATCAGATCTCTCTACGCGTTGGGGAATGGAAAGTAGACTTTAATTGCTGGTACGCACCTCCAAGACGTGTAGGCCTCGACACAACACATGCTACTGGATTGTTGTGGGACAGGGGAACCTTAGAGAGCGTTATTCTTCCTCTGGCTTCCACCTTCCAACCATTGCAAAAAGGCTGGTATAAGACATCCCTTGTAAAGAAAGAGTTTACCATTGAAGGTACTGAGGACCTAGAGCGCCATATTAATCCTCGCGCTGATAAAGCACCAAAACATGCTTGTCGATGGATTGTACTTCTTTCAAAAAACTTTCAGCCTCTGGATACGCATCAGATCGTTGCTGACTTTTTATGGCATATCCACCGCATCATCACAGCGCACGGACCCGTCGTTCCTGACGTCTGGCACGATCAATTTCTCCGCCATACTAAAGAGTATTTGCCACCTAAAGGAAACCTGACCTTACTCATTATTCTTTATTGGCTAAGTACTCCTCAAAACAAATGCAACGCCAAGTTACAACCCTTTGTTCCCCATGCTCCCTTTGATGAAATTTTATCTTTAGTAACGGCTTCTTGCATCAAACAAGGGGTGTTTGCTGGACAAAATATATTCTCGGCTGATCAACAAGAGTGGTTTTCTCGTCACATTACTCTAATATGCAATACAGCAAGCGACCTCAACAACCTATTAAAAACAACTCAAACCCCCTTCGATCTATACGCAAAGCGCCTAATCAATGCAAACGATTTAAAAGAGTTGCCCCAACCGCAACCCTTTACCGATGAACAAATTTTACAAGCAGTTACCCGTTCTTCTTCACAAGCCGCTTTTGAGCTGACGAAAACTAAGCTGCAAGAAACGTGGGAGGCAAGCTGGATCGCACCGCTGCAAGCACAATTACAAGCCATGCCCCCACAGGAACAGGTAATCCAGGCCTCTACACTCATCACACTATTTCCACGGCAGCTTAAGAGCGAAACTTTAAAGCGTTGGGTCGATCTTTCCGATCTATGTTCCTCTATCGAATCACTAAAACCACACATCAACGCTCTCTTTGAAAAACACGCTCCACAGCGCCATCACCGCGTCGAAAAAGCCCACGAGGTGGCTGTCGAATTTACTCACTCCTTAAATCTATGGCACTACTGGTGCGGCATTTTTAAGGCTTCTTCCCAGATGCAAGAACTAGCTATCAAACAGCTCACCGCGTTACTACCTCTGTTGGATCCAATGCCAGCCCCTCCTTGGGACTCGATTTTATCTTCTAAAAACAGCGCGGTCTTAAGCAACGCCGAACACTTTTATAAAAGGGATCATCGTTTAAACACCCCTTTAGAGTTTCTTCATCGTATTGCTAACTTATGGAATCCAAGTACTCTACAGGAGATTTTTTCAGCTGAAACACCCTCTTATATCACCTCTTTAACTAGATATAGCCCTGAAAAACTCTGGTGTCATATTCTCGATATGCAGGAATGGAAGCAATGTACAAAAGAACAAAGACTTGCCTGGATTGTACACCTACTACAGCAGTGGTTGAAAAATAAAATCCCTCTTGATGACGCTGTGAAGCAACTAGCTGAAGCAACCCCAGAAAAATGTGCCCCATTCTTAGTCAAAACATTACCTCAATTACATCATTCACAAGCTCTTATACAAGAAGTAGCATTAAAGACCATCGATCGATTCCCCAAACTACCTTGGGGACGCACTCACAAGGATGTTCTCGAGAAAGCTATTAATGATCTCATGACAGCACAGCCTAGCACGATCACATTGAGTAGACGCATTCAGCAGCTGGAACAGTATTTTTCACAAAGCACCCCTAACATCGATTTGGCTGTTATTAAATGGTTGCATTTGCCTGACCATCAGTCATTAGATGCTCTTTCAATTGTACCTCGCATTGATTTAGGAAAAGCACATCATCGAGCATTCTACATACAGATCATCCTTAAAGCTCTTCAAAACAATACACCTCTCTGCCAAGAGGTATTTGAGTCCCTGGATAGATTACCGGATCGATTAGATGAATTTGATAAGATCAACAAAGAAGATATCGAGGCTCTATCATGGATTAAGGCACTAGGTTGCCCAAAGCAGTTACCTAACCTTACCACCGGTGATAGGAATGAAACACTGCCCCCGATTGCTATTGCCGTCATCGATACTTTGATTACACAATTTGAAAAAGAGCCAACTAAAATACCTGCAGCACAATACCCTGCTCTCATCTGTCTATGCTCTTCTCTTATTCGTCACCGTTTTACTTCGCGCTCTTTTATTAATTGGCTCTATCTTTGCCATCGTCTTTTGCTCGCTGCTACCGCTGATCATAATGCATATCATACGCTATTTCTTACTCTCATTAATACAGCCAATCGCCATGATACTCGGCGCGCTCCTGAGCATCACAGCTATTGGTCCTTTGCCTTGAATCACCCCAAAATATTTTGTAGTTATCTGCAGTGTGAAACCATTGAAGGTAATACACTTTTTTTAAAGGAATTTTTTGAATACGGCCTGAAAATACTCGAGACCGAAACTCCCTTACCCCCATGGATGGACTCCTGGATCGATTTTTTCCAGCAGCCTCAACGGTTGAAATCAGTTTGTCAACAAATAAAAGCATCTGCTGCCTATCATATTTTATTTAAACTGATCAAAGCAGCCCTGCATAAAGAAACAGCTGTTTGGAGTATATGCGAAAAGATAAGTGAAATAGATATTGATCTGAATGATAAACGGGCCTTTTCTCAATCTTCCCAGTTACTTTTTGAGGAAGATCGCGCGCAGTTGATCCCTTTTCTCCACCTCTATATTACCGATGACGCGCCCACCATCAACATGCTTTTTACCGTATTGTGCAACGTCCTCGTTGTGTGGACCACGGATCCTCGACTAGAGAACGATCTAAAGAGCCTCATCGACCAAATACTCCTTACAGTGTTTTTGACATCCTCCACCCGTCATACTCAACAAGAGCACTTTTTGCGCAAATCTCTTAATTCTCTCTGCTATCACCATTTTCTCGCTTATCCTCCTAGATTGGAGACAAGTCAACGCCCTGCTTTTATAAAAAAGTGTGTCCATCAAATTCAAAAACTCTTGATGTATGATATTGTCTACCCTTTAAGCGAGCTTATTCGAGACTTAAACATGCTCTATCTTAGGTTCGGTGGTCGAGTCAAAGAGGTCCTGCAGATGCAATGCGTCGATATGATCCAGCAGCACCATAAAACAAAACAAACGCCACGCCCCTTCATAGACATGCCTATTGAAACAGTTCTTGGAGCACAGCTCGGTCGACTGATTGGGGTATTGAGTTCTACACAGGGAGCATGGGACGAAGGCACCTTACTACAATGTATCGAATCCCTTGGACATGACATACCGCCACTTTCTGAACGCTCTTCTTATAACTCTGTAGAATTTCTCTCTGCACTCCTTCTTGCTATAGGGGACCTATACTTAGAACCTAACGTCACCCCATCAATTGAATTAGTGGGCCAAATCATCCGCCTCTACTGCCATGTACTTTCTAATAAGTTACCCAACTATTATTCTGATACACAAGAGCTTGTACCTGCTATTTTTAAAAAAATATTCAATACAGCACACTATCGCCTTCTGCAAGCTATGCGCGAGCGTACATGTATAGAATGTTTTATCTACTGGCTCGATCAGAAGAATGAACCTTTATGGATTCGCAGTTGGTGTAAAAGTCAGCTCCTACCTACCATATTAGTCTCAGAGGGCAGCGATGCGCCTATCGTATTACATTTGCGCAGTTTATTACTCAACGCATTGCGCCGTGATCGAGTCATCTCTATGCTAAAAGAGCTTGCTACAAGTGCCAGCGATAGACCACTGGTCGTCATTGATCCTCTTACGGGTCTGTCTATAGCTTGCCCAAAAGAGAACATCGCTGCGAGTCAATTGTTAAATTTCACTTCGGATGTATTAAGCGCTATCCATTCACCTCTATCGTAAAATGCTCTAGAGATGCAATTACATTTAATAGACGAAAAGAATGCCTATAGACATGCGTCAGGAGGTTTTCTCTGAGGATTGCTGCTCGGCAACCAGGTCATGTTACGGATAGTTTTGCAAAAGGCTCAAATATGCTATTGTGAAGACAAAATAAAAGAGGGATTATGACTATTGCGATTGCTGGCGCTAGTGGGTATGTAGGGGCGCGCTTATGCCCTATGCTTCTTGAAAAGGGATATCGAGTACGTACAATTAGTCGTTCAATCGCCAAACTCAAAAATCGACCATGGGCAAATCACCCTAATGTTGAACTTCATGAGGCCAACGTCCTAGATCCAGTTTCCTTGGAAAAGGCACTTCAAGGGATCGATCATCTTTTTTATCTCGTTCATTCAATGGATAGTGAACGTTCCTTTGCAGAGAAAGACCGTCAGGCGGCTGAAAATATCGTTAAGGCCGCCGCAGTCAATCGACTAAAACGAATCATTTACTTAGGCGGACTTGGCGATCCCAATGACACTTTAAGCCCACATTTGCGCTCTCGTTGGGAAGTGGGTGAGATTCTTAAAAAGGGACCTGTACCCGTTACCTTGTTGCGAGCCGCTGTGATTATTGGAGCTGGCAGTCTTTCTTTTGAGGTATTGCGTTATCTCGTCGATAGACTCCCCATCATGTTAACACCAAAATGGGTCAGTACTCTCAATCAACCCATCGCTATTCGCAATGTACTTAACTACCTAGTAGGTGTTTTAGAACATGATGAGACGATCGGGCAAACATATGATATTGGTGGTACAGAGCGACTTACATACCGCGAACTTATGGCCATCTATGCAAAAGCAGCTGGATTAAAAAAGCGGTTAATTATTCCCGTTCCTGTTTTGACTCCGCGCTTAAGCTCGCTATGGATCGGACTTGTTACTCCGGTTCCCCCTGCAACGGCACGCGCTCTCTTAGAAGGACTTTCTAATACCGTTCTCTGTCAAGAAGAGCGTATTAAAAAAATTATTCCGCAAGAACTGATTCCTATTGCTGAAGCAGTAAAATCAGCTATTCACTACACCCACCTTGATGCAATCACATCCTCATGGCGCGATGCAGGCGTCATTCCTCCTGAAATTCCCATGGCAAGTGATCCTTATTGGGCAGGAGGCACTCGATTTGACGATACCAGAGAAAAAATCATCTCCAGTTCTCTGCAGGAAGTTTGGAGCAGCATTTCTCGTTTAGGAGGTGAAAATGGATGGTATTACGCTAATTTTTTATGGAAAATACGAGGACTGATCGATCGCCTAATCGGTGGTCCTGGCCTTAGTAGAGGCAGAAGAAGCTACCAGGAGCTGCGCACCGGCGATACACTGGACTTTTGGAGAGTGGGTTACATTGAGCCTTTAAAAAAACTGCTATTAATCGCCGAAATGAAAGTTCCCGGTGTTGCCACCCTTGAATACCACTTAACGCCGCAAACACCCACGACAACCCTGGTCTATCAATCAGCAAAATTCTATCCCAGTGGGCTTTGGGGAATTCTTTATTGGAAAGCCATGCTTCCTTTCCATTACTTCATCTTTCGAGGCATGCTCCGTGGTATTGAAATGAGCTCTCGTAAAATTGAACGTATCGCCTGCCAAACTGCTGTGCGCGTTAAAATTAACAATGACACCATCCTTCAAGCTGCACTTATCGATATTTCTACCTATGGCTGCCGTCTTCTCTTCACTAACAAAGTATCTCCGGACAGCAAAGTTATTCTTGAATTCCCCTTTGCGTATGCCAATGTAACTTGTGAAGTACGCTCGATCAACTTTATCAAGGGGATTACTTATATCGGCGTACGTTTTTTCACACCACAGCCGGAACTTGCGCAACTTCTGACACACGCTGCACACTAGCATCTTTGATCAACGCAAGGTCGACTTTAACGTGAGTTTACTTTAAGCACGTTTTCGTGAAGGAGCTTTCCGTGCGGCTCTCGGATGCTTAGAAAAAGGTCGAAATCCTTCAAGCCCTCTAATCATCACACTCCCCCCATGCTCAGTATAATCTTCTTCAAAGTGATGGAGTTGTTCCATAAAGGTATGATCTATCAATCTGGCTTGCTCAAAGTCCATGATCACTTTTTGCGCTGGTTTAATACCCTGCCACAATTTTCTATAGCCAATGAAGTTAGAAAATGTAGCTGACCCACGCACCTGGATAAAGTACTCTCCCTCGCTCTTTTTACAAAGGTAATCAGCTTTAAAAAGACTTTTCCAAGGTGCACCATGGATAAAATGGAAAAGAAATTTTACCAAAATACCCGCAATTACACCCACTAACAAATCTTCTGTAAGCGTAACAACGACAGTGGTTAAGAAAATGATTAATTGCTCATAGCCTATTTTGTAACTACCAATAAACTCCTTGGGCGAAGAAAGCTTATAGGCGACCAAAATCAACATGGCAGCAAGTGCACTTTTAGGAATCATCTCAATAACAGGGATGAGAAAAAGCATCGCAAGCAAAAGAAATGTACCGTGAAAAAAATTACTCCACCGCGTACGTGCGCCTGCCGTGACATTGGCGGAGCTTCGTGCCACTTCAGCTATCATGGGCAACCCACCAAGCGAACCTGATAGCGCATTTCCTCCCCCGATAGCAGCCAAATCCTTGTCATAATTTGAATGTCTCTTCCACGGATCCAGATGATCAATCGCCTTAACTGTCAGAAGCGATTCAAGGCTATTGACGAAGAGGAAAATCGCCACATATTTCCAAAATACCCACGTATTAATCGAGGAGAAATCAGCATTTATGCCAATTTGAGACCAAAAGTCTCCTACATGGACTAAATATTTTGGAATTCCTTCTAGATCAAGCTGCTCTTGAAATCCCAGGTACATCCCTAGAGGAATGGCGAGCAGTAATACCACAATAGGCGCCGGGATTTTCTGAACGAATGACGAGCGAAAAAGCGGAAAAAGAAAGAGGATAACAAGACTGCACGCCCCAATAAGCGCCACTCCTGCATTTGCACCTCGAATAAACTCTGGAATATGTAAGTATAAGTCCACAGGACTCAATCCGCGGGTCATTGAAGGAGCTATACCAAGCAATACGGGAAATTGCTTCGCAAAAATAAGAATTCCAATGGCCGCTAGCATTCCATGAACAACAGAGTGAGGGAAAAAATCACTGAGTGAACCCACCTTTAAAATAGCCAGTCCCACTTGTAAGGCAGCCATCACAACAATTACTCCACATGCAAGATGCCACCCGTCTACTCCACCACCGAACTCAGCAATTGCAGCGGCGCAAACGGTGATCAAACCTGCAGCGGGTCCCTTGATTGTAAGCCTAGAGCCTGCAAAAAGAGAAACAATTATGCCGCCGATCATCGCTGTCAAAATACCCATTGCCATAGGAAATTCACTAGCTTGGGCAATACCTAGACTAAGCGGAAGAGCTAAAAGGAAAACAAAAAAACCAGAAAATATGTCTATGCGCCAATTTTGACGAAGACCTTGTAGACCATCTTTAGGAACACTTTTCATAGTGACGCCTCGATGAGGGTGAAGGCGCGATTATGGCGTGAAAAAGATAAAAAGTCAACCGTTAGTGACTGACAGAAATAGGTGCTTTGGCAACAACGAGAGGCTCACCTTCCCATGCATAGGAAATATTGCGATCCTTCAACTGCAAAAGACACTCCTGAAGCACTTCCTCAATATCCTGATCAATAAATTGCGTGCGACTAGCATCAATCAATAATGAAGTATCATCCGGAATAGCCGCAAATGCATTTCTTAAAGCTGCCTTATGAAGAAATGAAAGATCTGCAGTGAGACGAATAATGGTATGCTCTTTATTTAAGACGCTTTCAATGCCCTGTTTCATACTGCGCCTTAAAAGAAAGACTAATCCCGCGCTAATTCCTACTAGCATGCCTTCCAGCATATTTGTTAACAAAATTGCAACCACTGTAATTGCAAAGGGAGCAAATTGCGTTACCCCTTGTTTGTAAATTTCTTTAATCAAAGTCGGTTTTACTAACTTATAACCCACAAGCAATAAAATGCCTGCAAGTGCTGCTAATGGGATCTGGTTGAGCCAATGCGGAACCTGCCAAACTGCCACGAATAATAAAATGCCATGAATAATTGCTGCGAGTGGACTTTTTGCTCCTGCATTTACGTTTGCGGAACTTCGCACAATCACTGACGTCACCGGCAAACCTCCAATACATCCACATACCGTATTGCCAACACCCTGCGCAATCAATTCGCGATTCAGGGGGGTGCGTCTTTTTAAGGGGTCTAATTTATCAATCGCTTCAATACTCAACAAACTCTCGATACTTGCAACAACCGCTATCGTCAGCCCAACAAGCCATACTTCCCCATTTCCCCACTGGCGTAAATCAGGAAATTGAAAGTGACTCCACAAAACACTCCCTTCATTACCAAACGGCAAAAAGACCATATAGTTTCGACCTAGAGCTGCAACAGGGAAATACTTGAAAAGCAAATCATTAATTAATATGCCCAAAACAACCACTACGAGGGGTCCGGGGAGAAATTTTAAAAAACGATTATTTTTTATCACGGGACTTTCAAAGCTGATCAAAACAAAAAGAGAAATGCCCGTAATTAGAATTGCCGTAGGATGTAAAAATACTAAGGCCATAGAGAGGGCTGAAAATGTGTTTTCTCCATCTCTTTGCAAAAAACTTTCACTCCCAGAAAAATCTGCATCATATCCAACAGCATGCGGAAATTGTTTTAGTATCAGTAAAAGACCGATTGCTGCAAGCATCCCCTTGATCACTGCTGATGGGACAAAATTTGCAATAGAACCCGCCTTCAAGACACCCAAGGCGATTTGGAAAATTCCTGCCAGCACGATAGCCGCAAGGAGTGCCGAAAAAGTCCCCAAATTTGTTAAAGAAAGAAGAATAATCGAACTTAAACCTGCTGCTGGCCCACTAACACTTAAGGGTGAGCGACTAATTAAAGCTACGACAATCCCCCCGACGCATCCTGAAATGATGCCTGCAAACAAAGGTGCACCAGAGGCCAAGGCAATACCTAAACAGAGAGGCAAAGCAACTAAAAAGACAACGATACCGGCCTTAATATCGTCTAATTGGCTGCTCACTTTTTCTCCTTACGCCTTGAAACAATCGGACTTTCGATCCTATAAATTTCGTGCAAGTCACTTGCCTCATCAATAGTGACATTCAAATCCTGAATCCTTCCTATCCCAATGTCATAAACCCAACCATGGACCATGGGCGATTGCCTTTCTTTCCAAGCATTTTGAATAATTGATGTTTCGCTAAGACAAAAGACCTGTTCGATGACATTCAGTTCAACAAACCGTCGCCACCGTTTTTCCTTATCCTTGATCGCCTCTAATTCATCAGAATGCAGGCGATAGACATCTTTGAGAAAGCGCAACCAATTGTCGATAATCCCATGCTCTTTGCGCTCCATTGCGGCCAATACGCCTCCACATCCATAATGGCCGCAAACAATCACATGCTTCACTTTTAAAACGTTTACGGCATAATCCAAAACGCTCAGCAAATTCATGTCAGTGTGAATCACTAGGTTGGCAATATTGCGATGAACAAAAATATAGCCTGGGGGAGAATCGGTGATTTCATTCGCGGGAACGCGACTATCCGCACACCCGATCCATAAAACCTCTGGATGCTGCCCTTGCGCAAGTTTTTTAAAATAGTCGGGATCCTTGGCTTTTTGGGTTGCGATCCATCGCTTATTACCAGCCAACAATCCCTTATAAATTTTATCCATCACACCCTAGTAATGTAGATTTTTAGGCCTTAACGCTCCAACGCTTGCGTATTCCTTGGAAAAAGAAAATGCGATAAAGAGCAGCAAGTCCTACCAACACATAAATCACACGGCTTACATCCGATAATTCGCCAAATAAGTATGAAACAAGATTAAAATCAGCTACGCCAATTAATCCCCAATTCAATCCACCAATAAGTAATAAAATTCCTGCAATAACATCTAGTATTTTCATTGAATACCTCCATAAGCCAACTACACACTTTTTATTATATTTTGTCAAATGAAGAATTTGAAACAGCAAAAAGCATGACTTTAACGCGAGTTCGACTTTGGATAGTTTTGCAAAAGGGCTCTTCCATGGATGTAATTCGAGGTGCTAGATGACAAGCTTTAGGTGGCAACT